>DASXIR010000257.1:0-17679 GCA_036497895.1 Vicinamibacterales bacterium | reverse complement strand
CGTTGCGATTTCTCCGCCGGGGAGACGGGCGAAGCGCTGCAGCCGCTGCTTGCTGTTCGGCGGCGGATATTCGGCGACCACAGCCATCAAATCGACGCTGTTGAGGCCGAAGCCAGCGACATCAAATCGCCTGGTTCCTGCCGCAGGAATCGAAAACGGGATGCGCACCTTCTCAGAATCCTATCAGCCTCACTGGTCGATTCTTCAAATTCTGGCTGAGTGCCAGAGTGGCGTCTTTACCAGGCCGCCAGGATCCAATCGACCGCCTCCGTCAACGACAGTGCGACATGTGACGCCGACGTGGCCGCCAACTCGACGACATGGTTGCTCACCGCCTCGCCAGTTCGAACCAGACACCCTCGGCCACCGAACCGCGCTGCCGCCTCCACGTCGTACACGGAATCGCCGACTACGAACGAGCGACCAAGATCGATCTGATGCTCGGTCGCGGCCAGTTCGTACAGGTATGTTTGAGGTTTTTTACACCGACATGGCTCCGCGAAGCGGTGCGGACACACGTATGGGCCGACGACGATGGCACCCTGCCGAGCCAGTGACAACGCGAAGCCATCGAACCAGATGTGGAAGTCGGCCGCCGAGAACATTCCCTTTGCGATGCGACTCTGAATCGTCACCACCGGGCAGATAAAACCAGCGGACGTGAGGCGCGCCACCGCTGCCGCGGCATCGTCAACAGGCCGAAGGTCGCGGGGGTGCCCAACCATGATCGGCAAGACGAGCGTGCCGTTCAGATCAAGAAACACCGCCGGACACCCTACCGCCCCCATATCAACCCCGCCGCGATCGCGAAGCCTGTTTCGTGCGCCCCCGGTTCGAAGGTCCGTTCGATCCCCGGTTCCAGATACCAACCGAGGTTCTGCCGGGGCCAGACCATCAGATCGGCCACCGCCGACACCCCCCAGAAGGTCTGATGTTCCACCGTTGAGTGAATGAACTCCGGCCCGATCCCAGCCATGAACTCCACCGTGCGAGAGATCCGCCACGGTTTCTTGAACAGCAGGTCCACCGGGATTTCTGCGCCGCCCGGATGGGCAATCACCGACACGCCGATTTCGAGTTCCAACCAATGGTCAATCGGCGTGAATTCAACAGCGACGGTTCCTCCTTGGTGGAAGGCCTCCCGCTTCGACCAATCACCCTCCCAGCCAAACTCGAACACGACGGCATGATCGACATCAGGCGGCGGTTCCTGCGCGCCAACGCGGCCCGCAGACATCAGTAGCGCGAGAAGAGCGAACCCGAAAGCACGCGAGCTGTCCATCGAGAAGAGCCTACGGCCGAGGTCTGGGTTTGGGAAAGACACATTACCCGGGCGCTTGACCTTCGCCTTTCTTTTGCATACAGTGTCTTTCGCCTGGGGCGCGAAGGTTCCAGCGGAGTGAGGGCCAATGCTTCCTCTGACCAAACGGCAGCGAGAGATTCTCGACTACCTCAACGAATTCATCAGCCAGCACGGCTACGCCCCGAGCCTCGAGGAAATCGGCCGCCGATTCGGCCTCTCTTCGCTCGCCACCGTACACAAGCACCTCACCAATCTGCAGGAGAAAGGCTTCATCAAGCGCGCCTGGAACCGCAGCCGATCGGTTGAAATGGTGCCGACGCGCGCCGGCGGACGTGCGGTCGAGCTTCCCATGCTCGGCTATGTCGCCGCCGGCCTGCCGATCGAGGCCATCAGCTCCAACGAAACCATCGCCGTGCCCGAGGACCTGGTCGGCAAGCGCGACACCTACGTCCTCCGCGTCCGCGGCGACTCGATGATCGACGAGCAGATCCGCGACGGTGATTTTGTCGTCGTCGAGGACCGCAAGACCGCCGACAACGGCGAGATGGTCATCGCGCTGCTGCGCGGATCGGACGTCACGCTCAAGAAGTTCTATCGCGATCCCGGCGGCAAGATCCGCCTGCAACCCGCCAATGCCGCGATGCAGCCAATCTTCGCGGACCCGGATCAAGTGCAGGTTCAGGGCGTCGTCGTCGGGGTGATGCGGAAGTACTAGCGTAGACTTGGGCATGGCCGATCAGCCCAAGCAAATCAACTTCACCATCGTTCCCGACGACAACGAATCGACGCCGCGCACCTACGCCAATTTTTGTTCGATCGCGCACACGCCGTTCGATTTCACGCTCACGTTCTGTGAGGTGATGCCGCTGTCGGACAAGGAAATCAAGGAAGCGGAGGCGCACCACGTCGTCCGCGCGCCGGTGAAGACCAAAATCGTCGTGCCGGTGCAGTTCGTGCCGAACCTGGTCGCGGCGCTGCAGGAGCACTGGCGGGTGTATTCCGAGTCCTACAGCAACGTCGGCTGGAACAAGAGCACCGAGCCGGGCGTGCACTGACGGCCGCGCTTTGACAGTACAGTGAAAACCGCACGCGACACGCAGCAGATTCTCGACAAGCTCGAGACCCAGCATCCGGACGCTGACACCGAGCTCGATTACACGACACCGTTCGAGCTGCTGACGGCGACGATCCTCTCGGCGCAATCGACCGACAAGGGCGTCAACCTCGTGACGCCGCGGTTGTTCAAGCGCTACCCCAACGCGAGCATCCTCGCCAAAGCGACGCCGGAACAGCTCGAGCCGCAGATTCACGCGACCGGATTTTTCCGCGCAAAGTCCCGGTCGCTGATCGGGATGGCGAAAGCGCTGGTCGAGCGTCATGGCGGCGAAGTCCCTCGCACCATGGAGGAACTGGTCGAACTGCCGGGCGTCGGTCGCAAGACGGCGAATGTCGTGCTCGGTCACGCGCTCGGCGTTCCGGGCCTGCCCGTCGATCGTCACGTGCTCCGCGTCTCCAATCGCATCGGCATCGCGGAAGGTGACGATGCGATCCTGGTCGAGAAGCAGCTGTGCGCCGCGATGCCTCCCGAACGATGGACGCGGACGTCGGACACGCTCATCCTGCACGGCCGGCGCATCTGCCGCCCGAAGCCGCAGTGCGACGAGTGCGTCGTGCGCGACGATTGCGACTACTACGCCAACGTCGTGTCGCAGGAGCGGATTACGAAGCCAGGCGCCCGGCGTTCGAAAAACGCGCGGCCCAAAGCGAAACCGAAGAAGAAGCCGACGCCGAAATCCCGTGCAGCGAAGCGCGTTCGAAAAACTCGTCGCTGACGCACTGGCGGGCCTGCCCCGCCGCTTTCGCGGCGCGATGAAGAATCTCGCCATCATCGTCGAGGACGAGCCGTCTGCCGCGCTCCTGCACGAGATGGACATCGAGCCGCCGGATACCCTTCTCGGCCTGTATCAAGGCACTCCGCTCACCGAACGCGGCTGGGATTACGGCAACGCGCTGCCCGATCGCATCCTGATTTTTCAGGGGCCTCACGAACGCGATGCCGGTGACGAAGACGATCTCGTCGTCTCAATCGGCGAGACGCTGATTCACGAGATTGGTCACTACTTCGGGCTGAGCGAGGAAGAGATCGAGGCGATTGAAGAACAGTACTGGCGGAGGGTTGAATAAGGGTGAGGTGCTGGGTGCTGGGTGCTGGGTGCGAGGTGCGGCGTGCGGGTGCCAGGTGCGACGTGCAAGGTGCGACGTGCGCGTAGTGCGCAAGCGCTTCGGTCAGCACTTTCTTGCCCCCGAGTGGATCGAGAAAGTGATCCGCGCGATTGATCCGAAGAGTGACGAGGTCTTCATCGAGATTGGGCCGGGGCGCGGTGCACTCACCCTTCCGCTCGCGGCCCGGGCGAGCCGGGTTACTGCGTACGAGATCGACCGCGACCTTGCCGCCGAACTCCGTGAGGCTGCGATTCCGAACCTGACCGTCGTCGAAGGCGACTTTCTGGAGCGTGCGACCGAGTCTGCGATGCTCGCTGCCCAATCCCAACCCGTGCGCGTCGCCGGCAACCTGCCCTACAACGTCGCCTCACCGATCATGTTCAGGCTTCTCGAGCTGTTCGATGCAGGATCGGCGCTGAAGGACGCGACGTTGATGGTTCAGCGCGAGGTCGCGGACCGTCTCGTCGCCGCACCCGGCGGCAAGGAGTACGGGGTGCTCAGCGTCCTCATCCAGCACGCGGCACGCGTCGAGATGGTGTTGAAACTTCCGCCGGGAGCGTTCCGCCCGCCGCCGAAGGTGAATTCGGCGCTGGTGGCGCTGCGCTTCCACGCGCCGGATCCGCCGGTCAGAAATCGTGCGGTCTTCGACGCCATCGTCCAGTCGGTGTTCACCCGGCGACGGAAGACGCTGGCGAACGCGCTCCTCGCATACGGGGGCCGTCCCGATCTGAAGCCGTCCGAAGCGCTCAGCAGCGCCGAGCTCGACGGTAATCGCCGGCCGGAAACGCTGTCGATCGTCGAATTCGCGCGACTGGCCGACGCCTATACGCTTCGCTGAGGCCGATCCGCGGAATCGCTTCGAATTTGTCAGGAGCTGTGCTATTCTTCGCGAGCTAAGTTGTACGTAGGTCAACGGTTATTCGACCTGCGCCGGCCATCCCGCCCGCATCATTCTCAGGCGCGCCCAGCAGCCTGATCGAGCCGCTACGGCGGCTCCCAACGATCGTCGCGGCTCCGCCAGGAGTGCCTTCGGTGTTGGTGCGTACGTTCGTTTCTACATGCTGGAAGCCGTTGCACTAGGCGGACTCGGTGAGTTCGGCATGAACATGCTCGCGCTGACGTGGGGTGACACCACCATCGTCATCGATGCGGGCGTCATGTTTCCGGATTCCGAACTGCTCGGCGTGGATCGGATCATTCCCGATCTCACGTACCTGCAGCAGAAGGGCGGCGCGGCCGCGCTGGTGCTGACGCACGGCCACGAGGATCACATCGGCGCCGTCCCCCACGTGGTGCCGCAGGTCCACGGGCCGATCTATGGGACGCCGCTGACGCTCGCGCTGGTCGAACCCAAACTCGAAGAACACGGCCTCGACGATGTGCGACTGGTGCCGGTTCGGCCGCGTGAGCGCGTCACCGTCGGACCGTTCACGATCGAATTCATCCGCGTCACGCACAGCATCCCGGACTGCGTCGCCCTCGCCATCCATACGCCGGCCGGCATCGTGGTGCACACCGGCGACTTCAAGATCGATCAGACGCCGATTGACGGACAGCACTTCGACATCCACCGTTTCGCCGAGCTCGGCAACGAAGGCGTGCTCGCGCTGTTCGCCGACAGCACCAACATCGACCGCCGCGGCTTCACCGGATCGGAAACCGAAGTCGTGGATGCGTTCGAGGAAGTGTTCACGAGCGCGTCGGGCAAGCTGGTGGTCGCGGCGTTCGCGTCGAGCATCTACCGGATGCAGATCCTCGTCGATCTCGCGGCGCAGTTCGAGCGCAAGGTGGCGTTTCTCGGCCGCGGCATGATGCGGAACTCGGAGATTGCGCAGCGCCTTGGCTATCTTCGGATTCCCGCCGGCCTGCAGATTCGCGATTCCGAAGTGGGTTCATATCCAGCCCAGGATGTGTTGTGCCTGGCGACCGGTTCGCAGGGCGAACCGATGTCGGCGCTGTCGCGGATTGCGATCGACGATCACCGGCATGTCAAGATCGGGCCGGACGACACGGTAGTGCTGTCGGCGCGTTCGATTCCCGGCAACGAAAAGGCGATCGGACGCGTGATGAACCACCTCGCACGCCGCGGCGCCAACGTGATCTACGAAGGCGTCAAGCACGTGCACGTGTCAGGACATGCCAGCGAAGAGGAGCTGAAGCTGGTGCTGTCGCTCGTCCGTCCGCGTTATTTCATCCCGGTTCACGGCGAGTACCGCCAGCTCTCCCAGCACGCCCGCATCGCCGGGCGCGTCTTCCGTGGACGCGAGCCGAAGCCGGACGTCCTGCTGGTGGAAAACGGCGATCTGCTCCATTTCGACGATGCCGGCGCCCGGATCGAGGGGAAAGCGCCGGTCGGCCGCGTGCTGATCGACGACACGCGCACGGGCGAAGTCGGCGACGAGGTCATTCGCGATCGCCGTCATCTCGCTGAGGACGGACTGGTCGTGCCGGTGGTGGCGATCAACAAGCAGACCGGCCAGCTCGAGGGCGTGCCCGACATCATCACTCGCGGGTTCGTGATGGAGGACAGTTCGGCGCTGCTCGCCGACGGCGCCCGGCTGTTGGCCGAGGTTGTCGAGCAGGCGAGCCTCGAGGAACGGACCGACCAGGGTTTGATCAAGGAAAAGCTGCGTGTCGAACTGCGCCGATTCTTTCGCAAACGCTCAGGACGGCGGCCCTTCGTGCTGCCCGTCATCATGGAGATCTGATACGTGGGTCGATCGACTGTTTCACGCCGGGCCAGCGAATTCGTCGGCGTCGCCCTGTTCGCCGCCGCTCTGATCTGGATTGTGTCGCTGGCCAGCTACGAGCCCGCCGATCCGGTCTGGTTCTTCAGCACCGGTGCGCACGCCGCGCCAATGAACTTCGCCGGCCGGGTGGGCGCGTTTCTCGCCGAGCTGTCGTTCCAGCTGTTCGGCTACGCGTCGTATCTCATCCCTGCGGTGATGGTGGTCACCGGCTGGAACTACTTCTGGTGCCGAACGCTCGACGCGGCCGGCACCAAGGCGACCGG
This sequence comes from Vicinamibacterales bacterium, assembly GCA_036497895.1. Classification (GTDB taxonomy): domain Bacteria; phylum Acidobacteriota; class Vicinamibacteria; order Vicinamibacterales; family CAVVIG01; genus CAVQFC01. Next base: position 11,140 of record DASXIR010000257.1, on the reverse strand, counting down.
CGCCGGGCTGCTGTTCGGTTGCATGAGCGCATTCCTCAGCCTGGCTTTCGGCACGCTCGACATCTCCGGCAAGGCCCGGCCGGCCGGCGGATACGCCGGTGACTTCCTCGCGAAAGAACTGTCCGAGTACCTCAATCGCACCGGCTCGGTGATCGTCCTGCTGACGCTGATCTTCATGGCGATCATCATGTCGACGCAGTTCTCGTTCGGGCGATTCTTCGGCGCGATCATCGAGGCAGTGCGGAGTGGCACGACGCGCACCCTCGATTCATTCCACGAGTGGCGCGAGGAACGGCGGCGTGAGCAGCAGCGGCGCGAGGTGATTGCCAAGCACACCAAGAAAGCCGCGCCGATCGTCGCCGAGGCACCATCGGGCCGCATGGCCTCGAGTGACGGCCCGGCCGCGAAGGCAGCGGCGCTGGCCGCCGAACCGGCGATTGCCAAAGCCAGGCGGCGGGAGGCGCGTCCTGATCCCGATGGCATCCCGTCGGAAGGTCTGGCGGCGAAGGCCTCGCGCATGATGGCGAGCGCGTTCAAGCGCGACGACCGGCGCGACGCGGAAGAGGCGGCACCCGCCATCGCCGCATCGCAGAATCCCCGATCGTTGGCGCCGCCGAAGCCGCCGAGAGTGTCGATGCCGGCGCCGCCCTTGCCCCTTTCCGATCCGGAACCGACCTCGAAGGCGCCGGCGGAACGCCGCAAGGGCGACTACGCGCTGCCGCCAATGGCCCTGCTCGACGCGCCCAAGGCGGAACGCAAGATCGACGAGCGCGAACTGATGGACGGTGCGCGGCTGCTCGAGGAGAAGTGCCGCGAATTCTCGGTCGACGGCAGCGTGGTGCAGATTCACCCCGGTCCGGTGGTGACGACCTACGAACTGAAGCCCGACGCCGGCGTCAAGTACTCGAAGGTCACCGGCCTGGCCGACGACTTGTGCCTCGCCATGCAGGCCGACTCGGTGTTGATCGACCGCATCGCCGGCAAGTCGACAGTCGGCATCCAGATTCCGAATCGCACTCGCGAAGCGATCTCGCTCCGCGAGCTGCTCGAGTCCGAAGCGTATCGGCGCTCGACCTCGAAGCTGACCCTCGCGCTCGGCAAGACCATCCACGGCGAGCCGTACATGGCCGACCTCGCCAGCATGCCGCACCTGCTGATTGCCGGTTCCACTGGCGCCGGCAAGTCGGTGGCGATGAACGGCATGCTCACCAGCATCCTCTATCGGGCGACGCCCGACGATGTGCGGATGATCATGATCGATCCGAAACGTCTCGAGCTCGGCATGTACGAGGAGATCCCGCATCTGATGACCCCGGTGGTCGTGGATCCGAAGCAGGCGGCCAACGCCCTGCGCTGGGCGGTGCGCGAGATGGAAGAGCGCTACAAGACGCTCGCCGCCGAAGGGGTCCGCAACATCGAACAGTACAACCGCAACGTGCGCCAGGCGATCGAGGACAAGCACACGCCGAAGGACGGCGTTGAACCAAAGCCGCTCCCCTTCATCGTCGTGGTGATCGATGAGCTCGCCGACCTCATGATGGTGGCCAGCAACGAGGTCGAGGAATCGATTGCCCGGCTGGCGCAGATGGCCCGGGCCGTCGGCATCCATCTGATCCTGGCGACCCAGCGTCCGTCGGTGGACGTCATCACCGGCCTCATCAAGGCCAATCTGCCGGCGCGCATCGCCTTCCGGGTGGCCTCGAAAATCGATTCGCGAACCATCCTCGACGGCAACGGCGCCGAGCAGCTGCTGGGCAAGGGCGACATGCTGTTCCTGCCGCCGGCCTCGTCGCGGTTCATCAGGATCCACGCCCCCTACATCTCGGAACAGGAGAGCGCGCGGCTCGCGAGCTTCCTGCGCAAGCAAGGCAAGCCGGTCTACGACGAGACGATCACCGCGGAAGAGAAAACCGCGGCCGACGGCATCGAATACGAGAAGGACGATCTCTACGACGAAGCGGCGCGCATCGTGGTCCAGAGCGGCCAGGCGTCGATCTCGTATCTCCAACGGAAGCTGCGCATCGGATTCAGCCGCGCCGCGCGACTGGTGGACATGATGGAAATGGAAGGACTCGTGTCAGCCGCCGACGGTGGCAAGCCGCGCGACGTCCTCGTCGACAAGGGCTACTTCGCTGAAGTCGACGCGCAGCTTCGATGAAACCGGGCATGACCATGGCAAGACAAACGGGCAGAAACTCATCGATCACTCGGTTGCGTCGCGTTTTGTTCGCGCTGCTGGTGTGCGGCGCGGCGACGGTGCCGCTGCGGGCAGCGGTGCCGGTACGAACGATGTACGACGCCGCGTTCGCTCGCGAAAAGGCGGTTCGCACCGCAATGGACGCGGCCAATGCGAGCCCGGACCTCCTTCAGGAGGTCCACGCCGTCATCGGCGCCTACCAGGCGGTGGTGGCGAAATACCCGACCAGTTCGTACTGCGACAACGCGCTGTGGCAGGCGGGACGCCTGGCCCTCGACGCGTTCGTCAAGTTCGGACAGGCGCGCGACAAGGAATCCGGCATCTACCTCCTGCGCAAGCTCGCGGCGTCGTACCCGTCGAGCAAGCTCGCTCGTCAGGTGCCGGATCAGATTGCGAGCGCGGAAAGCGCCGTGCCCTCTGCCGCCATCCCGGCGGCGGCGCAGCCCGCCGCGGCCGTGCGCTTGCCGCCGACAACGATTACGAGCCAGCCTCTGGCGGAGCCTCCGCCCCGCGTCGCGCCGCCAGCGACGCCAGCCGCGCCGCTGTCATCGGCGGCGGCTTCCGCTCCCACCGGTCCGACCAAAATCGCCACGATCAAGGCGATTCGGCGCTCGGTGCTGCCCGATGCGGTACGGATCGTCATCGAGCTCGACGCCGAAGTGTCGTTCCACGATGAGCGCATCACGGATCCAGCACGGGTCTTTCTCGATCTGCCCGGCACCCGGGCGGTGCCGACGCTGGTCGATCAGACCATTCGCTTCGACAGCGACGCCGAGCCGGTTCGCCAGATTCGGATTGGCCGTCATCCGAACAACACCACCCGGGTCGTGCTCGATGCCGCCGAAGTCAGCAGCTACAGCGTGTATCCGTTGTACGCACCGTACCGGCTGGTGATCGACTGCATTCGTCAGGGCAAGACGACGCCGGTTGCAACCGCGACCATGACACCAATCGTTCCGCGTCCGCTCGACGCCAGGGACCTTGGGCGCGGCTCGAAGCTGATTGCCAAGGCGCCGGCGGCCGAACCTCGGCTCCCGATGATTCTGCCGGCGCCGGCGCCGCTGACGGCCCGCCGCCTGCCGCCGGAACGCATTGCTCCGGTTCGCGGCCAGGCGCCGCTCGCCGGCCGGCTGATCGCTGACGCGCGTGCTTCGGCAGATGTACCGGCCGCTCCCCTGCACGCGGAGGCCGTGCCCGCGGCAGCCGTGGTGCCGCCAACGCAGAACATGACCGGTGGATTCTCCATCGCGCGCCAGCTTGGCCTCGGCGTCTCGCGGATCGTGATTGACGCGGGACACGGCGGGCACGACCCGGGCGCCAAGGGCAAAGGCGTCACTGAAGCCGAGGTCGTCCTCGATGTGGCCTTGCGTCTCGAAAAACTGCTCCAGAAGATACCGGGCACCGAGGTCATCCTGACGCGGCGGACCGACGACTTCATCGAGCTGCCGGAACGGACCGCGATCGCCAACCGCGAAGGCGCCGACCTGTTCCTCTCGATCCACGCCAACGCCAGTCCGAACGCGCAGGCGCGCGTCATCGAAACCTACTTTCTGAACTTCGCGAACAACGTCAGCGCTGCCGCGGTTGCGGCGCGCGAGAACGCCAACTCGACCCAGGCGATGGGCGCGCTCCCCGACTTCGTCAAGGCCATCGCGCTCAACAACAAGCTGGACGAGTCACGCGACCTCGCCACCCAGGTCCAGCACGCGATGTTCGAGCGCATGAAGGGCACCAACAAGACGCTCAAGGACCTCGGCGTGAAGCAGGCGCCGTTCGTCGTGCTGATCGGCGCGGTCATGCCCAGCGTGCTGGCGGAGATTTCGTTCGTGACCAATCCGCAGGAGGCGCGGTTGATCAAGAGCAATCAATACCGGCAGAAGATCGCGGAGTCGCTGTTTGAAGGGATACGAAAGTATCAGACGTCGCTGAAGAACACCGGCACGATAGCGTTGCAGTAGGTTGTCTTGTCAAGTACCTAAGTACGATCGAATCTCTGTGTCCCAGTGCCTCGGTGGTAGATCGAGACTCTCGGTGGTTGTTCACTGACGCGAGCGCACCCAGAACAGCACGCTGCCGAATACGAATCCGAGCACAACCGCCGACACCACGATCAGCCCGGTGAGCCCGAGCGACCCCAACAGCACGTCCGCCAGGCCCGCGAGCTCACTCTTCTCGGGCTGAATGATCTTGACGATGATCGGTTTGGACGGCTGGGCCTGAAGCGCCAGCGCCAGCAGACTACCCATCGATTTTCTCGAACGCGAGCGCGGCCAGCGTGCGGACCGCGACGCCGCTCGGCCCTTTCGGCAGGTACGGACGCGCCTCTTCGGCCCACGCGGTACCGGCGATGTCCATGTGCACCCACGGCAGATCGCCGACGAACTCCTTCAGGAACCACGCCGCGGTGATCGACCCGGCCGGTCGCCCGCCGGTGTTCATCATGTCGGCGATGTCACTGTTCAACTGGTCGCGGTAGTCGTCGAACAGCGGCAACGGCCACGAGCGATCGCCGGCGGCATTCGCGACCCGCCGTACGCATTCGAGCCACGGCTCCGGCCCTCCGAACAATCCGCTGGTCACCTTCCCCAGCGCGACGACCACGGCGCCGGTCAGGGTCGCGACATCGACCAGGTGCGTGGCACCAAGCTGCCGGGCGTACCACAGGGCATCGCCGAGGATGAGACGTCCCTCTGCGTCGGTATTGATCACCTCGACCGTCTTGCCGGCGGCGCTTTTCAGAATGTCGCCCGGCTTGATGGCGCGGCCGCCAGGCATGTTCTCGGTCGCCGGCACCACGCCAATAACCCGCATCGGCGCCTTGAGCAGCGCGATTGCGCGCATGGCGCACGCCACCGCGGCACCGCCGGCCATGTCGTCCTTCATCCGTTCCATGCCGTCGGCCGGCTTGATCGAAATTCCGCCGCTGTCGAAGGTCACGCCCTTGCCAACCAGTCCCAGCACGGGGGTGGCCGGCGCGCCGGGCGGATCGTAGCGGAAGACAACGACTCGCGGCGGCTCGGCGCTGCCGCGGGCGACGCCGAGCAGCATTCCCATGCCCAGTTTCTCGATCTGCTTTTCGTCGAGCACCTCGATCGCGACCCCCACCTCGCTGCCGAGTGCCGCGGCGCGCCTGGCGAATTCAGTCGGCGTCAGGGTATTCCCGGGCTCGTTCGCCAGGTCGCGCGCCAGATTGCTGCACTCCCCAAGCACGCGGCCGCGATCGACGGCGGCGGCGATGCTGTCCGCGCGATCGTTCGGCCCCTCGACGGCCGCAACTGTCCATACCGGCGCCGGACCCATTTGGCCGTCGCCAGTTTTGTAACTGGCGGCCGAAAACTCAGAGAGCGTCAGTCCCTCCGCGATCGCTTGCGCCACCGCAGTCTCGCCGCCGCGGACGACGAATCCAACTCGCGCAATCCGCTTCTGTCGTGCGATGGCGCCGGCGGCCGCCGCCAACCGCCGCGCAATCTCGCCTCCCCAATCGCCTTTGCGCCCAGCGCCGATAAGCGCGACACGTTTCGCGCGCCAACCAGCAACCGCAGTCAGAAAGAGTTCGTACGGCTTGGCTTGAAACTCCTTCGACGCCAGCGCGCGACCGATTTCTCCGCTGGTCGCGGCATCGAGCGTCGGCATCATCGACGCATCGTCGCCCTCGAACCAGGGCACGAACAGGAGATCGGCATCGACGAGCGACAACGCGCCCGTGGCACAGGCAATCGAGCTCGCGGAAGCAGCAGACGGCATGCTGACATTATGGCCGATGAAACTTGTCCGGGCCCATCCCCGACGGTACAATTGCATGCAGTCCTGCTTGGGTGAGGTGGTTATGACGGGGACACAACTGCGGCGATTCGCTCTGGCTGGCGCACTGGCGCTGGCGATACCGGCCTCGCTCGTCGCGTCCGAGGAGGGCCAGAAATCAAACAAGGACGGTAAAGACAACCCTAACGCGAATCGGCCGAAGATCACGTTGAAGGCCCAGCCCGTCATCGCGATGTCGCCCGCTCGGGTTGTGTTGACCGCCGAGTTGGTCGGCGGCGCCGATGACTTCGAGGACTTCTACTGCGCGACCGTACAGTGGGAATGGGGCGACGGCACGCAATCGGAATCCACCAACGACTGTCCGCCGTACGAATCCGGCAAGAGCGAATTGAAGCGCCACTTCACGGTCGAGCACGTGTTCAACACCGGCGCCTGGCACGTGAACTTCCGGCTCAAGCGGCAAAACAAGACGCTCGGGGTCGCGACCGTCAGTCTCCAAATCCGTCCCGGACTGCGCGATTCAGGGCAGTAGCGTCCCACAAGCGAACACCTTCGCAGGATTACCAGTCGCATCGATCGATTTCCCCAGCAAATCTGCGCTGTGCGGGTGTCCAGTTGTGGCACGAGATTGGCCTAGAAGCTGGGTGTGCATCTCCGACATCTGGTCGGTCGGGCTACCGCGGCCGTCCTGATCGTGCTGACCGCGTTGGTGTCGGTTGGCCTGACCGCTCCGGCTGACGCGCCGTTCGCGATTCGCGTCCACGCGATGCTGCTCGGCGTGGATGTCGATGTCACCATCGGTTCGACGCATCTGCACGCCGCGTGGTCCGCGATTCCCGTGGACGATCCGTCAACCAACCACGCACCGCCGGGGCTCTAAGACTCCATGGATACGCTGCTGCAGGACGTTCGTTACGCGCTAAGAATGTGCGTCAGGACACCGGGGTTCACGATCGTCGCAATCGTGGCGCTGGCGCTCGGCATCGGCGCCAACGCGACCATCTTCACCGTCGTCAATGCGACGCTGATTGAGCCGCTGCCGTACCGCGAGCCGGCGCGCCTGGTGGCGCTGTGGGAAACCAACGGCCGCCGGGCCGGCCGCCCGAACACGATTGGCCCGGCGAACATCATCCGGTGGCAGGAACGCGCCACCTCCTTCGAGCGCATCGCGCCGTATTACGATTACCGCGTCAACCTGACGGGCGGCGGTGCACCGGAGGAGATCGTGACGCTCGCGGTCACGCCGGACTACTTTCCTGCGCTCGGCGTGGCGCCCCTGGCGGGACGCATATTCGCGCCGGACGAAGGGCCGGATGGGCGGGACGCGCTCGCGATTCTCAGCTTCAGCCTGTGGCAGCGCCGGTTCGGCGGCGACCCGTCGATCGTCGGGCGAAGCGTGCAGATCGACGCGAAGCCGGTCACGATCATCGGAGTGATGCCGGCGGAGGCGCGGCTGTTCGTCAGTCGCGGTTCGCTGGTCGGCAAGCCGGCCGAATTGTGGATGCCGTTTGCTTTTTCTGAGGCCAGCCGCACGCCGCGCGGCCGCTACCTGAGCGCGATCGCTCGAATCAGACCCGGCGTCACCGTCGCACAGGCGCAAGCCGAACTGGCGACGATCGCCAGCGGCCTGAGCCGGGAATTCCCAGCGTTCGACACCAACTGGAGCACGCTGGTCGTGCCGATCCGGAACGAGTTGTCCGGCGACTTGCGTCCGACACTGTTGATTCTTTTTGGGGCGGTCGGATTCGTGCTGCTGATTGCGTGTGCGAACGTCGCCAACCTGTTGCTGACACGCGGCGCCGGGCGCCAGCGTGAGATCGCAATTCGCGGTGCGCTCGGCGCGGGCCGCGGCAGAATCGCGCGGCAGCTGCTCACTGAAAGCCTGGTCCTCTGCACGCTCGGGGGCGCCGCCGGCCTGCTCGTCGCAGAGTGGGCGCTGTCGGTGCTGCTGGCGATCAGTCCAGCCGACCTCTCTGACCTCGGCCCCGTCTCGCTCAGTTACCCGGTGCTGGCGTTTACCGCGGCGGTCTCGATGTTGACCGCAATCGCCTGTGGCGTGGCGCCAGCGTTCGAGGGGTCGCGCGCGGCCGCGCAGGAAGCGTTGCGCGAGGGCGCTCGTCAAATCGGCGTCGGCGTGCGCAGCCGGCGGATCCGCCAGGCCTTCGTCGTATCCGAACTGGCGTTCGCCCTCGTCCTGCTGATCGGCGCCGGTCTTACGCTGCGAAGCCTGGCCAGTCTCCGCGGCGTGAACCCCGGGTTCGATTCGCACAACGTCCTGACCGTGCGGATGACCATCCCGCCGGCGCGGTATCCCACGGACGCCAGCAGGCTGACGTTCTTCGCCGACGCCGTGTCGCGCATCAAGGCCCTTCCCGGCGTCGAAAGCGCCGGCGCCATCAGTTACCTGCCGCTCGCCGGCCTCGGCGCCGCCACCGACTTCACCATCGTCGGGCAACCACCGCCGGCACCGGGCCAGTCGCTGCTGACTGATGTCCGCGTTTGCGACGATGGCTACTTCGAGAGCATGAAGGTGGCGCTGCGCGCGGGACGCCTGTTCTCCGAGCGCGAGATGCGCGAAAAGTCCAACGTCGTCATCGTGAACGAGGCGCTCGCCCAGCGATATTTTCCCGACGGCGACGCGCTCGGCAAGAGCCTCATGATCTCGATGACCAGCCCGAACGTGCCGACCACAATCATCGGGATCGTTGCCGACTCGAGATTCGCGGACATCGTGACCGTGCCACGCGCGATGACGTATTGGCCGCACCCGCAGCTCGCCTACAGCGCGATGACCCTGACGGTGCGCACGGCGGGCGATCCCGCCGCCATGGTGCCGCTGGTCGAGCGCGAAGTTCACGCCATCGACAAAGATCAGCCGCTCGGCGACGTCCGCACGATGGATCAATGGCTGGCCCGATCGCTGGCCCAGGCACGATTCAGTTCGACGCTGCTGAGCGTCTTCGCCGGCCTGGCGCTCCTGCTGGCAGCAGTGGGCGTCTACGGCGTGGTTGCCTACGCCGTGACCCAGCGGACGTCGGAGATTGGCATTCGCCTCGCGCTCGGGGCCGAAGGCCGGGACATCCGGCGGATGATCATCGGCGACGCGGCGCGACTCGCCGGCGCGGGGCTTGGCGTGGGCGTCGTGCTCGCGCTGGCGCTCGGCCGCGTCATCAGCTCCCTGCTGTATGAGACGTCGAAGACCGATCCACTGACCTTCGCGGCGGTCGTCGGCATCCTCGGCGCGGTCGCGATTGCCGCTGGTTACATTCCCGCACGGCGCGCCTCGCGCATCGCGCCGGTGGAGGCGCTGCGCTGCCAATGATCAGCACCTTGCTGAGAGATCTCCGCTACGCCGGTCGCACTTTCCGCCGCTCGCCAGGCTTTCTGTCGCTCGCGGTCCTGACCATCGCCGTCGGTGTGGGGGCCAACGCGGCCATCTTCAGCATCGTCAACGCGGTGCTGCTGCGGCCGTTGCCGTTCCCGCGCGCAAACGATCTGGTCCTGGTGTCGAACCAGAACCGGCTGACGAAACAGTCTTCGTTCGACGCATCACCTGCGAACTTTCTGGACTGGCGCCGGCGGCAGCATAGCTTTACCGGCATGGCCGCGTTCCGCGGAGAAACATTCGGCCTGTTCTCAGCCGATCGTCCAGAGCGAATGGCCGGCGCCATTGTCACCGTGAACTTCTTCGACGTGCTGGGCGCAACGCCGGCGCTTGGACGAGTATTTCAACCCGCCGACGAACAGCCCGGTGCGCCCCGCGTCGCCGTGCTCAGCGATCGCCTCTGGCGGCGTCAGTTCCTGGGCCGCCCAGACGCGATTGGCCAGACCATTCGGATCAACGACGAACCGCACATCATCGTCGGGGTGATGGCGCCCGAAATCGAATATCCCGGTAAAGCCGCGCTGTGGGTTCAGTCTCACTGGCGGGTCCCTGAAGATCCGTTGGCGCCGGCCGTCGATCCGGTCACGCAACGCGATCATGCGTTCATCACGGTGATGGCGCGACTGAAACCGGGCGCGACGCTGGCCAGCTCGCGAGCCGACATGGACGCCATCGCCGCAACGCTCGAACACGATTTCCCTGAGGAAAACGAGAGTCTCGGCGTACTGGTTCTGCCGTTGCGGGACGATCTGGTGTCCGATCTGAAACCGACGATCCTGCTGTTGTTCGCCGCTGTCGGCCTGCTGCTGCTGATCGCCGCGGCCAACGTGTCCGGCCTGCTGATCGCGCGCGCGACCGCACGGCACCAGGAGATCGCGATCCGGATTGCGCTCGGCGCCAGCCGCCGCCAGATCCTCACGCAACTCCTGACCGAGAGCCTGGTCCTGTCGGTCATCGGCGGCGCTGGAGGCGTGCTTCTCGCGATGTGGCTGATCGGCCCGCTGGTCGCGCTGAGCCCGGCGGACCTGACCGTCGCTGGCGCAGTGACGATCGACCGGTCGGTTCTGGGGTTCGGCCTTTTCATCTCGACAGTGGCGGGGGTCCTGTTCGGCCTCGCGCCGGCGCGCCAACTGCTGCAGACGAACCTCCACGAGGACTTGAAGCAGGGCGCTCGCGGCGGCAGCACTCCTGGTCAGCGCCGCATCCGGGCCGCCATCGTCTGCGGCGAAGTGGCGTTGTCGCTGGTCCTGTTAGTCGGCGCCGGCCTCACCATCCGCAGCTTCGTAAAACTGCAGCAGCAATCGCCCGGCTTCGACCCCGATCACGTGTTGACGATGAGCGTGAGTCTCCCGGCCGCGCGGTATCAGACACCGGCGCAGAAAGCGGCATTCTGGGAAATGGCCGTCGCGAGACTCGGCCAGATTCCGGGCGTCCAGTACGCGAGCGCCACGAGTCGGCTGCCGTTGCTTCCGGGCAACAGCACGCGTGGTCTCGCGGTCCCGGGACTTCCTCCGGATGCGCAGGCGAGCGCGTCGTACCGAACGGCATCGCCGAATTACTTCCGCGCCATGGGGATTCCATTGCTTCGTGGACGCTTCTTCGAAGATGGCGACCGCGAAGGGCGCGCCCCGGTGGCAATCGTCAGTGCCTCGGCAGCGCAGCGCTTCTGGCCCGGGCGGGATCCGATCGGACAGCATTTCTCGATCAACGAACCCACCATCACCGTGGTTGGCGTCGTCGCCGACATTCACGCCGCGGCACTCGACATGCCACCGGTGCCGACCATCTATGCGCCG
>DASXIR010000256.1:0-33509 GCA_036497895.1 Vicinamibacterales bacterium | reverse complement strand
CCGACCTGCAGCGGGGCGAGCTCGTGCCGATCAACAAGAAATACGGCGTCGCCGACATCATTGCGGCCTGCAAGCGCTTCCCGGTCCGCAAGCGCAGCCGGATCACGTTCGAGTACGTGATGCTTGCTGGCGTCAACGATTCGCCGCGTGACGCGCGTGCGCTCGCGAGGCTGGTCGCGGGCGTGAAATCGAAAGTGAACCTGATTCCGCTCAACGCTGCGCCGGGCATTCCGTTCGAGCGGCCGTCGGACGCGGCGATCGACAAGTTCGCGAAAATCGTCGCGGATCACGGCATCGTCGTCTCGGTGCGCAAGAGCCGCGGCCGCGACATCCGCGCCGCCTGCGGTCAGCTGATCGTCGAGGGCCAGAAAAAATCAGCCAGCCAGCAACTCGCCGTCGTGATGTGACGTCATCCGCACACGGACCCAGGTATTGCGCGGCGGGCCCGGCGGAATCCTGAGCTTCAGATAATTGCCGGTCACGGCTACGCTGCCGTCTTCGAGCGTCAGCGCCCGATGGTTGGTGCCGACCTGAGAGTCGCGGAACCTCGCCGCCAGTCGCTGACCGATCTCTCGGACTCTGCGGCCACGGTCTCTGATCTCCGCACCCGAAACCCGGTTCCCCATCTGCGCCGCCGCCGTTCCCGGACGATCTGAGTAAGGAAATACGTGCAGATGGGTCAACGGCGACTGCTCGAGATACGACGCGAGCTGCTCAAAATCGGCAGCGGTCTCACCAGGAAAGCCGACGATGATGTCGGAGCCGATCGAGGCATGAGCGATGCGCGCGCGGATGTCGTCCACCAGAGAGGCGTAGTACTCGACGGTATAGGGCCGTCGCATCGCCGCCAGGATGCCGTTGCTGGCGTGCTGCAGCGGCAGATGGAAATGCGGCGCGAAGCGATCGGATCCAATTACCAGATCGACTATTTCGCGTGTGCAGTCCATCGGCTCGAGCGATGAGATCCGAAACAGGACGCCCTCCGCCGACATCGTCGCCGGCGACTGGTCGATCGCCCGCAACAAATCGATCAGCGAGGAGCGCGGTGTCAGGTCGCGACCGTAAGAGCCGAGGTGCACGCCGGTCAGCGCGATTTCCTTGAACCCGGCTGCCTCAACCCTCGCGACCTCGCGGATTACATCACCGATCGCGACGCTCCTCGGCAACCCTCTGGTCGTCGGGATGATGCAGTAGGAGCAGGGCTCGGCGCAGCCGGTCTGGACGCGCAGCGTGAAGGCAGTCCGGCCGGCGACGCCGGGCTCGATCGTCGCGCCACAGGGGCCGTCGCCGGCGACCGGCTCGGTGGCCTCTGCAGTGTCCGCCTTCAGCCGGACCTCGCCATCCGTCTCGACTGCGACACGACGGAGAAGCTGGACGAACCGCGGCTTGTCGTCGTTCACGACGACCTCCGCAACGTTCGGCAGCGAGGCCAGCTCGTCCGGCCGGCGCGTGGCATAACACCCGGTGACGACAATCTTTGCGGCGGGGTTGCTGCGCGCAATCCGCCGGATGGTTTGTCGCGCGCCTTGATCAGCGGCCGCGGTCACCGAGCAGGTGTTGACGATCACCATGTCGGCTGCCTCGGGCGAAGCCGCCTCCGCGCCGGAGGCGACCAACTGCTCCTCGAAACCCAGGGAGTCGGCCTGGTTGACGCGGCAGCCGAAGGTGATGACGGCGTACTTCACAACGCCTTGCGCCCGATATCGTGGCGATACTGCATGCCGTCGAACGAAATCTGCTGCACACCGGAGTAGGCGCACACCGCAGCCTCGGCGAAGTCGCGTCCTCGTCCCGCCACGGTAAGCACGCGGCCGCCGGCCGTGACCAGCTGACGGTCGCGCCACGCTGTCCCCGCGTGATACACGGCGACGCCCGGAATGGCTTCGGCATCCTCGATTCCCCGAATCGGCCGGCCTGATTCAGCGGATTCGGGATATCCGCGCGACGCGAGCACGACACAGACCTGCCGATCGGCGCCAACCCGGACAGTGGTTTGGCGAAGCACGCCTGCGGCACCGGCCACGAGTATCGGGAGCAGCGGCTCTTCGATGAGCGGGAGGATGACCTGCGCTTCGGGATCACCGAGGCGAGCGTTGAATTCGATCACCTTCGGTCCGGAAGGCGTCAGCATCAAACCGGCGTAAAGGAATCCGCGGAACGGATATCCCTCGGCGGCCATACCCGCTACGACCGGATCGATGATTTCGCGCATCACCCGTGCGTGCATCGGGGAGTCGATTAGCGGGCTCGGCGCGAACGCGCCCATCCCTCCGGTATTCGGCCCGCGGTCATCGTCGAAGATCCGCTTGTGATCCTGGGCTGTGCCGATCGGAAGCGCGCGGACCCCGTCCGAAATCGCGAAGAACGATACCTCGGGTCCGGTCAGACACTCTTCCACCACGAGCCGATCGCCGGCGGCGCCGAATTTTCGGTCGCGCATCATGCCGACGATCGCAGCCTCGGCTGCCGCGAGGTCCGCAGCAATGACGACACCTTTGCCGGCGGCCAGACCGTCAGCCTTGAGCACAACCGGCCACCCAAAGGTGCCGCCGCGGACAAGGTCGAGCGCCTGGCCGGCCGACTCGGATGTTTCGAAGCGCGCAGTTGGGATGTCATGGCGCGCCATGAACGCTTTGGCAAATGCCTTACTCGATTCGAGGCGTGCTGCGGCCGAGGTCGGGCCGAACAGCAGTCGCTGCTCGGACGCGAAGCGATCGGCAATTCCCAGGCTGAGCGGCAGCTCCGGACCGACGATGGTCAGATCAATCTGTTCGCGATCGGCGAGGGCGAGGGCACCTTCTGGACGGCCGAGGTCGAGCGGAACCGTGCGGGCGAGCGCGGCAATACCCGGGTTTCCGGGCGCGACGACCAGTTCTCCGACGTCACGATCCTGCGCAAGACGCGCGGTCAATGCGTGTTCGCGCCCGCCGCCGCCGATGACCAGAACTCTCATTTTTTGAACGAGTTATGGCGAGTGAAGGGGTTCGTTGAGGAGGCCGCCCGAAGCGGGACTATTTTGTTGACCCCGCTGTAGATTGAGCCTAAGATTCGCGTTTGCTTGTGATAGCCTAGCATGTTTGCACCATTTGCCACCCGAAGGGGGTGTTACTCGCGTGGCTGAAGTAAAGATACAAGAGGGCGAATCGATCGAAAGCGCTCTCCGCCGGTTCAAGCGGAAGGTTCAGCAGGAAGACATCATCAAAGATATCAAGAAGCATTCCTTCTACCTGAAACCCGGCGACAAACGAAGAGCCAAACAGGCGCTTGCACGTAAGCGGAATCGGAAGAAGCTCCGACGAGAAACGGAATAGATCCGACCCGAGGTAGCGACCGATGGAGTTCCAGGACAGAATCCTCTCGTGCGTTGATTGCGGCGCAGAATTTGTCTGGACGGCGGGAGAACAACAGTTTTTCGCCGACAAGAACTTCAAGAACGAACCGAAGCGCTGTAAAGCTTGCAAAGGCAAGCGAGCAGCACGTCCCGCCGGCGGAGGGATGGCCCGCGAACGCGTGGAGACCATCACCCAGTGTTCCGCCTGTGGTAAGGAGACCACGGTGCCCTTCAAGCCAACACAGGGGCGCCCGGTGTTCTGCAAGGAATGCTTCCAGTCCCGTAAATTCGCGGGGGCCGGCGGCGCCTGACGCGGTTCGCGGTCGCGACTTCCTCAACCGGACGGTCTGAAGCCGTCCACTGCAGTTTGATTCATCGATCAGGTACCCCGCGCCAGACGAGGCGTTCGCCACGGCAACGCCAACGGTGCGCGGGGTACGTCTTTCGTGCCCGAGTTGGACGTGCCTGATTACGTTGCGTGCGGGCGCAGGCGGGTGTTAAGCTCACACCGAACTTTTCTGGAGCGTTTCCATGCAGATCGCGGAACGGGCCGTCGGCGACGTGATGGTGTTGGACCTGAAGGGCAAAATCACCCTCGGCGAAGGTGATGAGTTGCTCAAGGACAAGGTCAACAGCCTCGTCAACCAGGGCCACAAGAAGATCATCCTGAACCTGGCCGAAGTGCCCTACATCGACAGTGCAGGCCTTGGCGAAGTGGTTCGCACGTACACGACAGTGAGCCGTCAGGGCGGCAGTCTCAAACTTCTCAACCTGACCAAGCGCATCACCGACCTGCTGTCGATCACCAAGCTGCTGACTGTGTTCGAGACCTTCGAATCGGAGAACGAAGCGGTCCAGAGCTTTTCGGCATCGGCCAAGGTCTAACCCGACCACCGCGCTAGATGGCGCGCAGCACTTCATCCCCTGTGGCAGGCCCCGGCATCCCGGTTGACGCGTTGTCAGAGCGATCGCTTGCCTCGTCCCTGCTGGCGTCGGTTCGTCCCGCGCAGTGGACAAAAAATCTGATCGTTTTCGCCGGCGTCCTCTTCGCACGTCGGCTGTTCGACCCGCACGCAGTAGCGGCGGCCTTCGCCGCCTTCGTCATCTTCTGCGCCCTGTCGGGCGTCGTCTATCTCGTCAACGACATCGCCGATCGCGACAGCGATCGGCGTCATCCGCTGAAAGCGCAGCGGCCAATCGCGTCCGGCAGGCTACCGGTGCCGACCGCGCTGGCGGCGGCCGTGGTGATCGGTCTCGCCGCGATGGCCGGCGCCGTGGCATTGGGCCCGAAATTTGCCGCCGTCGCCGGCGGCTACCTCACGCTCCAACTGCTCTACTCCGGTCAGCTCAAGCACATCGTGATCATCGACGTGCTGACGATCGCGATCGGCTTCGTGCTGCGCGCGGTGGCCGGAGCCGTCGCGATCGACGTGGAGATCAGCCACTGGCTGCTGGTCTGCACCATTCTCCTGGCGTTGTTCATCGCGCTGGCAAAGCGCCGGCACGAGATCATGCTGCTGGCGGGCGACGCCACGCATCACCGGCCGATTCTCGGCGAGTACAGCTCGTATCTTCTCGATCAGATGATCGCCGTCGTGACGGCGTCAACGCTGATGGCCTACGTCTTCTACACGATCAGTCCGGAGACGCAGGAGAAGTTCGGGACGCCGTGGCTCGGCCTGACCATTCCTTTCCCCTTGTACGGGATTTTCAGGTACTTGTATCTGGTGCACCAGCGAAAGGGCGGCGGCAGTCCCGCCGACCTGCTGCTGGCCGACCGTCCGTTGCTCACGTGCGTGGCATTGTGGGCGCTGACAGTCGCACTGATCATCTACCGCCCGGTGTGACCTTATGGCCGATTTCAACCTGCGCTCCGACTCGGTGAACGTCGAGCAGATCATGGAGCAGATCCGCACGCGCATCCGCGAGAAGCGCGGCGTCGACTACACCGAACAGCAGATTCACGAGCTCGCGGCGGTCAAGCTCGAGAAATTCCTGGACCCCAAAGGCGTCCGCTCCGACCTGCTGGATCAGTTTCGCAAGGCGCAGCCGGCCTACGAGCCGCCGGAGCTGCCCAACTTCGCGTTCGAAGAGTCGACGCTGTTCGAGTCGCACCGCGCGCCGATTCGCTGGATGCGAAAACTGCTCGCGCCGCTCCTGAAACTGCTGTTCAATCCGAACCCGCTGATCCAGGCGCTCAACATCCAGTCGCGGCTGAACGCGATGAATGCCGAGCGGGAGGCTCGCCGCGAAGCGGCACGACGCGGACTCGATCAGCTGTACTACGAATTGATCCACAACCTCGTGCTCGAAGCCACGCGGACCGGGATCGAAGTCAAGAATCTGAAGATGCGGCTCGAGTCGGTGTCGAGCCGTCTCGAATTCAACGAACGACGCTCGAGGGCGCTCGAAGGCGCGGTCGTGTACAAGTCGGCGCCGGAGGAATCGCCGGCACCGCCGCAACCGCAGCCTCCGGTTCAACAGTACCAGCAGCGAACGCCGCCACCGCCACGTCAGAGTCAGCCGAGCGCACCCGCGCCCTCTGCGCTCTTGGTTTCGGCGGCTGTGCAAACGGCGGCGCCAGCCGATGCGACGACGCCGGTAGCGGGAGCACCCGGAGCAGGTGAAGGTCCGGGCCAGCGCAGCCGTAGGAGGCGACGCCGCCGCGGTCGTCGTGGCGGCGGTGCGGCAGCGGCGGTTATCGGAGCCGCAGGCGCGGCGCCGCCTGCGGGTCAGGAGAACACCGCATCGGCCGATCTCGCGCAGCCAGACGACTTCGACGGCCCGGAGGACGGCGACGATTCAGCCGAAGCTCAGGACATCGCGGCGCAGGGCACCAAGAGCGCCGCGTCCTCGCCTGCTGAGGACACACCTGCACACGTCAGCCATGACCTGATGGAGAGCTACGCGCCTGCGGTTGATCCCGTCGAAACGATCGCGGCTCCTGTCGCCGAACAGGCTGAACAGGCGCGGGAGGTGGATCATCAACATGCCGCCGTACCGATCGCCGAGGCCGCCGAGGCCGCGAACCAGCCCGCAGTAGTTCAGCCTCCTCCAATTTCGGCGGCGCCGTCGGACCACGCCGCGACCGATGCGACGCCCGCCACCGGAGAGCATCCTGCGACAGGTTCAGGGCCTGCTGATCCGGACACCAACCGGCAGTGAAGATCGCAGTCGTCGTCCAGCGTTACGGACCGTCGATCAACGGCGGCGCCGAACTCCACGCGCGCTACATTGCGGAGCGGCTCGCCCGTCATTGTCAGGTCGAGGTCCTGACCACGTGCGCGAACGACTATGTCACGTGGCGGAACGAGCTGTCGCCGGGCGTCGAGCCGGTCAACGGCGTTCAGGTCCGGCGCTTCAAAGTGAACCACGAGCGCGACCCCCTGCTCTTCGGAAAACGCTCCGAGCGGGTCTTCGCACAACGTCATTCGATCGGCGACGAGCTCGACTGGCTCGACGCCGAAGGTCCGACCAGCCGGGCTCTGGTGGACTACATCGCCAAACACGCAGCCGAGTTCGACTACTGCCTGTTCTTCAGCTATCGCTACTATCACGCCTACTACGGCGCTCGAGCCGCGGGCGGCCGGGCGATTCTGGTGCCGACTGCTGAACGTGACGCGACCATCGGCTTGTCGATCTTTCAGCCGCTGTTTCGCAGCGTCCGCGCGCTGATGTACAACTCGCCGGAAGAGCGCGCGATGATCCAGACGATTTCCGGCAACCAGGATGTGCCGGGTATCGTCGTCGGCGTCGGCTCCGACGTGCCGAACAATCCTCAGGCGTTCCGCTTCCGGCAGAAATACAACATCCGTGGACCTTTCGCCATTTACGTCGGCCGAATCGATCAGAACAAGGGCTGTACTGAACTGTTCGAGTTCTTTCAGGGCTACCAGAAGGATCCCACGACCAGGCTGTCGCTCGTGCTGATCGGCAACAGCCTGCTGCCGATTCCGCACCACCCCCGCATCCGCCACCTCGGATTCCTCAACGACACCGATAAGTTCGACGCGATGGCTGCTGCCGAATTGCTGGTCATGCCCTCGTACTACGAGAGCCTGTCAATGGTCGCGCTCGAAGCGTGGGCACTCGGCAAAGCGGTACTGGCCAACGGCAAGTGCGATGTGCTGAAAGGCCAGTGCGTCCGCAGCAACGCCGGGCTGTATTACGACGGCTACGAGGAGTTCGTCGGTGCGCTCGAAGCGATGGAACATAACCGCTGGCTGACCGGATCGCTTGGCCGCAACGGCCGCCAGTTCTTTCGCGACAATTACGACTGGCCTGTGATCGAGCGGAAATATCTCGAGATGTTCGAGCGTCTGAAAGCCGGCTCGCCAGCTCGCACCGGCGATCCGCTGCCTGGCTGGTTCGATCGGCGCCGGCAGGACCTGCCGGCGGCCGAAGACGTGCTGGCCAGGCTTCCGGCCGGCCCGGCGCTCGGTCAAGCTGGATCGGCCGGATCGACCGCCGCGAAGTCGGCGCTGCTGACGGAGTCAGGCGGGCGGAGACGCGCGTGATTCGGATCCACCAGGTCCTGGCCACGCTCGGTTACGGCGACGCCATCGGTCACGAAGTGCTCGGCATTCAGCGCGTGCTGCGCGAGGCTGGATACGAGTCGGAAATCTTCGTCGAAACGGCCGACCATCGGCTCGAGTCTCAGACCCGCGACTTCCGAGAGCTCGTCGACTTCTCGCACCCGGACAACCTGCTGCTCCATCATTTCTCGCTCGGTTCGAGGGCGTCGCGCACGGCGTTTGCCCTGCCGGATCGCATGGCGCTCATCTACCACAACATCACGCCGCCGGCGTATTTCATCGGCGTCCATCGCACTCTGGCGCGCCAGTGCTTTCGAGGACGCCGCGAACTGCAGGCCTACGCCGATCGCTGCGACCTGGCCATGGGCGATTCGGAATTCAACCGCCAGGATCTCGACGCGCTCGGATTTCCCCGGACGGCGGTCCTTCCGGTGGTGCCCGACTTCACCCACCTCGATCGCGATCCCGACTGGCTGGTGGCCCGCGATTTCGATGATGACTGGACCAACATCGTCTTTGTGGGACGGGTGATCGCCAACAAGAAAATCGAAGACCTGATCCGTTTCTTCCACGCGTATCACCTCCTGCACAATCCTCGCTCACGCCTGCTCATCGTCGGTGCCCAGAGCGGTTTCGAACGCTACCTCGCGTCACTGCATCAGCTGGTCGACAGCCTCGATGTGATGCACGTGCACTTCATCGGGCACGTCTCAGACGAGGAACTGGTGGCGTTCTACGAAATCGCCGATCTGTTTCTCTGCGCCAGCGAGCACGAGGGCTTCTGCGTGCCGATCGTGGAAGCGTTCTACAAGCAGGTTCCGGTGCTGGCCTTCGCGGCAACCGCAGTGCCCTCGACCATGGACGGCGCCGGCGTGCTGTACGATCGGAAGGATCCGGTGCACGTGGCCGCGCTGATGGACGCGATCGTGTCCGATACAGGCCTGCAGGATCGGATCGTGGACAGTCAACTGGAGGCGGTCGACCGCCTGCGCTCGAAAGATTTTGCCGGCACGCTGCTCGGCTTCGTCGACGGCATCCTCGCGGCGCCCCGCGCACCGGCGCCGAAGGTCGCGTTCGATTTCTGGGGGCAGTTCGACGCCGCCCAGGAGCTCGAAGAGCTGCGTCTGTATCGGCCGGCGATCTATCAGGCGCTCCCGGCGGCGCCAGCCGGCGCGGCCAGTCTCAAGTGAAGACTCACGTGAGCAGTCTCGCCATGGAACGGCGCCGGCGGAAAGGGCGCCGGTGATCGTCAATCAGTGGGTGCCGGCGGCCCACGCCGGTGACGCGATCGGCGACAGCGCGCGACGCGTCCGCGATTTGCTTCGCGGGATGGGCCACGACTCCGACCTCTTCGCCCTGACGATCGACGATGCGCTGAAAGACGACGTGCGGCCCTTTGCCGATCCCGGTGCACGCCGTGGCGACCTCACCATCTTTCATTACGCGCTGCCCTCGCCGATGACCTCGGCGTTCGCATCGCTCGGCTCCGGCCGGGTGCTCCAGTACCACAACGTGACCCCGGCGCAATATTTCGCGGCTTACGACCCGGCGCTGTTCCGGCTCGCTGCGCTGGGACGGCGCGAGCTGGCAAGCCTCGTCGGCCACGTCGACCTCGCGCTCGGCGACTCGGAATACAACCGCCAGGAGCTCGAGTCGCTGGGCTTCTCGCCGACCGGCGTCTTCCCGATCGCCGTCAATACCGCGCGCATCACCCAGCCGGTGCGGCGGCCGGCGCTCGAACACATCCTCGATGATGGCCTGGTCAACTTCCTGTTCGTGGGCCGGATCGCGCCCAACAAGAAAATCGAGGATCACCTTCGACTCGCCGAAGTCTACAAACGGTACATCGACGCGTATTACCGCTTCATCTTCGTCGGACGCTTCGACGTGGTGCCGCGGTATTATTCGATGATTCGCGCCCTGATGTCCGAGTACCGCTTCCTCAACGACCGTTTCGTGTTCACCGGCCCGGTTCCGGACGAAGAACTCGCTGTCTACTACCGGCACGCAGCGGTCTACATCTCGCTCAGCGAACACGAAGGATTCTGCGTGCCGCTGGTCGAGGCGATGGCGGCGGACGTGCCAGTGATGGCCTACGCCGCGGCGGCGGTTCCGGACACACTCGGCGGCGCCGGCGTACAGTTTGCGCCGAAGGATCTGGAATTCGCCGCCGAACTGCTCGGCCAGCTCGCATTCGACGATGACCTGCGCTCGACGGTGATTGCCGGCCAGCGCCGCCGGCTCGCAGACTTCGGCGACGCGCGGGTCACCCGCGAGCTCACCTCGGTTCTCCACCAACTATCGTGAAAATCGCCTTCGTCATCCAACGCTATGGCGCCGAAGTGCTCGGCGGCTCCGAGCAACTGTGCCGGCTGGTCGCCGAACGCCTCGCGGTCACCCACGAGGTCGAGGTGCTGACCAGCTGCGCCCAGGACTACGTCACCTGGCAGAACGCTTATCCGGAAGGCGCCGATCGTGTCCGCGGCGTCACGGTACGGCGTTTTGCGACCGCGCGCACCCGCGACATCGACACCTTCAACACCTACTCGGAGTGGATTTACAACAACGCGCACAGCCACCAGGACGAGATGGAGTGGCTCAAGCAGCAGGGACCGTGGTGCCCGGGCCTGATCGATCACCTGAAGCGTCAGCAGGGCCAGTACGACGTGGTGATCTTCTTCACCTATCTGTACGCCACCACGGTGGTTGGACTCGAGGTCGTGCCGTCGCGCAGCATCCTGGTTTCCACCGCTCACGACGAGCCGGCGATCCGGTTGGGGATTTTCAAAGACGTCTTCAAGAAGCCGGCGGCGCTCTGCTACCTGACCGACAGCGAACGGCGATTCGTCCAGCACCAGTTTCCCGAGCGTCCTTTGCTCGAGGACGTGGTTGGCGTCGGCATCGATCTGGCGCAGCAGCAACCGTACCCGCGCATGCCGTCGCAGCCCGACGAGGATCAGCCGCCGACGTCCGAGCTTGACGCGCCGGACGCGGACGCTCCCGTCGGCGGCCCTGAAGACGACGGCCCCGCGCGTGAGTTTCCGGCGCACCTGCTCGCCCGCGGCGCGGTCTTTCGCCGGCGTCATCGTCTCTACGGACCGATCGCGCTCTATGGTGGCCGCATCGATCCCGGCAAGGGTTGCGAGGAACTGATTCAGTATTTCAGCGAGTACCTCAAAGAGGGCGGCGACGCCACGCTCGCCTTGATGGGCGCGAAGCTGATGCCGCTCCCGGAAGATCCGGCGATCCGCTTTGCCGGCAGACTGTCGGAACGCGAAAGGCTTCAGGCGCTCGAAGCGGCCACGGTGGTGGTCTGCCCGTCGCCTTACGAGAGCCTGTCGTTACTCGCGCTCGAGGCGATGTCAGTCGGCACGCCGGTGCTCGCAAACGCCCGCAGCGAGGTGCTGGTCGAGCACTGCGTCCGCAGCAACGCCGGATTGTTCTACGCCGACCGCGACGAGTTCGTGGAATGCCTCAAGCTGCTGATCCGTGACGACCAGCTCCGAGCGTCGATGGGCCGGAACGGCCGTGAGTACATCCGCAAGAATTACCGCTGGGAAGTCGTGCTCGCTAAATTCGAGCGACTGTTCGCGAAGATCAGGAACGCACGCTAGGCTTCGGCGGGGCGCCGGAGTCGTCGTCTTCGAAGTCGTCCCTGCGAACGATTTCGATCACATGCCTCTTCGAAGGCTCGAGCGTCGCCTGCACTTCGAGGCACGCTGAACCGAGCGAACCGCTGCTGCCATGTTGTCGTCGGTAGTAGACCCAGCCGCGATCTTCCATCCGCAACGCCAGCCGATGGAGAGCGAGGAGAATGGCGCCGGCGCCCGCGATCGCCAGCAACGCCGACGCGCTCATCGCATGACCTACTTCTCGTCGGTGACGCCGACCGGTGTCAGGGGACCAGGGTCGGTCGCTGGCGGTTCAGGTTCGCTGCCGCCAGGCGTCGCGGGCTCGGATCCGTTGCCGCTGGCGGTGCGCTTGCGGCGCGGACGGATCTCGTAGCGCTTGATCATCTCGTTCAGCGTGGTCGGCTTGATGTGCAGGAGCTCGGCCGCGCGCTTCTGCACCCCGCCCGCGGCTTCGAGCGTCGACTCGATCAGCCGCTTCTCGAAGTCGGTGATGACGTCCTTGAACGAAATCCCTTCCGGCGGCACCACGAACTGCGGCATCTGGAAGTTCGGCGTCTTGCGGACGTGGTCCGGAATCAACTCCACGCCGATGTGCGAGTCCGGCGTGAGCACCACCGCGCGCTCGATCACGTTCTCGAGCTCGCGGACGTTGCCCGGCCAGTCGTACTCGGTCAGCAGATCGAGCGCCTCCGGCGACAGTTCGAGGCTGGTCTTGTCATTCTCCTGGCCGTACTTCTCGAGGAAATGGTGAACCAGCAGCGGGACGTCGTCCTTGCGGTCGCGCAGCGGCGGCAGTTGAATCGAGATGACGTGGAGGCGGTAGAACAGGTCCTCGCGGAACTTGCCCTCTTCCATCATCTGACGCAGGTCGACGTTGGTCGCGGCGATAATGCGGACGTCGACCTTGAGCGTCTCCATGCCGCCGAGCCGCATGAAGTCGCGCTCCTGGATGACGCGCAGCAGCTTGGCTTGAGTCTCGAGCGGGACGTTGCCGATTTCGTCGAAGAAGATGCTGCCCTTGTCGGCGAGATCGAACATGCCCTTCTTCGGGTAGACCGCGCCGGTGAAAGCGCCCTTGACGTGTCCGAACAACGTCGACTCGAGCAGATCGGGCGGCAGGTTACCGGAATTGACGGTGACGAACGACCGCTCGGACCGCGACGAATTGCTGTGAATCGCCCGCGCCACCAGTTCCTTGCCGGTGCCGCTCTCACCCTGGATGAGAATCGTGGACCGGCTCGGCGCCGCCTGGATGATGAGGTCGAACACCTGACGCATCCGCGCGCTGCGGCCGATGATGTTCGCGAACTTGTGGTAGCGCTCCTGAATGTTCTGGCGCAGGTTGCGGTTCTCGCTGACCAGCCGCCGCCGCTCCATCGCGTTTCGCACCACCACGATCACTTCGTCGTTCTTGAACGGCTTGGTGACGTAGTCGAACGCGCCAGCCTTCATCGCCGAGATCGCGCTTTCCACCGACGCATACGCGGTGATGATGATGACGTTGAGGTCCTCGTCGATGCGCTTGAGCTCGTCGAGCGTTGCGATGCCGTTCAGACCGGGCATCATGATGTCCACGATTGCGGCGTCGAACGGCAGCGCTCGAGCCATCTCCAGGCCTTCGGCGCCTGACGAAGCAACCCGGACGTCGTAGCCCTCACGGGTCAGCAGCGTCTCGAGAATCTCCCGCATGATCTCTTCGTCGTCGACGACGAGGATCGTGCCGCGGCGTGAAGTGGCCATATCAGTTCGCCCTGGCGTTGCGCTGGGCTGCGGCGGCCATCGGCAGCGCCAGCGTGAAGCGCGTGCCCTGACCGACGGCGCTGTCGCAGTTAATGGTTCCGGCGTGCTCGCGCACGATGCCGTAGGTGATCGACAGGCCGAGGCCGGTGCCGCGGCCGATTGCCTTGGTCGTGAAGAACGGATCGTAGATGCGGGCGAGCTGTTCGGACGGGATGCCCAGGCCGGTGTCGGCAATTTCGGCGATCACCGACTCTCCCTCGATTCGGGTCGTCACCGACAGCCAGCCGCCGCTCGGCATCGCATCGCGGGCGTTGAGAAACAGGTTCAGGAACACCTGCTGGAGCTGATGCTCGATGCCCATTACCGGCATCGCCGCGGTCGCGAGATCGCGCCGCGCCTTGATGCTCCCGACCGTGAACTGGTGCTCGAGCAGCGAAAAGACGTCGGTGATGACTGCGTTGAGATCGACTTCGATCCGTTCGTTGCTGGCCGATCCCGGACGCGACAGGTTGAGCAGGCCGTTGACGATCTTGGCGGCGCGGAAGGTCTGCCGCTCGATCTTCTCGAGCAATACCGTTTTCGGATCGGTGGGGTCGGCGCCTTCGAGCAGCATCTGGGTGAAGCTCGAAATCCCGGTCAGCGGCGTGTTCACTTCGTGTGCCACGCCGGCCGCGAGCAGGCCGATCGACGCCATCTTCTCCGAAATTTGCAGCTGCTCTTCGAGCTGGACCTGATCGGTGATGTCCTCGATCAGCAACAGCGTGCCGACCACCGCGTCGTCACCTGACGCGTTCTGCAGCGGTACTTCGGTGGCGTTGACGAGAAGCCGCGTGTTGTCGGCGCCGCGCGACGACATCGGGGCGCGGTAGAGCGTTGCGCCATACGGGTGATCCTGGCGCGCCGCCCGGAGCGCCGCAACGAACGGCGCGTCGAAGATGTCACCGAGCAGACGGCCGACCGCGGCCTGGCGGGTGACGCCGTAAAAGCTTTCCAGTGCGCGGTTCCAGCGGACGATCCGCTCGTCCACGTCGAACACCACCAGCCCATCGTCGAGCGACTCGAGGATGTTCTCGTTGAACTCGCGCATCCGCCCGAGCTCCTCGGCCTTGAGATGGAGCTGCCGATACAGCCGTCCGTTCTCGATGGCGGTGGCCACCTGGCCGGCGACAGCGGTCAGCAGGCCCAGGTCCTCGCTGTTGAACGGCTCGTCGGTGTCTTTGCGGCCGAGCGCAAGCACCGCGATGGTGTGTCCTTCGAAGATGCAGGGCACGAAGTAATAGATTCCGCCGTCGCGCCAGAATTCCACTTCCTCGGCCAGAAAGCGCGCGCCGGCGAGCGGGTCGTCGAGCGCGACCGTATGCCCGCCGTCGAGGCGGGTCATCATCGATGATCCGCGCGGCAGCCTCGGCACGCGCTGCGCGAAGCCGTAGTCGCCGATCGACGTGAAGTCGCCGGACCGTTCGTCCGACAGCATCAGCGCCATGCGGTCCACCACCAGCGTCTCGACAATGCGCGCCACCAGCCGCTGACTGAGACGGACGACGTCGAGGTCGCTGTTCAGGTCGCGGGCGAAGGCGACCAGCGCGCGGCGATAATCGTAGCGATCGCGATAGAACAGGCGATCGAGCGCGTTCTGCACGGAATCCTTGACCGGTCGGGCGAGCAGCACGATGACCAGCGTCCCCAGTGCCGCAATCACCCAGTTGTGCCCGTCGGCGTCGTTGGCGAACACGAACCCGGTCAGTTTGAGCAGCGCGACATAGAGCGCCGCGCTCGCCGCTAGGAACGCGGTGTAGGCCAGGCCGCGCTTGATGATCACCTCGACGTCGCGCAGGCGGTAGCGCACAATCGCCGCGGCGAACGTCAACGGGACGAGGCCGAGCGGGATCGCGGTCAGCTGCAGCGCCATCGGCGGGTTCATGCCGAGCGCCCACGGCAGACCGTACCCGAACGCAAACGGACCGACGCCCAGCGCAGTGCCGCCGGCAATCCAGCGGAGCTGACGCCGGGCGGTGACGGAAGTGATGTCGCGAAACGCGCGCGCGAGCACCGCCAGCGCTGCCACAGCGCACACGAACAGGTAGGCCGGCTCGGCGCGATCGAGCAGATCGAGGATTCGCGAGAACAGCGGACCTGACAGGCTGCCGTCCGAGCCGCGGACGATGGCGATGACCCGTGAAGCGCCGAGCACCAGCGCCGGCAGGTACATCAGCGGAACGAAGATGGATTCGATTCGGTCGTAGCTCGGGGATCGGCGTTGGTCGGGCGCGCGCTCCGGAAACACCATCGTGAAGTGCAGCAGCAGCGGCGGCAGCAGCGCGAATGCGACGGCGTCACCCCAGTAGAAAATCCAGTCGAGGCGATCGAACTGTCCGCTGAATGAGAACGAAAACACGCCGAAAAACGCGACGCAGAGCCAGAAAAAGTGCAGCGTCGCCTGATCGCGCGGCCGCCGGACGCGCACAAACGCGCCGACGAGCAGGGTGAACAGCCCGACGGCGGCCAGCACGTAATAGATCGAGCTGCCGCGCGGCGCGGGCGTGAGCGAAAGCTGGAGCGCCTGGCTGGTGCCGAAGCGCACCAGCGCGTAATCGAGCTTCGTACCCTGGTGGCTGCGGTGCTGATGTTCGACGACGTCGGCGGGTGTCTGGATCGGCGAGCCATTGACTGCGAGCAGTAGATCGCCGACCTTGATGCCTGCGATTGAACCGGCCGATCCGTCAGGCACCTCGATCGCCGTCACGCCTTCCGCGCGTGCACCCCACTGGACGCCGTCTTCGTACTCGTGCCAGCGCGAATAGGTCGCCACGTTTGCGACGCCAAGGGCGATCAGTACAGCCGCAACGGCTACGGCGAAGGCGGATCGCCCCCACACGAACCACCTGGACTCAGGCGCTTCGGCCTCAATGGCTGAATCAGAATGCATCGACACTCGCGCTGCTCGAGGTTGCAAGCGCATACCTCGAGAGCGCTCCAGTCCCATGTCTAACTTACTGAAAAATAAGGTATTCGTGCACGCGTGCTTCAAGAAAAAAGTGAGCCTCTCCGGCGGACCGGAGGGCTTATTCAATAATACGGATCGGTGGGATACGTTGGCGAGTAAGGAGCGGTGGCTTTAGAACTTGAGCGTCAGGCCACCGACCACGCGAGTCGGCGGGTGGACCACAAGGAGCTCATCATAAATCGACTGATCAGGCGCCGTTTCGTGAAAGAAGTTGCGGACGGCAACGAGCATCTCCCATCGGGCGCTGCTGAAGTCCATAAACGGCAGCGACTGACGAACCTGTATGTCGAAGCGGGAGTCGAGCATTGCCGTGCTGCCACCGTCGGCCGCCGGGCGGGCAAATCCGTTACTGACACGGTAGAGCACAACCACACGGGTCGCGGTTTCCGGAACTTCGGCCTCGAGCGACGTCGAGATGTCGTGAATGTGTTCGGCCGGCGGGCGCACGGTTGATGGCGCGAGCAACAGGAGATACGCGTCGCCATCGACCGAATTGGTTCGCGCGCGCGACATGGTGTACTCGACCGACCCGTGAAATCGTCCGGCGACAGCCGCGCGGATGCCGGCGCTCAGGCCCGTGGCATCGATATCACCGCCGTTGGTCACGCAATAGTGGCCGGTCGAGGCCGGCGCGCCCGGCATGTCGATGCCGAAGAGCGTCACCAGCTGATTGGATACACGCTGCCGGAACGCGCGAAGCGAAACCGTGGCGGCGGCGATATCGTGCTCGACCTCCAGCTCGACGTGATTCGTGCGCTCCGCTTCGAGCTGGTTGTTGTCCAGCGAGGAGAAGGTCCTCTGGGGTGGCAGCCAGACACCGCTCTCGAGGCGCGGCTGGAACTCCTCAGCGCCAGGTGCGACGGCGCGGCTCGAGACCATCGTGCTGAGGCGGAAGTGGTCGGCCGGTTCCACCGTGAGCGACACACGCGGACTGATCAGACTGCCGTTCTCGAGATAGTTGTAATAGGCGTAGCGTCCGCCGTAAGTGAGCGTGACAACCGGCGAAATCGAATACGTGTCGAATCCGTAGATCGCGCCGGCCTCGCGCGTGCCGTCGGTCGCGTTTCGAAACATGAACGTGCTGGCCACGTCGCGCTGCGCGGCGTAGGACAGGCCGATGTCGTAGCGGTGCTTCGCGGGCGCCCGCGTCGAGTAGTCGCCGGCGACAATCCACGACGGCGAGTCACCCTGCGTCAACGCGGCTCGCGCGGTCCAGTCGGCCGAATCGCCAATCGGTGCGCCGAGCGCGAGGAAGGCGATGCTGCGCGAGAAATTGTCGGTCGAGAACAACTGCTGCGGCGAGTCGAACGAACCGGTCGTCAGCAGGTTGACCTGACCAGAGAACGGCGTGCCCGAGAAGAAATTTGACGCGACCCGCGCCGAAGGCCCGAACGCGCGATCGAAGAATGTGGGCGTGTCGAACGGATTGGAATGCCCTGGCGTATCGCCGGCGACTACATCGCCGGGCACCGTGGCGTCTTTCAGAACGGCGCGACGGGCGTGGCGCAGCCGCCAGGCGATCTCGGTGTGATCGTCGCCGTCGGTTCCGCCGCCGGCCGCCGAACCGGCTCCCGACCCGGCGTCGGAGCCGCCCGAAACATCAACGACCGGCACGCTGTCGGATCCGCCCAGGCCTGCCGCGAGCACCGGAGAGGACGCCGTCGACGTATGCCGCAGCGCAATCGACGATGACGCGCGGGCGCTCGGATGCACGTCAACGACCTGACCACGTGATGCGACGAAACCGGCGAGGTGTGCGCGCAGCAGGTAGGGCCCCGGCGACAGCGTCCGCAGCTCGAACCGTCCGCCGCGATCGGTGACGGCAAACGCGGTGGACGAGCCGAGCGCGGAGACCATGGCGCCCGGAATCGGCACGCCCTTCTCGTCCTGGACCATGCCGGCGATGGAGCCTGCGGCCAGCGACGCGAGATGCGCCACCGGCTGCATCTGCGAAATACCCTGAGCGAACCCGACCAGCGGCAGACAGAGCACCGCCAGACCGCCGACGACCGCCGACGCCGTCACTCTGGGGGAACTTCGCATGCTGGCTCCGCTGATACCGGGCCTACGACGGGCTGACCGTGAAGTTCACTTCGCGTGTCAGCGACTTGTTCGCGATCTGGTCGGTCACTTTGATTTCGAGCCGGTAGTCGCCTTCCGGGAACGACGCCAGCGGCACCGCCTGTCCGCTCTGCAGCTGGTGTCCGGCCGCGAAATCGAAGTTCGGCGGCAGCGTCTGCGCATTCAGGCTCTGCGGGTTGGTCTTGTTGAAGAACTTCTCCGGCTGGCCCGCGAGCTTCTGGTAGAAGTTGTATTCCACTTTGATGTCAGGCTTGTTGGCGGCGTCCCTCTTCGGGTTGTAAATCAGCATAAAGGTCGACAGCTCAGACTTCTTCGAGAGCTTGGTGTCGAACGCCGGCACGATCTCCATCATGCCCATCGCGTAGGGACGGTCGGCCTGCTGCTGCGGAGTCAGCGGCGCCGGCAGCGGATCGATCCGCGCCGCCAGCATCACGGTGCTGGTCGCAAGCTCGTCGTTCCAGAAATCGGGCACCGTCATCGCCTGCTTCAGCACCGACATCTTCGGCGGCGGCGCATTCTTCTGCGGCTTTTCCGGCGCCGGTTCCTTGACGACGACGAACACATCGTAGGCGCCGCCGGGCACGGTGAACGAGCGCGAGATGCGCAGCGGGTTCTGCCCTGCGGTCACCGGCACGAAGCTGATGTCCTCGTAGGCGTACGGCGAGGGCTTCTTCGCATCTTTCTTGTCGTCCTTCTTGTCGTCTTTCTTGGCGGCGGGAGCTTCGGCGGCCGGCGCAGCGGGGTTCTTGGAAACTACGCGCCAGTAGAACGCCAGATTGCCGGTGGCCTTGCCTGGATCGATCGACACGGTAAATGGCACGTATTCCTTGTTGCCTTGCGCCTTGAGGACATCGTCTCGCAGCCAGGTAATCGAGAAATCGTTGGGCGCGGGCTGACCCGCCGCCATGTCGTCGACGATCTTGATGACGCTCTGGCTCTCCCGCTTTTGGAGCTCCTCCTTCTTCTTGTCGTCCTTCTGCGCAAAGACGGCCATCGAGGACGCAAACATCACGAGGATAAAAAGGGCGAACACGCCACGCCGCTGCTTCATAAAACCTAGTCTCCCAATATGACGGTCTGACTCCAACAGCCAATCATAGGCGGTGCCAAGATACCAAGTCAAACCCTTCTATCGTCAGCACTTCAGTCGGCTTTCAGGCCTCAGGCGCTATGCTAGGATCGACCGTTTTCGTCGGCCAATATGAAGCTCATCGACGTCTCCGTAACGCTCGACGCGAACCTCCCGAACTACCCGGGCAACACGCCGTTCAGCCTCGAGGCGATCAAACGCCTCGCCCGGGGCGACAGCTCGAACGTCTCGACCCTGCACATGAGCGCGCACGCCGGCACTCACGTCGACGCGCCGCGGCACTTTTTTGACGAGGGCGCCGGTACCGAGGCGCTGTCGCTGGAGATGCTGATCGGCCGGACCCGGCTTATCGAAGTCACCACGCGCAAAGCGGTCACCGCCGACGACCTCGAACGCTTCGATCTGACTGAGGATGTGCGGCTGCTGATCAAGACCGCCAACTCGCGTTTGTGGAACGACCCGGCCTTCCATCCCGAATTCATCGGCGTCGCCGAATCCGGCGCCCGCCACCTGGTCGATCGCGGCGTCAAGCTGGTCGGTGTCGACTACCTCTCGGTCGAGGAATACCACAGGGCGGGTGCTCCGGCGCATCACATCCTGCTTGGCAGCGGCATCATCGTGATTGAGGGACTCAACCTGCGCGACGTGGAACCCGGCGTCTACGAAATGCTGTGCCTTCCATTGCGCGTCGCCGGCTCCGACGGCGCGCCGGCCCGGGTCGTGCTGCGCAAAAGCTGATCAGCGATGTCGGCGCTCCTCGACGACAGCCTCGTCATCGTTCTCGCCGGCGGCGCCGGCGAGCGCCTCTATCCCTTGACCAAGGAGCGGGCCAAGCCGGCGGTGTACTTCGGCGGGCCGTACCGCATCATCGACTTCGTTCTGAGCAACTGCATCAACTCCGGGCTGCGGCGTGTGTTCATCGCCACTCAATACAAGTCGCTGTCACTCAACCGCCACATCCGGATGGGCTGGGGCATCGTGTCCGAAGAACTCGGCGAATTCGTCGAGATTCTGCCGCCGCAGAAGCGCGTCAGCGAACACTGGTATCAGGGCACCGCGGACGCCGTTTACCAGAACCTGTATTCGATTCTGCGCGAGAATCCGCGGCACCTGGTGGTGCTCTCCGGCGACCACGTCTACAAGATGGATTACTCGCGCATGGTGCGGCTGCACGAAGAGCGCGGCGCAGCCGTCACCCTTGCGACCATCGAAGTGCCGATTGCCGATGCCAACCGCTTCGGCGTGATCGTCGTCGACGAGAACGAGCGCGTCACCGGCTTTCAGGAAAAGCCGAAAGACCCGACGTCGATTCCCGGATCGAGCGAGTTCGCGCTCGCGTCGATGGGCGTGTACATCTTCGATACCGAGGTTCTGGTACAGGCGCTCGAGGCCGACGCCACGCTGGCGACCAACCACGACTTCGGGAAGGACATCATTCCCGCGCTGATTCACCAGGCGCCGGTCTACGCCTACCGTTTCTACGACGAAAACAAGAAGGCCTCCAAGTACTGGCGCGACATTGGTACGCTCGACGCCTACTTCGACGCCAACATGGACCTCTGCCAGGTCAACCCGGAGTTCAATCTCTACGATCCTGAGTGGCCGCTGCGCACCTACCAGCCACAGGCGCCACCGGCGAAGTTCGTGTTCGCCGAGACCGGCAGCCGCTGCGGCCAGGCGCTCGACTCGGTGATTTCGCCCGGCTGCATCGTGTCTGGGAGCAGCATCTACGGCAGCGTCCTGTGTCCGAATGTGCGCGTCCACAGCTTCTGCCGAATCGACCAGTGCATCCTGATGCCGGGGGTGCGGGTCGGCCGCCACGCGCGAATCCGGCGGGCGATCATCGACCGTGACGTGCTCATCCCGCGCGGCGCCCTGATCGGCTACGACCACGACGAGGATCGAAAGCGGCACACCGTCACGGAGTCGGGCATCGTGGTGGTCACCACCGATGACGAACCGCTGATTGGCGAGCTCGGCGAGGACGCGCTACGCTTCGAAGCCGAGGCCGATCGGCGCGGCAGCGGCGGGTAAAACACAAGGGAGCATCGATTGAAGATTTCCAAGATCCATGGCCGCGAGATTCTGGACTCGCGTGGCAATCCGACGGTGGAAGTGGACGTAACGCTCGAGGGCGGCGCCTTCGGTCGCGCCGCCGTGCCGTCCGGCGCATCGACCGGCGTGCGTGAAGCGCTCGAACTGCGCGACGGTGACCAGGCGCGCTACGGCGGCAAAGGTGTCCGCCGCGCGGTCGCCAACGTGAACAGCGAAATCGCGACGGCGCTGATCGGACGCGGGTTCACCCAGCGCACCCTCGACGAAGCGATGATCGGCCTCGACGGAACCCCGACCAAGAGCCGCCTCGGCGCCAACGCCCTGCTTGGCGTCTCGATGGCGGCGGCGCGCGCCGAGGCGGTGGCGGCACAGATTCCGCTCTATCGACACATCGGCGCGCTCTACGGCAACGAGCGGTTCACGCTGCCGGTCCCAATGATGAACATACTCAACGGAGGCGCGCACGCCGATTCGAG
Source organism: Vicinamibacterales bacterium (assembly GCA_036497895.1). Taxonomy (GTDB): domain Bacteria; phylum Acidobacteriota; class Vicinamibacteria; order Vicinamibacterales; family CAVVIG01; genus CAVQFC01. The sequence goes on along the minus strand of DASXIR010000256.1, from coordinate 11,564 downwards.
CGTAGATTTCCAGGAATTCATGGTCATGCCGCTCGGCGCGTCCTCATTCAGCGAAGCGCTGCGCATGGGCGCGGAGATCTTTCACGCACTGCGCGGAATCCTGAAGGCGCGCGGCCAGTCGACCGGCGTTGGTGACGAGGGCGGCTTCGCCCCCAATCTCAAATCGAACCGCGAGGCGCTCGAGGTCGTGCTCGAGGCGATCGGCAAGGCCGGGCTGAAGGCCGGCCAGGATGTGTGGATCGCCCTCGACGTGGCGTCCAGTGAGTTGTGGGCCGGGGATGGCAACTACGTCTTCAAGAAGTCAGGAGAACCGTCGCGCACGTCAGCGCAGATGATCGCGATGTACGACGACTGGATCAGTCAGTATCCGATCGTGTCGATCGAAGACGGCCTCGCCGAAGGCGACTGGGACGGCTGGGTCCGGCTGACCGGCGCACTCGGCGCGCGGGTACAGCTGGTGGGTGACGATGTGTTCGTCACCAACCCGGAGATCTTGAAAAAAGGCATCGCCGACCGCGTTGGAAATGCACTCCTGGTGAAGCTGAACCAGATCGGGACCGTGACCGAAACTCTTGACGCGGTCCGGATGGCGGCCGACGCCGGGTATGCAACGATCATTTCGCATCGGTCGGGTGAGACCGAGGATTCGACGATCGCCGATCTCGCGGTCGGCACCGCAGCCGGCCAGATCAAGACCGGCTCCGCCAGCCGCACCGATCGCGTATGTAAGTACAACCAGCTGCTTCGGATCGAGGAAGAACTCGGTTCGGCCGCGGCGTTCGCCGGTCGTGACGCGGTGCGCGTCCGGACATAGCGCCATGCACAAAGTTGTTCTGCTCCGTCACGGCGAAAGCACGTGGAACAAGGAAAACCGCTTCACCGGCTGGCACGACGTCGATCTCACCGATCGCGGCCGGGATGAAGCCCGCGAAGCCGGCCGTCTGCTCAAAGACGGCGGCTACATGTTCGACGTCGCATTCACCTCGGTGTTGAAGCGGGCGATCAAGACGCTTGGGATTGCGCTCGACACGCTCGACCAGCTGTGGATTCCCGTCACCAAGAGCTGGAAGCTGAACGAGCGCCACTACGGTGGACTCCAGGGGTTGAACAAGGCGGAAACCTCGGCGAAGCACGGCGAGGCGCAGACCAAGATCTGGCGCCGCAGTTTCGACATCCCGCCGCCGCCGCTGACCGTTGACGACCCGCGCCATCCGTCGCACGACCCGCGATACGCGTCACTGAAACCGAGTGAGTTGCCGCTGACCGAGTCGTTGAAGGATACGATCGCCCGCTTCCTTCCTTACTGGCACGAGTCGATTGCGCCGGTCGTGAAATCAGGGCAACGCGTCATCGTCGTCGCGCACGGGAACAGCCTGCGCGCGCTGGTGAAGGACCTCGACGACAACCCGGAGAGCGAGAACACCGAGCTGAATATTCCGACCGGGATCCCGTTGATTTACGAGCTCGACGCCGACCTGAAGCCGCTGCGCCACTACTACCTCGGCGACCCGGCGGCGGCGGCGGCCGCGGCCGCGCGGGTTGCGAACCAGACCGCGCAACGCTAGCGCGTCAGGCGCAAAAAAAGGCCGGCGCGCTGTTCGCACGCCGGCCTGATTGCCAGAAGACTTTCTTTATTCGACCGGTTCCGCGGTTTCGTCCGCGGCGATCCTGAGCGAGCGCAGGAACCGGCGGTCGTTCGCGGTGACCTCCAGATTGCGTTTCGGCTGCTGCGCGGTCCGCGGTGGCGCCGCCACCTTGGCGAGCGCCGCGGTCTGCGAGCGGCTGACAAACCCTACGACCGCCTCGAGCGTTACCTTCATCTCGAAGCCGGCTGCCCGTGCCTTCTCTCGGCACGCTTCCACTTGCGGGCTTTCCGCGACCGCAGCGGCAATCGCGTCGGCCAGCTCTCGTGCGAACCGGTTCACGACGTCGTCCATCTGCTTCCCTCCCTACGCCGCCGGGCCGGGTTCCGGCGCGCTCCGCGAACGACGCCTGTTTACACCAAGGCCAGTGAACAGGAATCGGACGCCTGACGTGTTCATATATCTGGAAAGACTGTGCAGGTGAGTTGAGTCTAGTACTGAGGGTCCGCGCTGTCAAGAAGTCACAGGTGATGTCCGAGGATATAATCCGATCAAATCGAGGTGTGTATGAAGTACACGATCGTGGCGTTGACGACCGGCTTGGCCGCGTTGGCCGTCGGGTTGACCGCAGCCGGCCGCGAGCCAGCAGCTCCGGCGTCGTGGGATGCGCACGCGGCGGCGGCATATCTCGATGGCCGCCAGGCCTGGTGGATGACCTGGTCAGGTGCTGCGCGCGATCACGACACACAGTGCGTGTCCTGCCATACCGCCCTGCCGTATGCGCTGGCGCGGCCAGCGCTACGCGGTCCGCTCGGTGAACACGATGCGTCTCCGACCGAGCGCAGGATGCTCGAAGACGTGACCAAGCGCGTGCGGATGTGGAAAGAGGTCGAGCCGTTCTATCCGGATCAGCTGCGCGGCCTGCCGAAAACCAGCGAATCACGTGGCACTGAGGCGATCCTGAATGCGGTGATCCTCGCGACCCGTGACGCGCATGCCGGCGCGATGAGTGCCGACGGGCGGCAGGCATTCGAAAATCTGTGGCCGCTGCAGTTCAAGACCGGCGAGCGCGCCGGCGGCTGGGCGTGGCTCGATTTCCACAACGAGCCGTGGGAAGCGCCGGGGTCGCAGTATTTCGGCAACGCAGCAGCAGCGATCGCGATCGGCTCCGCGCCTGGTGGCTACGCGTCGACGCCGGCAATTGCCGAGCGCGTCAAACCACTGGCGGCATTTCTCCGCGGCGGCGCCGACAAGGCAACGCTGCTGAACCGCGCGATGATTCTCTGGGCTTCGACAAAAATCCCCGACGTGCTGACGACAGAACTTCGCCAGCAGATCATCAGCGACCTGACCGGCAAACAGCAGACTGACGGCGGCTGGGCGACCGCGTCACTCGTGGCCGACTGGAAACGCAACGATTCGACGCCTCAAAACGCCGACACGGACGGCTACGCGACCGGCCTGGCCACGTTCGCCCTCGAACAGGCCGGCGTCGCCTTCTCCGATCCGGTCGTCGCACGCGGCAGGACATGGCTCGTCGCGCATCAGAATCACGCCACCGGTCAGTGGACCGCAGTGTCGGTCAACAAACAGCGCGATCCAGCGTCCGACATCGGCAAGTTCATGAGCGACGCGGCGACCGCCTACGCCGTGCTCGCGCTCACCGATCCGGGCCACAGCGCAGCGCAGAGTTCGAGTCCCGCGAAATAGCACGGCTCGCGCTACAATCGCGGCGTGCACTCCGTTGGCACGCCCGCCGACCTCGCTGACTGGGATCCGTCCACCGAGCTCGGCGCCCCCGGCGAATTTCCTTTCACCCGCGGTATCCAGCCGACCATGTACCGCGGCCGGCTGTGGACGATGCGGCAGTACGCCGGCTTTGCGTCGGCGGAGGAATCAAACGAGCGCTATCGATATCTGCTGGCCAACGGCGTCAGCGGCCTGAGCGTCGCCTTCGATCTGCCGACCCAGATGGGATACGACTCGGACCACCCGCTGGCCGCGGGCGAAGTGGGCAAGGTCGGCGTCGCGATCGACTCGATCGAAGACATCGCGACGCTGTTTCACGAGATTCCGCTCGACCGCGTCTCAACCTCGATGACCATCAACTCGACGGCGATCATTCTCCTGTCGCTGTACGTCGCGGTGGCCAAACGGCAGGGCGTGTCGCCTGCCAAGCTCTCGGGCACGGTGCAAAACGACATCCTGAAAGAGTACGTCGCCCGCGGCACCTACATCTATCCGCCGCGCGTCTCGCTCCGAATCGTCACCGACATTTTCGCGTTCTGCGAACGCGAGCTTCCCAACTGGAACACGATTTCGATCAGCGGCTACCACATCCGCGAGGCTGGATCGACCGCGGTCCAGGAAGTCGCGTTCACCTTCGCGCACGCGCTCGCCTACGTCCAATCGGCGATCGACGCCGGTCTCGACGTGAATCGCTTCGGCCAGCGGCTGTCGTTTTTCTTCAACGCGCACAACGATTTTCTCGAGGAAGTCGCCAAATATCGCGCCGCCAGGCGGCTGTGGGCGCGGATCATGCGCGATCGCTTCCACGCCACCAACCCGCGCGCGCAGCAGCTGCGTTTTCACACCCAGACGGCTGGCAGCACGCTCACCGCCCAGCAACCCGACAACAACATCGTCCGGGTCGCGCTGCAGGCACTGGCGGCGGTACTCGGCGGCACGCAGTCATTGCACTGCAACGGACGCGACGAGGCGCTGGCGCTGCCGACCGAGGAATCGGCTCGTATCGCGCTTCGCACCCAGCAGATCATCGCCGCCGAGAGCGGCGTGGCGAACACGGTCGACCCGGTGGCCGGCTCCTACGCGATCGAAACCATGACCAACGACATCGAGCGCGGCGCCGAGGAGATTCTGGAACGAATCGAGGCTGCCGGGGGAACGCTGGCGGCGATCGAAGCGGGGCTGATTCAGCGCGAGATCCAGGAGTCGGCATATCGCGCCCAGCTCGCCATCGACTCCGGCGCCGCTACCGTCGTCGGCGTCAACGCATTCACGTCCGCGAGCGGGACCGCGCCGATCGCGACGCTGCGAATCGATCCGCGCGTCGAGACTCGCCAGATCGAACGGGTGCGCGCCATCCGGGCGAGTCGAGACCCCGAGCGATGGACGGCAGCGATCGCAGGCGTCACACGGGCGGCAAGGGACGGCGCCAATCTCGTCCCGGCGGTGATCACCGCTGTCGAAGGGTTCGCCACCGTCGGTGAAATATCGGACGCGATGCGCGAGGTCTTCGGCGAATACGCCGAAGCCTCCCAGCCGTGAACGCTGAATCGTGAATCCCGAACCGCTGCTGTCGGTGTCGCACCTGACGACCGTGTTCGACACCCCGCGGGGAGCCGTGACCGCGGTGGACGATATCAGTTTCGAGATTCGCAGCGGCGAGACGCTCGGACTCGTGGGCGAGTCGGGCAGCGGCAAATCGGTGACCGCCCTGTCGATCATGCGTCTCGTGCAGCCGCCCGGTCGAATCGCCGGCGGCCAGCTCCGGTTCAAGGGACGCGATCTGTTGACCCTCGATGAGGCGTCGATGCGCGCGATCCGCGGCGCGGAAATCTCACTGATCTTCCAGGAACCGATGACCGCGCTCAATCCGGTCTTCCGCGTCGGCGACCAGATCGCCGAGGCGCTGCTGGTGCATCGCCGGGCGACGCGGCAGGAAGCGAAAGCGAAGGCCGTCGAACTGCTGCGCGCGGTTCGCATTCCGAATCCTGAAGCCCGGGTCGCGGCCTATCCGCATCAGCTTTCGGGCGGCATGCGACAGCGGGTGATGATCGCGATCGCACTGGCGTGTCAGCCCGCGCTGGTCATCGCAGACGAGCCGACCACGGCGCTCGACGTCACCATCCAGGCGCAGATTCTCGACCTGCTGCGCGAGATGCGATCGGCGCTCGGACTGGCGCTGCTGCTCATCACCCACGACCTCGGCGTCGTCGCCGAAACCGCGGACCGTGTTGCGGTGATGTACGCCGGGCGGATCGTCGAAACCGGACCTGTGCGCGACATCCTTCGCAACCCGCAACATCCGTACACACGCGGGCTGCTTGCCTCGATTCCAGAGGGGCAGCCGGGCGCCCGGCTGTGCGCCATCGACGGTTCCGTGCCGCTGCTGGGCGCGCTTCCCTCCGGCTGCGCCTTCAATCCGCGCTGCCCGGAGCGCTTCGAGCCGTGCACGGTGACGCCGCCGCCAGACTACGCGGTCGGACCCGAGCGCACGGCGAAGTGCTACCTGCACGACCCGAACCTCGCACCCGGCACCTCGCTCCTCCCACCCGGCACTTCGCACCCGGCACCTCGCACCTCGCACCCCGGACCACGCACCTCAACCAGTCTGTGATGCCGCTCCTCGAAGTCGAACATCTCGTCAAGCACTTCGGCCGCGACGCCGGGTTGCTGCACGCCAGCACGCGGGTCACCGCGGTAGACGATGTCAGCTTCAGTATCGAGGAGGGCGAGACATTCGGCCTGGTCGGCGAATCCGGCTGTGGAAAGACGACCACCGGGCGCTGTCTGCTGCGCCTCATCGAACCCTCGTCTGGCGCGGTCCGCTTCCGCGGCGAAGACGTGCTCGGCTTCTCGCGGCGCCGGATGCGCGAGGCGCGACGCGAGATGCAGATCGTGTTTCAGGATCCCTATTCGTCGCTCAATCCGCGGATGCGGGCGCGACAGATCGTCGAGGAGCCGCTCATCATCCATAAGCTCGGGGCAAAGGAAGAACGTCGCGCCCGGGTCGCCGAGCTGTTCGGGCTCGTCGGCCTGGACGCGGCGCACTTCGATCGTTTCCCGCATCAGTTCAGCGGCGGTCAGCGACAGAGAATCGGATTGGCGCGGGCGCTGGCGCTGAACCCCTCGTTCGTGGTGCTCGACGAACCGGTTTCAGCGCTCGACGTGTCGGTGCAGGCGCAGGTCGTCAACCTGCTGATGGACCTGCAGGCGCAGCTGCGCCTTACCTATCTGTTCGTCGCGCACGACCTGCGGCTGGTCGAGCACATCTGCAGCCGGGTGGCGGTCATGTACCTCGGAAAGATCGTCGAAATCGGGCCGACCGCGGCGCTGTTCGAAGCGCCGCAGCATCCCTACACCCGCGCGCTGCTCTCCGCGATCCCGGTGCTCGATCCGGATGCGCCCAAACACCGCGTCGTACTCGATCCCGCATCCGTCAACCGTGACGCAGCGCTCAAGGAAATCGCCGCCGGTCATTTTGCGGCTATCTGACGACCGCGAATCATCGATCAAAAGCCTCAAGTCAGGACTCTGAGTGATCGGCGGATGAAATGGATCCGTGTGGCGATAGTGTCGTCGCCGGCCTCCGGTTCGCGCGCCGGGAAGTCGGCCTCCGCTCGGTGAACCTACGCTGCCGCAGCGACTATCAGCTGGTTTCAGCGTGGGTCGGTCGCGCATGCACCGATCTGGATGGTTCGAGCCTCCGGATCACGCGGAACGAAGTCGCTGCGAATGGCTCGCTGCGCCCGCCTTCTCGAGCGGCGTTCGGAATCGACAAGACACCGGCTGGCGAACGCGTTTGCACCGCGAGCCGTCCGCGGGCCTGCGGCCGCGACTCGTGGCGCCCGACGCTTCAACGTGGATCTTCGACTGTCGACTGAGTTTAAGCCGCTCGACGAACGTCGTTCTCGACCTTGCCGTCGCGGATGTGAATGCTGCGGTAGGCGAACGCGGCGACGTCGGGTTCGTGGGTGACGAGGACGATGGTGTTGCCGCCTTTGTGCAGCCGCTCGAACAACGCCATGATCTCGGTGCCCGTCTTCGAGTCCAGATTGCCGGTCGGTTCGTCGGCGAGCAGGATCGAAGGATTGTTGACCAGCGCGCGTGCGATCGCGACACGCTGTCGCTGACCGCCGGACAGCTCGTTCGGTTTGTGCAGCATGCGGGCGCCCAGCTCCACCTTTTCGAGCGCCGCCTTGGCCCGGTCGACGCGATCCTTGGCCGCGACCCCGGCATACACCAGTGGTAGTTCGACGTTGTGCAGTGCGGTCGCGCGCGGCAGCAGGTTGAACGTCTGGAACACGAAACCGATCTCCTCGTTCCGGATGCGCGCCAGCTCGTTGTCGTTCATCTGGCTCACCTGTTTGTCGTTCAACAAGTACGAGCCCTTGCTCGGGGTGTCGAGGCAGCCGATGAGATTCATCAGCGTCGACTTGCCCGAACCCGACGGTCCCATAATCGCGACGTACTCGCCGCGCTCGATTTGCAGTGACACGCCGCGGAGCGCGTGAATCTCCTCCGCGCCCATGACGTAGGTCTTCCAGAGATCGACGGTTTCGATAAGTGACATGGCCAGAAACTCAGACGTTGGGGCGGCGGTGGTGGTTCCCTCTTGGTGCGCCTGTTGACGATTATCGCCGGTTTGCCGCCGGACCAGCCAGCTACTTCTTGAACTCGGCGACGTTCCCGGGCGGCCGCTCACGGCGCCTCTCGTTTTCGCCAGGCTTGAGGCGTCTGACTCGGCGCGGCTCGGTCGCGCCGCGCGCACAATACGGGCAGAACGTCCAGCCAGGCTGAAGCACCCGTCCGCACTGCGAACAGCCGTCACCCTGGCGCGTGCCGCAATGCGGGCACACCAGGTAGTCGGCGTCGACCGGCGCGCCACAGCCCGCACACAGCGCCCGGGTTTCACCGACCTCGCTGACGACTCGAAGCAGTTCGTCCGCCGTGGTCACACCACTGCGGACCTTTGCCAGCGCATCCTCGCCAAGGCTGATCATCCCGCCGGCCAGCGCCGCTTCGCGCAGCTGATGTTCCGGTGCGTTCGAGGAAATCAGACGCCGCAACTTGTCGGTGACGCGCATCACCTCGTAGACGCCCATGCGCCCTCGATAACCCGTGTGATTGCACTGATCGCAACCGACCGCCTGATAGAACACCGTGGTTGTGGCGTCGTCATCGCTGATGTCGAGTGAGCGAAGCGTTTCAGACGGTGGTTTGTATCGGCGCCGGCAATTGGCGCACAGGCGGCGCACCAGACGCTGCGCCATCACTCCAATCAGCGCTGACGCGATCGCGTGCCGCTCGATTCCCATGTCTGCCAGCCGCGTCACCGAAGACGAGATATCGTCGGCACGGAGCGTGGACAGGATCAGCTGACTGGTTTGCGCAGCGTGTACGGCAACCGTCGCGGTTTCGGCGTCGCGAAGGTGACTGATGAGGATGACGTCAGCGTCCTGGTTCAGAATCGATCGCAATGCGGCGGCGAACGTCAGCCCAGCGTCGCTGATCTGCGTCTGGTTGACGCCGGGGATCTGATACTCGACCGGATCCTCGATCGTGACGATATTGGTGTGGTCAGACGATACCGCCATCAACGCTGCGGTCAGCGTCAGCGTCGTCCCGCTCCCGGTCGGCCCGGCCACCAGAATCATGCCGTGCGGCTGGCGAAGCAGGTCGTGCACAGTTGCGAGCGCAGATTCCGACAGGCCGATGTCTTCCAGCAACGGCGCCCGCTTGCGCTGATCGAGCAGCCGCATGACCAGCTTTTCGCCCGCGACAGTTCGCAGCGTCGACACGCGGAAGTCGACCCCGGCTCCGTCCTCGCCGACCACCCGGAGACGCCCGTCCTGTGGCAGCCTCTTTTCGCTGACGTCGATGCCTGCGATCGTTTTGAACCGCGCGATCAGGCCTTCATGAAGGTGCGCGGACAGCTGCTGGACGGTGGTCAGGACACCGTCGAGGCGATGGCGGATCACGACGCCTTGCTCGGTTGGTTCGACGTGCACGTCGGTCGCATGGTTCGCGAGCGCGTGCTTGACGATCTGATCGACGAGGACAGGAATCGGCGCCGTCACGCTCGAAGCATCCGGTTCCGAGGTGTGGCTGGCGTGCGGTTCGGTCCGGATTTCAGCGGCGGTCGAATAGCTACGGTCGATCGCGATTCGGATGGCGTCGCGCGTCGCCACCACCTGCGTGATCCGGCGGCCGGTCCGGCGCTCGAGATCGTGGACGAGGCCGAACAGAAGCGGATCGGACATCGCAACAGTCAGCGCGTCGCGCTCGCACGCGATCGGCAGGCACGACCGCTCGTCTGCGATGTCCTGTGGGATCAGCGCGAGGGCCGCGGCATCGGGCCGCACGTCCGCAACATCGACGAAGGCGAAGCCGAGCTGGAACGCGATCGCCTTCGCAACCTGCTCCTCGGTCGCCAGACCGAGGCGGACGAGAACCGCGCCGAGGCGCTCGCCGGTGCTCTTGTGCTCGCCCAGCGCGCGCCGCAACCCGTCATCGGTAATGACGCCGGCGTGAATCAGGCACTCGCCAAGTTTCTTACGCACTGCTATCGATTGTATGGCGCTCAGCGCGTGAATGCGCCAAGGACAAGTTTTCGCGTCTGGCCCTGCGGATCCCGCAGCAACACGGCTTCGGTCGTTATGTCGATGATTCGCGCGGCGCCGACGAGATCCCCGAGCGCGAGAATGCGTCCGTTGATGATCGCCAGCCGCCGGCCGGGAGCATACAGAATCAGGCGGAGGTCCGCGTCGAGCGGCAACACCGGGTCCGCCGGCATCGGCGTGTTGGATTCGTAAGTCTTCGGCGTCGGCTCCTCCGTCCCGGAGGTCACGGGTACGGCGTTCGCCGCCGTCAGCGGCGTCCCGGCTCCCCCCGCGATCGATTCGAGCAGCCGGATCGGCAGTCTGTCGGCGCGAGAAGCGGCGCGTGGCATGACCATCTGACCCTTTTCGCGCCACAGCGGGCTGCGCGTGACTGCCAGGCCGAGCGCAAGCCCGGCGACCAGTCCGGCGCCAACGGCGGAATACGCGAGAACCAACCCGGATTCGGAACGCCGCCGGGCGCGTAGGAGGTTGATCGGCGACGTCCCGGCCTCGACGGCAGCCAATGCGAGCGTGAATGCCGCGCCCTCGAGTATCTCCACCACCAGGTCGAGTCGCTCCATCAGCGGCGCCGTCATGGCGGACAGTTCGTCGTACCCGCCACCCACGCACACCTGGCCGACCACACCGCCGCCCGATCCCGTGATGCCGGCAAACAGCTCCGACAGTTCGTCGCCCAGGCGTCCAGCGATCTCCGCGGGGTTGCGCGGCTGCCCGCCGTCCAGGCGATAGCCCCACGCAAGATCGCGCACCGCCAACAGCAGACCGTCGCGGGCGAGCGCCACGCATGTCGCGGCCGGCTCGAGCACGACGTACGCGGCGAGCACCGCCGCCTCGCCGGCGAGGTGGCGCCGCCATGCGATCGCGCCGAGCGCAGCGCCGGGCGTGACGACAGTCCGGACGCGTATGCCGGCCTCAATCAGCGGCTCGAGTGCGCGCTTCATCTCGGCGGCGGGGGCCAGCGTGACAATCACCGGCCGCCGGAGTTGTCCATCGCGTTGGTGCTGCGGCGGACCACTCGGCGCGATATCCATCCACATGCCGTCCGTCCGCACGCCGGCGGCGGTGAGCGAACGCATCGCTTCCGTGCGCATCGCCTCGTAAGGAGCCACCGCGACCATCACCTGGCGGTGGTCGTTCTCGCGGTTCCAGATCACCACGCTGGCGCTGCCGTCTCGCAATTCAGAGAGCCGTGCCTGCAGATCCAGGCCGGACGCGGGCAGCACGTCGGTCGCGATCGGGCGTGAGCGTTGGTCGCGGCCCGAACCGTCCGCCACCTCGACGATGCGGTATGACACCGGCGACAGTTCGATTCCAATGCGGCTGGTCATCAAGCGTGTTGGCGAGTTCGCGTTCCGTCAGTCGAGAACCTCCGACAGAAACGGGCTGCCCGGTGTTGTGTCGGCTCGAGCTCGTCCAATCGCTAGCCACGTCTGCGGATTCGGGCGTGACTGCACGTTCCTGCACTTGCTTCCGCATGGAGGGCGGGTGAACATGCAGGCGCGGGCTCATGAATCTACACGATGCCGGGCGGAGCCCGGACCCACAGGCAGGCGCGCAGGCCGATTTGCGAATCCAGATTGCGTCGGCCGTGGAGGCGCGCACCGACTACATCGCC
>DASXIR010000255.1:0-7680 GCA_036497895.1 Vicinamibacterales bacterium | reverse complement strand
GTCGCTCGGCTTGAGCATCGGTGCGGACGCGAACGCGGCGACGAGCTACGACGACACGCAGTACACCCTGCGGGTGCCGACCGACATACCGGGCGTGCTCGACCGCGCCCTGCTCATCCTCGATGACTGGGCGCACGCCGCTTCCTTCGATCAAACCGGCATCGACCAGGAGCGAAACATCGTGCTGGCCGAGTGGCGCATGCACCTCGGCGCAGGCGAGCGGACGCAGGACAAGATTCGCCGCACCCAGCTCGAGGGATCGCGCTACGCGGATCGGTCACCGATCGGCAAACCCGACATCATCGAGCGCGCCCAGCGTGAACAGCTGGTCCGGTTCTATCACGACTGGTACCGGCCTGATCTGATGGCCGTAATCGTGGTCGGCGACGTCGATCGCGACGCAGTGGTTGCCAAGATCAAGGATCGCTTCTCGTCTTTGACGGCGCCGTCTCCCCGACGTCCGCGGCCGATCTTCGATGTGCCCGATCACGCCGCCACGCGCTACACCGTCGTCACTGACAAAGAAACGACTTCGACGACCGTTCAGGTCAGCAACCTCCGGCCGGCCCGCAACCAGGGCTCGGTGGGTGGGTATCGCGACATCATGCTCGACCAGCTGTTCGCCGGCATGCTCGACGCCAGGCTTGACGAGCTCAGTCAGATCGAGAATCCGCCATTTCTGCGGGCGGGCGCCGACCGTGGACTGTTCCCGGCGCCGCGCACCAGGGACGAAGCGATCGTCCAGGCGCTCGTCTCGAATGACGGCGTGACACGCGGCCTCGACGCGATCGTGACCGAAATCGAGCGTGTGGCGCGGTTCGGCTTCGCACCGACCGAGCTGGCGCGGCTGAAGCAGTCGATGATGCTCGGCTTCGAGCGTGGCGTGACTGAAAGCCCCGACCGCGAGTCGTCCAGCCGCGCTGACGAATACACGCGAAATTTCCTCGAGGACGAAGCCCTGCCGACGATCTGGCAGGAGCTGGCATTCCACCGTCGCTTCGTTCCTGGCATCACGTTGGCCGAGGTCAACAAGCTCGCGGCCGACTGGTTCCCCAACCAGAACCAGCTCGTCGTCGTGTCTGCCCCGGACGCCGCCGGTGTGGTTGAGCCCGATCAGGTACAGCTGGCGGCGGTCGTCAAGGCCGCGGCCGCGAAGCGGCTCGAGCCGTTCGTCGATGCCGCGTCCGGTCAGGTGTTGATGGAAAAGCCGCCGCAACCAGGATCGATCGTGAAAACGACGGTTCGGGCCGAAGCGGGGATCGTCGAGTGGACGTTATCCAATGGCGCGACGGTCGTCCTGAAGCCAACGACGCTGAAAGAGGATCAGATCCTGTTCCGCGCCACGGCGCCCGGGGGCACCTCGCTGGCGAGTGATGCGGACTTCCCTTCGGCGCGCGTCGCGGATGCCGTCGTTCCCGCGGGCGGGGTCGGACAGTTCAACAGCGTCCTGCTCGATAAGGTGCTGAACGGCAGCGCCGTCGCGGTCAGGCCTTTCATCGACGACGTCGATCAGGGCATGCGCGGCGGCAGCACACCGCAGGATCTGGAAACGATGTTCCGGCTGATCTACCTGCGCTTCACGCAGCCTCGCGCCGATCCTACGGCGTTCGCCGGCATGGCGGCGCAGGCGCGAAGCTTGCTCGCGAATCAACAGGCCAGTCCTGACGTCGTGTTCAACCAGACCATCGACGCCGCGCTCAGCCGGGACAACCTCCGCCGGCGGCCTCAGACCGTCGCGTCCGTGGACCAGTGGAATCTCGACCGGTCGATGGCGTTTTACAAAGCGCGCTTCGCTGACGCCAGCGCGTTCACGTTCGTCTTCGTCGGCAGCTTCACGCCGGCTACGATCAAACCGTTCGTCGAGACCTACCTCGCCAGCCTGCCGGCCACGCACGCTCACGAGACCTGGCGCGACTTGGGCATCGAACCCCCGACTGGCATCATCGATAAGAGGATCGCCAAGGGCATCGCGCCCAAGAGCCAGGTGGCGATCGTGTTTTCGGGGCCGTTCCAGTACGACGATGAACACCGGCTGGCGCTCGAGACGATGACTCTGGTTTTGCAATCGCGGCTGCTCGACTCGATTCGCCAGGAACTCGGTGGAACATACAGCATCACCGCCAATCCCGAATCCGAGAAGTTCCCACGGCCCATCTACAGCGTCCGGATTGAATGGACCTGCGACCCTGCCCGCACCGAGGCGCTCGTCCAGCGCGTCTTCGAGGAGATCGCGTTGACCAGGTCCACACCGCTTTCGCCGGATCAGCTGTCGCTGATTCGACGGGCCCTGCGGCGTGAATTCGAGGCGAGCAGTCAGGACAATGCCTATTTCCTGAACCAGATCTCGCGCCGCTATGAGGATGGCGACGGGGCGACCGTCGAGGCGATCGACAACCTGCCCGACCAGATTGGCGCGCTCACCGCCGACGCCATCTATCTGGCCGCACAGACCTACCTCAATCCCTTGAATTACGTGAGGGTCACCTTGATGCCCGAAGCGAAGTGAGTTCGATGTCGAAACTCTGCGTCCGTGCGCTGGCGATGTCACTCGACGGTTTCAGCGCCGGCCCGAATCAGGATCTGCAGAACCCGCTCGGCGTCAACGGCACTGAGCTGATGGATTGGTTTTTTCATACGCGGGTGTGGCGAGAGACGCATGGGCTGCCCGGCGGCGAGACCGGCGTCGACAACGACGTCGCGGCGCTCGGATTCGAGGGAATCGGCGCCTGGATTCTCGGACGCAACATGTTCGGGCCCATCCGCGGTCCCTGGCCGGACGACAGCTGGAAGGGCTGGTGGGGCGATGAGCCGCCGTATCACACTCCCGTATTCGTCCTCACTCATCACTCGCGACCGACGCTCGTCATGAAAGGCGGGACCGAGTTCCGGTTCGTCACCGGCGGCATTCATGCTGCGCTGGCCGAGGCGCGTATCGCGGCGGCCGGGCGCGACATCCGCCTCGGCGGCGGCGTCGCGACGGTGCGTCAATATCTGACCGCTGGTCTCGTAGACGAACTGCGCCTGGCCGTAAGCCCTGTTCTGCTCGGCTCAGGCGAACACCTTCTACGCGACATCGATTTGAGGGCTTTGGGCTACGAGTGCGTCACCTCTACCGCCGGCGAGCGTGCGACTCACGTCTGTCTGCGCAAGCGCATATAGCCCGAACCCGGCGCGCCACCAGAGGCGACTGTCAGCGCAAGGCCGGCGTCATTTGAGGCCGATGCCGTTCGCGATCCGTTCGGCCTGGCTCCTGGTGAAATCGCCGGTCACGAGCGCCGATTCGCCGATTGGGCTCCTGAGTCTAGGCGCCATCACGACCTCGCCGTCGATCAGGACCGCGATCGGCCGGCCCACATGATCCGCCGTCGCCTGCCTCATCTTCTCCGCGCCTGCGGTCGTGAATTGCAAGGCGATATTGAAATGCGCCGCATCGTCGGCCGCGACCACCCGGCTCTGCGCGACGTCCTCGTTGCTGACGATGACCTCCTGGTGGAGATAGATCGGCGTGCGCGAGCCACTCAGTTGAACCTCACGAAGACCAGCGCCCGGACCGTCCTCGGCGAGGCGCGCCTCGAAGCGAACCGCAGCCTGCAGCGTCGCACCACCTGGCGACCAGAGCCGCGATCCAATGGCCAGTGCGCCGAACAGAATCAGCGCCACCGCGGCAACGAACGCGACCGGTCCTGGAGCCCAGCGCGAAGAACGACCGGTGGCTCGAGATCCGCCTGCACGTATGGCTCGACGCAACCGATCGCGATCTGCCTCGCCCAACGACGGTTCCTGACGGACGGGGTCGGCTTCGCGGAGCAGGTCGCTAACGGTCTTCATGGCTCTCTCTTTTCGGAGATGTCACGAGGCGGGTCAGGTCGCGCCGTCCCATCGACAAATGCCAACGGACCGTCACGGCGCTGATGCCAAGCAGCGAGGCAATCGCCGGCGGTGTCAGTCCTTCGAGTTCGTGCATCACGACAACGGCGCGACGCCGCGGCGCCAAGGCGTCTAGCGCGCGCCAGACGGTGGTGCGCGCAATGACGGCGTCCTCCTGGTGGCCGCTGGACCAGGACGAGGGCTTCATTTCCGGATCGTGACGCTCGCGAACGACGGTTCTGCGCCACTGATCGCGGCGGATGTTGATGAGTACCCGAACCAGCCAGGCTTCCTCGCCCATCAGTCCAACGGGAATCGAAGCTGGGTTGCGGGCAGCCCTCAAAAACGTCTCCTGCACCAGATCAAGTGCATCATCGCGGTTTGAGGTCAGGCGCCGCGCCAGCCGGAAGAGCCGCTCCTGGTGAGCATCGAACGCAGCGGCCAGTCGCTCGGACGGGTCGTCCAGAAGACCGATCGGCCGGACGCTCGCCAATGGCAGTCCGTTCATATCCTGGTAAACGGCCGTCGGGTCATTTCTGTTTGCTCGTTACCGCCATTTCGCTGACTCTTCAACCGGTGCGCGGCCGCGACGCCCCGGTTGCCGGCCTACAGGTACAATCAAAGGGCGGGCAAAGTCAGCTGCGTAAGACCGAAATGTCGTCCCACCGGTACCACAGTTGCCTGAACGGAGACGCACCGGTGCTTTCGTAGAACGGCTTGGCCCCCGGACTGTGGGGATCGACACACACGCAGACCTTCCGCACTCCCGCGCTGCCGAACCAATTCGTCAGCAGACGCAACAACGCCGTGGCGACTCCACGTCGTCGACATTCAGGGGCAACAAAGAGGTACTGAACCTCTGCGGCACAGCCGTGGCGCGTCGTCAGGTGACCGGCAATGTAACCCGTGACTCCGTCACCCGCCAGCGCGAGGTAGCCAACGCGTGGAGGCAGCGCCTGCTGTGGATGATGGTTGCCATCGAAGTACGCCGTCATTCGCGGATCCGGTGGACCCAACGCGAGGTCACTCGATCGGCATGCGGCCATCGCTGGAACATCGGCACTTGTCACGATCCGGAAACGGATGTCATCGCACGACGTCATGGTCGATTACTGTCGGAGGCGAACAATGGTTTGCGAGCGGAGACTACGGACGCGACGGCATCGGCCGCTCGTGGAGGATCATCCAGTTGAGGCCGAAACGGTCGCGCAGTTGGCCGAACCGTGTCGCGAAGAAAGTCTCCTGCAACGGCATGAACACCTCCGCGCCGTCTGACAACGCCGAGAAGATACGTTCAGCTTCGGCGTCGCTGTCGACATTGAGCGAGAGATAAGCGCTGCGCATCGGCTGGGCTGTGGGGATGTCGGCACCCAGCAGTTCTGTACCGCCGATCGAGATCCTGGCGTGGAGCACCGCGTTCTTCCATTCGGGCTTGACGTTGGTCTGGTCCGGTGCCTGCGCGTGCGTCATCATCATCCCGATCGTGCCGCCGAGATGTTGTTCGTAGAACTTGAACGCTTCGGCGCAGTTGCCGGCAAAGTTCACGTAGGTGTTCAGCCTCATCGTGTCACTCCTGGTTGCGACGGTCGCGGCTCCCGATCATTCTATGCGTTGAGAGCGCCAGGTCGTTCGCAGCAGGGCGGATTATCCTGAGCCGCAGGCTGTTCTGAATGGTCCGTTCCTGGTCCTTCATCCTCGGTCCGCATCGCACCGGCGCGGCGCACGTTGGCCAAGGGACCCGGGACGGACCTGGAACCAAGCACCCAGCACCAAGGACGCCCAGACGACAACAAGGAGCCAGACAGAAACGAAAATCGCTCTCTAACGCACCGGCTCGCGCTCGCTGGCTCGATAGCCGGCGAGCATGTTCGGCAGCGAATAGTTGCCTTCGTGACAGGCGTATTCGTAGATGGGCCCGGTCGAACGCGCCATCGTCAACTCGCCTTTCCACGGCCGGGTGAACGCAGTGGGGTCGTCGATTTCGAATCGGTACAGCAGCGTCTCCGCATCGAGCAGGCTGAACCGCTCCACCAGGTGGAGATTGCGGTCCCAGCCGAAATTGCCGCCGGCGTCGCCGTAGAAACCGTCGCTGTCGTTGAAGTTCGTGGTGTCCACCACCAGTGTGTTCCCGTCCCAGCGACCGATCGAATCGCCGAGCCACAACCGGATTGCGGGCGGCAGATGCGAGCGCCCGTCAAGATGAATGAGCCTGGCGTCGTGGATCATCTCTACGTGAACCACGAACGCGTCCTTCGTCTGAACGATCTGATAGTTGCTGTTGTAGGAGTACGGCAGCATCGGCGGTCCCGCCGTCACGAACGCAAGGCATTGATCCTGAAGCCCCGTGTCCTCGGGGTTCGCCGCGTTTCGCATGCCCTGGGTGCGTTGGCGCTTGAGGTCGGCAGCCGGCGGCGTCAGCGCCGGGATGCGCCCGTCCGGAGGGTCGGTGACGATGGAGGTGCGGAGAGTCTTGGCGGCTCGGGACCCGTACTCGCGAAAGAAGGCGTTGTAGGTGCCGGTTCCGCGGCTCTTCGTCGCCGCCTGTGGCTCCGGCTCCTGGTTGCTTTCCACGACCTGCCGTTCCCATTCCGCCGCTTCCGCGGGCGTGAAGAAGGCCTTGTCCTTCAACTGGGTTGGACGCTCGAGCGGAGTCACCGTCGCGGAATTCCATATGCCATCGAAGCCGGCGTGATCGTCAGGTTTGACCGGCGCCGCGGCGGAAGCGCTGACGAGACATACCGCGGCCAGAAGCGGAATCGTCGCCCGTCGAATCACCGATCTCGATCTGACCGCGGTGCCCATCTCGCTGCCGATTACTTCTGCGCCACGAGGATCGTTCCAGGTGTCGGAAGCCCGTGGGCGGAAGCGGCGCCGAACCCTGCCCCGCCGAGCTGTTGTTGCAACTCCGCGAGTGTGTACGCGTCTCCGCTTGGCGTCCCCGCCAGCATCGTCAGGCTGAAACCGGCGGGCATCGGCGGCGAAATGCGATCGGGATTCGGCACGAACTCGAGCACCACGACGCGGCCCCCGGGTTTGAGCGCGGCGTGAACCTTCCGAAGAAAGGTCGTGCACGTGGCAGGATCAAAATGGTGCAGGAAGTTCGTGACAAGCGCCACATCGTACGGTCCGCCGAAGTCCACCTTGAACGCGTCGCCAGCCAGCGTGCGATAGCGATCCTGAACGCCTGCACTGCCCGCATTCTCGCGTGCGACCGACAACACGGCTTCCCAGTCCACGGCGACGATCTCGGCGCGAGGATTCCGCTGAGCCAGTGTGATCCCGAACATGCCGTGGCCCGCCGCGATGTCCAGCACCTTGAGCGGCGACCCGGAATCCGCGCCCAGCAACCCGGCAATCGCGTGGGCGGCCGGCATCACCATTGGCACCATCGAGCGGGCGAACTCAACCCAAATCGGGTTGTCGTCTGCCACCGTATTGCCTGCGGGAGCGACGCCACCGCGGCGCACCGTCGCGGTGAGATCGTCAAAATTTCCTTTCATTTCGGGCCGCAGGAGAAACCCGGCCGTAGTGCCGAGGTAGGCGGGCGATCGCTTGCTCAGGAAAGCGGCCGACTCGGGTGACAGCCCGTAGCCGTCGCCGGTCTTGGCCAGCAAGCCGATGATGGCGAGGTAATCGCAGAGGATGCGGATGCCGCGTTCAGCCGCATTACTCTGTTTCGCAATCGCCGCCGGAGTCCGTGCGCCTCCATCGATGATGGTAAACACCTCGAGATCGATCGCGGTCTTGAGCGCGGCGGATCGCTGAAAAGCAAACAGCGTGTCGAATACGATGTCGGCGGACGGCATGACGGTT
>DASXIR010000254.1:0-12227 GCA_036497895.1 Vicinamibacterales bacterium | reverse complement strand
CGTCGGCGTTTACGACCAGCCGTCTGCATCCGATTCTGCGCGAGGTCCGCGCCCACCTCGGCGTCGATTACCGTGCGCCCGAGGGTGCGCCGGTGCAGGCGGTAGCGGACGGGGTCGTGGTGTCGGCCGGAACGAGCGGCGGGGCAGGACGGATGGTCCACCTGCGCCACGCCAACGGCTTCGAAACGCAATATCTCCACCTCTCGTCGATTGCGGTTCGAGCTGGGTCGCACGTTCGGCAGGGCGAGTTGATTGGCAGGGTCGGTTCGAGCGGCCTCGCCACCGGACCGCATCTCGACTACAGGCTCAAGCAGCACGGCGTCTATATCAACCCGGTCACAGCGCATCGCGCGATGCCGCCAGCCGATCCGGTCCCGGCCGCTCAGATGGCGGCGTTCACCGCCGCACGCGATTCCGCTTTCGCGAAGTTGTCAGCGGATGTCGCGCACGCAGCCAACGCCGGTCCTGTCGCGCAATAGCGCCTCGGCGTTCCCCGCTTCCGGATCGGAATGAACGTTATAATTTGAGCCCCATGGCTACGCTCGTTCCGTTTCGTGCTCTTCGACCAACCACCGCAACCGCTCCGAAAATTGCCGCAGTGCCTTACGACGTCGTCAACACCGACGAGGCGCGTGCGCTGGCGGCGGGAAACCCGCTCAGCTTCCTCCACGTCTCGCGCGCTGAAATCGACCTTCCTGCCGACACCGATCCACACGCCGACAGCGTCTACGATCGTGCCGTTGCCAACTTCAAGACCCTGCGATCGTCACTGGTGGTCGAGGATCAGGCCACCCTGTATTTCTATCGCCTGCGCATGGGCGACCACGCGCAGCTCGGGCTCGCCGCCTGCTTTTCGATCGATGAATACGACCGCGACGTCATCAAGAAACACGAACGGACGCGTCGGGACAAGGAAGACGATCGGACTCGTCACATGATCGCGCTTGGCGCGCAGACCGGCCCCGTGTTCCTCACCTATCGCGCCGCTGCTGACGTAAACCGGATTGCCGAACGCGTCGTCGCCAGCGCGCCACTGTTCGATTTCGAGGCGCCCGACGCGGTGCAGCACACCATCTGGCAGGTAACCGGCGCCGACCGCGATGCGCTGGTGGCGGCGTTCGGACAGATTCCTGCGCTCTACATCGCGGACGGTCATCATCGAGCGGCGAGCGCAGCACGGGCGCGTACCGAAATGAAGGACCACGGACGTGCGGGTACGTCGCTTGGTGACGCGGCCGACTTCTCGACCGTGCTGGCCGTGGCATTTCCGCACGACCAGGTCCAAATCCTTTCCTATAACCGGATCGTGAAGGACTTGAATGGCCTCTCGCCCGATGATTTTCTGAAGGCGGTCGGCGACCGCTTCGAGACCGCGACCGGTCCGGCGACGCCGGCCCGCCGTGGCGACATCGCGATGTATTTTAAAGGCAGCTGGCGCACCCTGCGTCCACGCGTCGCGCCGGACCCGGCCGATGCGATCGGGTCGCTGGACGTGAGCGTCCTGCAGGACGGCCTACTGGCGCCCGTGCTCGGCATTGCGGACGTCCGAACCGACAAGCGTATCGATTTTGTCGGTGGCGCCCGCGGAACCGCGGAACTCGAACGGCTGGTCGACGCGGGCAAGGCCGCGGTCGCATTCTCGCTCTTCCCGGTGAGCGTGTCCGATCTGATGGCGGTTTCCGACGCCGGCGCGATCATGCCGCCGAAGTCCACCTGGTTCGAACCCAAGCTGCGCGACGGCCTGCTCATCCACGTCATCTGACGCCGACCGTCGAACCGGGAACGACCAGGCACGAACGACGAACCCAGAACGACCAACCACGAACGGAGCTCCCGTGAAGGTCTTAGTTGCAGACAAATTCGAACAAAGCGGCATCGACGGCCTCGAGGCCGCCGGCTGTCACGTCATCTATCAGCCCGACCTGAAAGACGATGGGCTGACGCAGGCGGTGAAGGAGACGGGCGCCGACGTACTGGTGGTGCGCGGCACTGCGGTAACCGCGCCAACGCTCGAAGCCGGCTCGCTCTCGCTGGTCGTGCGTGCCGGCGCCGGCTACAACACCATCGACGTGGCAACGGCCTCCACGCGCGGCATCTACGTCTCGAACTGCCCCGGCAAGAATGCGATCGCAGTCGCCGAACTGGCATTCGCCTTGTTGCTGTCACTGGATCGGCGAGTGCCCGATAACGTCGCCGAACTCCGCGCCGGACGCTGGAACAAGAAGGAATACTCGAAGGCGCGCGGCGTGTTCGGCCGCACCCTCGGCCTGCTCGGCTATGGCAACATCGGTCAGGAGATGGCGAAGCGCGCACACGCCTTCGGCATGCCGATCGTGGTGTGGAGCCGCCGGTTCGCGAGCCGCAGGGACAGTGTGGACGATCAGCCGGTGCCGCTGTCGGTGGCGCGGTCACCGCAGGAGGTCGCCGACCGCTGCGACGTGCTCAGCGTGCATCTCGCACTCAACTCGGAAACCAGAGGCCTGGTAGACGGGTCGGTGCTCGAACGGCTCAAGCCGGGTTCGTACTTCATCAACACCGCGCGTGCCGAGGTCGTGGACTACGGCGCCCTCGAGCGGGTGGTGCGCGAGCGCGGCATCAAGGTCGGCCTCGACGTCTTTGCATCGGAGCCGACGTCCGGAACGGCCGAATTCAAGGACACGCTGGCCACGCTGCCGAACGTCTACGGCACGCACCACATCGGCGCTTCCACCGACCAGGCGCAGGATGCGATTGCCGCCGAAACGGTCCGAATCGTCTCGGCCTACAAGGACACCGGCAAGGTCCCCAACGTCGTCAACCTGGCGAAGCAGACGCCGGCGACGCACATGCTGGTGGTCCGCCATCGCGACCGACCCGGCGTCCTGGCGCACGTGCTGGAACACCTGCGCAACGGCAACATCAACGTCCAGGAAATGGACAATGTGATCTTCGAAGGCGCGCATGCGGCCGTCGCCCGCATCAATCTGGACGGCGCGCCCTCGGAGGCGACCCTGCGGCAGGTTCAGGATGGCAACGACGACATCCTCGACCTGCATCTCGTCACCATCTAACGTCGCGATCTTCTTCGTGATAATCAGACAGGGACAACCATGACCACCGTTCATCGCATCTTCAACTTCGCCGCGGGACCCGCGGTGCTGCCGCTGCCGGTCCTCGAAGAGATCCAGCGCGACATGCTGGCACTGCCGTCCGCCGGGGCGTCGATTCTCGAAATCAGCCACCGCTCGGAGCCGTTCGAGGCGATCCTCGTCCAGGCCGAGGCGGACATCCGCGCCCTCGCCGCGATCCCGGCGAACTACAAAGTGCTGTTCCTGCAAGGCGGCGCCAGCCTGCAGTTCTCGATGGTCCCGATGAACCTGCTGACGCCGGGCGCCACCGCCGACTACATCGATTCCGGCTCGTGGGCCGAGAAAGCCGTCAAGGAAGCGAAGAAGGTCGGCACGGTCAATGTCGCCGCGACCACCAAGTCGGAGAACTACTCCCGCGTGCCGACGCAGGCCGAGCTGAAGCTGACGCCGAACGCCGCCTACGTCCATATGACCTCGAACAACACCATCGAGGGCACTGAATTCAAGGACCTTCCGGATGTCGGCAGCGCCCCGCTGGTCAACGACACCTCGTCGGACATGTTCAGCCGGCCGATCGACGTCAACAGGCACGCGCTGATTTACGCAGGCGCCCAGAAAAACATGGGGCCCGCCGGCGTCACCGTCGTGATCGTACGCGAAGACATGCTGGCCCGTTCGCAGAAGTCGCTGCCGACGATGCTGAACTACGCCGTGCATGCGGAAAACGGATCGATGTACAACACGCCGCCGGCGTTCTCGGTCTACGCGCTCGGGCTGGTGATGAAGTGGCTGCGGGCGCAGGGCGGTCTGACCGCGATCGCGTCGGTCAACGAGCGCAAGGGCAGGAAGCTGTACGACGAAATCGACCGCACCGGATTCTTCCGCGGCACCGCCCACAAGGAGTGCCGCTCGCTGATGAACGTGACGTTCCGCCTCGGCACCGAGGATCTCGAGAAGCAGTTCATCAAGGCCTCGACGGCGGCCGGCCTCGACGGTCTCAAGGGCCACCGCTCAGTCGGCGGCATGCGCGCCTCGATCTACAACGCGTTCCCCGAGGCAGGTGTGGACGCGCTGGTGCAATTCATGCGCGAATTCGAGCGCACGCACGGGTAATACAAAACTCTGACAATCCCGCAGCCGGATCACCACGGTCTTCCGTGGTACGATCCGGCCTCTTTCACCCTCAGGACTCTCGGTCATTTCTCATAACCGGCGGAGGGTATTTCCGGTGCTTTCGCATCTCCTCATCGCGCTTGTCGTGGCTGCGGCGCTCATTCAGGTCGCTGTGTTCAGCACGACGATCTATCTGCACCGCTGCGCCACGCACCGCGCGCTCAGCGTGCATCCCGGCGTCGAGTGGACCTTCAAGCTCGCCTTGTGGCTGACGACCGGCCAGTGCACCAAGGAATGGGTGGCGGTCCACCGCAAGCACCACGCGTTCACCGACGAGGAAGGCGATCCGCACAGCCCGAAAATCGAAGGCTTCTGGAACGTGCAGCTCGGTAACGTCTTCTACTACGTCCGCGAAATCAAGAACACCGACGTCGTCGAACGCTACGCCCGGGACATCAAGGACGGCTGGTGGGACACGCACGTGTTCAATCGCGGGCTGCTCGGTCTGGCGATCGGCACCAGCCTGCTGGTGGCGATCGTGGGACCACTGATTGGTGTGTGGTGGACGCTGCTCGCCGCCGGCACTCACGCGGTGATGTACGTGTTCGTGCTGTCGTCCTCGATCAACGGCCTCTGCCATCACGTCGGGTACAAGAACTTCGACAACACCGCCACCAACATCAGGACGCTGGCGCTGCTGACCGGCGGGGAAGGGCTGCACAACAACCACCACGGTTATCCGCGCAGCCCGAAGTTCAGCTTCAAGGCCAGCGAAATCGATCCGGCGTGGCCGATCATCAAGCTGTTGATCGCGCTGCGGCTGGCGAAGCCGTATAAGACGATCGAAGAAATCGCCGCGTAGCTGTTGGCGCGGCCCTTTTAGGGTCGCGGTTCGCACGCGCGCGAGCGTCGATCAGCCCTGTGGCGGCGCCTGACCGCGCCGGCGCCGTCGCCGCCGGCGGCGCCGCCGCCGCAGACCGTCGTCCTGCTGCGGCTCGGCCGGATCGGAGCCTGGCGCGGCGGCTTCGACGTCTCCGCCCTCGTCGAGAATCCCCATCCAGTGCTCGACCAGCGCCGGCGAGTCGCCGTGGACTTCCATCCACGTCAGCGCTTCGCGGAAGATGCCGCGCTGGGCCAGCGCGAGTTGTGCGCGCGGGCTCGCGGTCATGTCGCTGAGACGCCGCTGCATGGTGATGATCAGGCGGAGCCGCTCGACGTCGCGGCGCGCCAGCGGAAGCTCACCGAGCCGCGGCATCGGTGGATGACGCGGACGCTTCGAGTTCCCCGGGTCCGCACCATCCTGCGACGCGTCGGCGACGGGCCGGTGCTGGCTTCGCGACGGGTTGAGCGAGATGCCCAGCGGGATCAGCAGGCTCCCGAGCAGAATCGCGTTCGACATCGTGTCGGGCGTCGATTCGAACTGACGCCGGTACGCGTCGAGCGCCGCCAGCGATCGCCAGAGCGGGTCAGAAGCGCCCTCGTGCAGCTCCGTCGAGATCGGCTCGAGCAGGCCGAGCTCGGCAAGGCTCCTGAACGCGTGTTCCGCAGAGCCGGCGCGGAGAATCTTGTAGTACTCCTCGAGCAGCCTGGGCGGCGAGCTCTTCGCGATCTCATGGCGATGGCGGCGAATCGATCGGAGCAGTGAAGGCTCGACCGCGAAATCCAGCCGCGCGGCGATCGCGATCGCGCGCAGCATGCGCACCGGATCCTCGTTCAGCCGGACGTCGGGATCGCCAATCGAGCGGACCACGCCTGCCTGCAGATCTTCCAGGCCGCCGACGTAGTCGATCACCGAAAAATTCGAAATATCGTAGGCGAGCGCGTTGATCGTGAAGTCGCGGCGGAACGCGTCCTCTTCGGGCGTTCCGAAAGTATTGTCGTGATGGATGAGCTGTTCGCCTTCCGGCGTGGAGGGATCGGGTGCGGGAACACCGTCGGCGATGATTTCTTCGCCCGGCGCCACCTGACGCCGGAACGTGGCGACCTCGATCACTTTCTCGCCGAACTTGACGTGCGCCAGCCGGAAGCGGCGGCCGATGATCCAGCAGTTTCGAAAAAGCTTCTTGACCTGATACGGATGTGCCGAGGTGCCGATGTCGAAGTCTTTTGGCCGCCGTCCCAGAATCAGATCGCGCACGCCGCCGCCCACGAGGTAGGCGACATGGTCGTATTGACGCAGACGGTAGAGCACCTTCAAAGCATCCGGATCGATGTCCTTGCGGGAAATCGGGTGTTCCTCGCGCGGCACGATCCTCGGGACGACCATCGCCGGCATTGTACCAAAAGCGTAACAAAGGCCATGTAAGGCATTGACGCCCAATGGCTTAGAGCCGTTTTTTGGCTGTGCTACCATCGCGGAGTGCGTCGTCTCCTTACCGCGTTCGTTTTGCTGACCGCGCTGGCCGCGCCTGCAGCCGCATCACGCGCACCCGACGATCCGCTCGCGCGCGCCCGCCTCCTCTACAACCAGCACGATTTTCAGGGTGCGATCGCCGCGGCCGAACAGGCCCGCGTCCTGCCAGGACGCGCCGACGCAGCCGATCTGGTTGCTGCCAGGGCATATCTCGAGAGCTATCGCCAGAGTCTGACCGCCACCGACCTCGACGGCGCACGCGAGCGGCTGCGGCGTCTCGACCCGCTGCGCCTCGCCGCAAACGAGCGCGAAGAGTACGTCGTCGGTCTCGGCGAAACGTTGTTTTTTGATGGCGCGTTCGGCGCCGCCGCGAATGTTTTCGACGGCGTAATCAAGAACGGGACGACGCTGGCTGGTGTGCCGCGGGAACGTGTGCTTGATTGGTGGGCGAGTGCGATCGACCGCGAAGCCAAGCCGCGCCCGGACATCGAGCGCCAGTCGCGCTACCAGGCCATCCGCACCCGGATGGAACAGGAACTGGCGACTCATCCCGGCAGCGGCGCCGCCGCGTACTGGCTCGCCAACGCCGCCCGGCTGCAGGGGGATCTATCGGCCGCGTGGGACGCCGCGCAGGCGGGCTGGGTCCGCGCGCCGCTCGGCAACGATCACGGTGTAGCGCTGCGCGGAGACATCGATCGGCTGGTGGTGGACGCGATTGTTCCCGATCGAGCCAAAGCCCTGGCGCAGACGCCCGAGACGATCCGGCAGGAATGGGAGCAATTCAAGGAGATGTGGCAGAAGTAATTCTTAGTGCTTCGCGTCCTTCCAGTTGTCGCCGATTCCCACGTCCACCGTCAGCGGCACGTTCATCGTTGCTGCTGACTGCATGCTGTTCCTGACGATCGCCGCGAACTCCTCGGCGCGCGCCGCCGGTATTTCGAACAGCAATTCATCGTGGACGGTGAGGATCATGCGCGCTTCGGGATGTGGCGCCAGCGCCGCGTGCGCGTTGATCATCGCGCGCTTGAGGATATCGGCCGCGCTTCCCTGAATCGGCAGGTTGACCGCCTCGCGTTCGGCCGCCGCGCGGCGCTGGAAGTCACGACTGTTCAGTTCGGGCACCAGTCGTCTGCGTCCATACATGGTTTTCACCACGCCGGTGACGCGTGCTTCTTCGAGCGTGCGATCGATGAACGCCCGCACCCGCGGAAAACCGGCGAAGTAGGCGTCGATGAATTCCTGGGCCGCCTGCTGGGTGACGCCGATGTCCTTGGCCAGGGTGAACGCGCCCTTGCCGTAGAGCAGCGCGTAGTTGACCATTTTGGCGATGCTGCGCAGGTCGTGCGGATCGCGGCCGCTGTCGGCGCCGAAGATTTTTACCGCGGTGCGCTCGTGAAAGTCTGCGCCCTCACGGAACGCGTCGATCAGGACCGGCTCCTCGGACAGGTGCGCGAGCACTCTGAATTCGATCTGCGAGTAGTCGGCCGAGATCAGCACATGTCCGGGGTCGGCGATGAACGCGCGGCGAATCTCGCGGCCGAGCGGCGTGCGGATGGGAATGTTCTGCAGGTTCGGATCGCTGCTGCTGAGGCGTCCGGTGGCGGCGACCGCCTGGTTGAAGCAGGTGTGCACCCGGCCGGTGTCGGGATTCACCAGCTGCGGCAGCGCGTCGATGTAGGTGCCCTTCAGCTTCATCAGCTGGCGCCATTCGAGAATCTGGCGCGGGATGTCGTGCGTCAGCGCCAGCTCCTCGAGGACTTCGACCGCGGTTGACGGCGCCTTAGACGTCCCGGTTCGCTTCAGCACCGGCAGCTGCAGCTTGTCGAACAGCACCTCGGCCAGCTGCTTCGGTGAGTTGATGTTGAACTCGCCGCCGGCCATCTCGAAAATCGTGCCCGACCGCTGCGCCAGCTCCTGATCGACTTTCTGCGACTGCACCGCGAGCGCGGCGGTGTCGATCCGGACTCCGGCGCGTTCAATCGCGATCAGGACCGGGACCAGCGGCCGCTCCAGGCTGGTGTAGACCTCGGTCAGCTGCTCGCGCTCGAGCGTCTCGCGGAGCAGCGGCGCCAGCTGTCCGGCGAGGTCGGCGCGTTCGCACGCGTAGGTGATCGCCGCCTCGACCGGCACTTCGGCGAGCGAAATCGCTTTCACTCCGCGACCGCAGATGTCCTCTTCGGACAAGGCCTTGTAGTTGGTGTGCTCGAGCGACAGATCCTCGATCAGGTGACCGGAGCGCGTGGCGTCGAGCAGGTAGCTCGCCAGCATCGTGTCGGTCTCGAGACCGCGGAGCGTTACGCCCTGGCGTGCCAGCACGATCGCATCGAATTTCAGATCGTGTCCTTCTTTCCGAACGGCTTCGTCCTCGAGAATCGGCCGCAGCGCTTCCAGGGCGACCGTCAGCGGCAGGCTCTCCGTGTTGTCGAGCCCGCGATGACCGGTCGGCACGTAGTCGGCATCGTGTGGAGATGTGGAAAACGAGAGACCGACAATCGAGGCGCGCATCGCACTGGAACGGTCGGGGAGCACGCGCAAGCCGAATCGGCCGGCGGCGCGCAGTCGTGCGGCCAGCGCGGCCACGCCCTCCGCGGTGTTGACCAGGCGATAGTCCTTCGAGATCGTTGCAGCAGTCGGTGCGTACTCCTTTGCAAGCGCGCGGAAGCCGAGCTCGTTGAAAATCTCGAAGCTGCGCTCGCGCGATCCGGCCTTGTAGCGCATCGCGTCGGCGTCGAACTCGACCGGCACGTCGGTGCGGATGCGGGCGAGCTCGCGGCTTTGACGCGCGGCCTCGACATTGGCCAGCAGCCCCTCGCGATAGCGCTTGTTCTTTACTTCCGCGGCATGATCGAGCAGGTTGTCGAGCGATCCGTACTGGACGATCAGTTCGCGTGCGCCTTTCTCGCCGATCCCGGGCACGCCCTTGATGTTGTCGATGGTGTCGCCCATCAACGCCAGTACGTCGACCACGTGATCGGGTCCGACACCGAACTTTTCCTTCACTCCGTCGGCGTCGTACCAGGTGCCTTCGTCGCGCGGGTTGTAGACGCGAACCCCGTCGCCGACGAGCTGGTAGAAGTCCTTGTCCATGGTGACGATCGCGACTTCGAAACCGGCGGCGACCGCCTTCTTCGTCAACGTCCCGATCACATCGTCGGCTTCGTAGCGCTCGGAGGTCAGGATCGGCACGCCGAGTGCTTCGCACGCCGCATGGACCATCGGAATCTGTTGCGCGAGCTCGCTCGGCATCGGGGCGCGATTGGCTTT
The DNA here is from genome assembly GCA_036497895.1 of Vicinamibacterales bacterium. Classification (GTDB taxonomy): domain Bacteria; phylum Acidobacteriota; class Vicinamibacteria; order Vicinamibacterales; family CAVVIG01; genus CAVQFC01. The sequence goes on along the minus strand of DASXIR010000254.1, from coordinate 2,429 downwards.
GTAGTTGTCGACCAGGTCGTCGCGGAAGGTGCGGCCGGGCAGATCGAACGAGGCGGCGATGTGCTCGGGATGGTGATCCTCGAGCAGTTTGCGCAGCATCATCACGAAGATGTAGACCGCGTTGGTCGGCGTCCCCTGGGCGTTGCGGAGCAGTCCGCCTTCAGCGGTGCGCACCGGCGCGTGGAAGGCGCGGTACATCTGCGAGCTGCCGTCGATCAGATAGAGCACAAATTTTTACTATATCATTTGAGGCTTGATGCGGTTTTGCGTGTTCTCGCGACGATCGATCAGCATTCCTGCATTGCTGGCGATCGTCGTGCTCACGTCGGCGTGCAGCGGTCGGCCATCGCTGTTCCGCCAGTACGAGTACGAGGAAGAAGTCTATCTGTCGCTCGATCGTTCGGCGACCATTTACGTCAACAGCTCGTTGCCCGCGCTGAATGCGCTGCACGGCACATCGTTCAGCACCGACCCGTCCCTCCGCGTGGACGTAGAAGCGGTGCGCGCCTACTACGCCACTCCGCTCACGCGTGTGGTCCGGATCAGCCAATGGCGCCGCAACGACCGCCGATTCGTTCAAGTCCGGCTCAGCGTCGACGACATCACCAGGCTTGGCGCCGCCGCGCCGTTCGCCTGGTCGACCTATTCCTTCAGCCGCGATGGCGACCAGTTTTTCTACCGGCAGACCATCGGTCCGAGCGCCGGTCGCGACGTCGGGAATGTCGGATGGAACGGTCGCGAACTCACTGCCTTCCGGCTGCACCTGCCGAGCAAGATTCGGTATCACAACACCCACGGCGAGGTCCGCGGCAATATTCTCGAATGGGAGCAGCCGCTGACGGAGCGGCTCCGCGGCGTGCCGCTGGTGCTCGATGCGCGCATGGATCCCGAGTCGATCCTGTACCGCACCCTCTGGCTCTTCGGCGCCACGCTTCTCGTGGTCGCTGTGCTCTTCGTACTGGTGATCTGGTGGGTGATGCGCAAGGGCCGCGCTCCTGCCAATGCCGGGCAGGCAGGGTAGGACCGGCCGTGAGGCGCGGGGCTTTCAGCCCCGCGCCGCTAGACTCGTTTAAAATCTCACGCCGAACGAGAGCCGAAGCGCCCGCGGAGTGGTGTATGCGAATCGATTCAGCGCCGTGCCGAAGTTTGGACCGAGCGCCCAGTTCGTGCCCTGCACCGGCTGGGTCGTGAATGGATTGAACATCGCGTAGGTCGCGGGTGTGGTCGAATTGTTCAGCACGGACTGGTCGATTCGGCTCTGGGTGACGGCGCCGCCGTTCTGGAATACCGTTCCGCCGCATCCACACAGCTGAAACTGATTGAAGACGTTGATGACCTGCAACTGGCTGAACAACTGCACATTCCGGGTTCCTTTCAGCTGATACACGTAGTTGGCCGCAAAGTCGGTGCGGCGCTCGCCTTCGGTCCGGTAGGCATCGCGTGGGGTGAAGTAATACGTCCCGATCGCGCTGGTCGGCGATGGCGGATTCACGTAGCCGGGGTTCGTCACATACGGCTGCGTGGCGACCGTGCCTACGGCTCCGTAGGGAACGCCGCTGGTGATTGCCTGCAGTGCGCTCAGGGTCAGACCGTGCACCTTGGGCACGCCGTAGTTGATCCACATGCGCGCGCGGTGCCGCTGATCGATTGACAGGTCGCCAACCGGATAGTCCCACGATGCCTGGTGGTACTCGGGATACGAGAAGGCGCTGCTCGTGGTCGGTCCGCTGTTGACGTTCTCGCCATCCACGTTGCCCCACGCTCGCGACAGCGTGTAGGTGACGCCGACATCGGCCAGCGCGCTGAATCGATACGTCGCCTGCGTCGTCAGACCGGAGTAGCGGCGCTCGAGGTCGTTGGTGTTCTCGACCAGCGCCAGGTCGTAGGATTTGCCGAACTGATCCTGGACCTTGCCCGTGCTGGTGTTGACGAAGGTCGCGTAGAAATCGCGGAAGTTGCGGAACACGTAATCGGCGCGAATCGCGGCCTTGTTGCCGAACTGGCGGTTGATGCCGGCGGCGTATTCAAGGTTGTTCGGCGAGTTGAGCGAGCCCTGGATTTGCGGGGTCAGGCCGGGAATGGTCGGCGCCCCGTTCAGCGGCAGGCTGGGGCCACCGTTGGCGTTGAACCACGAAAACACGCTGGACACGGCATTCGGAGTCGAGGTCAACGGCCCCGCGGCGTTGGCGTTGATCGCGGGTCCGCGATACACGAACTGAAACGTCTGGGGATTGCCGGCCGGAGACGTCGAGTCAGCGATGCTGTTGGAAATCGCTGATACATACTTGGCGAAGCTGCCGGTGACCGACCATTTCTGTTCGCCGGTCGGATCCCAGATGACCCCGACGCGCGGGCTCCATCCCGCGTCGCTCGCCACCACGCGTCCGTCGCTGTCGGCACCATGGTTGCGGTCGTAGCGAAGGCCAAGG
>DASXIR010000253.1:0-3879 GCA_036497895.1 Vicinamibacterales bacterium | reverse complement strand
ATCGAAGGCGAAGCCCTGGCGACGCTGGTCGTCAACAAGCTGCGCGGGACGCTGCACGCCGCCGCGGTGAAGGCGCCGGGCTTCGGCGATCGCCGCAAGGCGATGCTCGACGACATCGCCACGCTTACCGGCGGTAAGGCGCTTACCGACGACCTCGGCCTCAAGCTCGAGAACATCAAGCTCGAGGACCTGGGCAAGGCCAAGAAGGTGACGATCACCAAGGACAACACGACGATCGTCGAGGGCGCCGGCACGTCCACCGCGATCGAAGGCCGCGTCAAGCAGCTGCGCGCGCAGGTCGAAGACACGACGTCAGACTACGACCGCGAAAAGCTGCAGGAACGCCTCGCGAAGCTGGTCGGCGGCGTGGCGGTGATCAAGGTTGGCGCCGCGACTGAAACCGAGATGAAAGAGAAGAAAGCGCGCGTCGAGGACGCCATGCACGCGACCAAAGCAGCGGTCGAAGAGGGCATCGTTCCCGGCGGCGGCGTCGCGCTGATTCGGGCCTCGAAGGTGCTCGACGGCATGAAGCTCGCCGGCGATCAGCAAATCGGCGTCAACATCGTCAAACGCGCCATCGAGGCGCCGATGCGGTGGATCGCTACCAACGCCGGTCATGAGGGCTCGATCGTCGTCCAGCGCGTGCGCGAGATGAAGGACGAAGAGGGCTTCAACGCGCTGACCGACACCTACGAGAATCTGGTCAAGGCAGGCGTAATCGATCCGGCGAAGGTCGTTCGGTCGGCGCTCCAGAACGCCTCGTCTATCGCATCGCTGCTCCTGACCACGGAAGCCTTGATCTGCGACCTGCCCGACGAAAAGAAAGACGTCGCGGGTGCCGCTGGCGGTGGGATGGGCGGCATGTATTAGTCGGGTAGTCGATAGTCGGTAGTCAATCGAGCCCTGAGGCGGACGCGTCCGGGCCGGACTACGTCGTGCGCCTCGCGTCGTCGCGGACCAAGGCGCGATAACCGGCCTGACCGCCGCTGTTCAATAGCGGACAGCGGGGTAACGCCGGCCGCCGCATCATGGTGTGTCGGTTTGTGTCTGGCACAGAAGGATATATAGACGTGTTGAACGATACCTCTCGTGGGTGGATCGCCGGTGGATGGTTGGCCGGTGGCGCGGTCGTTGTGGCCGGCGGGGTTGTCGCCGGCGCGCCGCTCACGCTCGGCGTGCTGGAACTGGTGCTGACGGCGTGCCTCGTGCCGCCAGCGGTGATGTTTCTGATCTGGCGTGGTGCGGCAGCGCCAACCGTCGCGGAGTTGCTCTACGCCGTTGACAGCAATCCGGAGCCAAAGGCTGGCCGGTCGTGAGTGGGGCGCGCGCTCTTGGCGCGGCTCTGCTAGCGGTCGTTCTCGCGACTTCGGCGTTGACGGCGCGGGCGGTGATGCTCGACCAGCGCGACGCGCCGGCCCGCGAGCTCGCTCGGGAGAAGAAAGCGGCGACGGATGCCCTGGCGCTGCAGGATCAGTCGCGGACGACGAACAAGGCGGCATTTCGGCCGTGAGCGAGGAGCCGATTGAGCCGATCGTGCCGCTCCCCGTGCTGGTGCCGTATTCCCGATTCCACGAGGCTCAGCAACGGCGACACCCGGCTGTCGCCGCCGATTTGCCGCCGACTGACCAGTCTCCAACCGCCGGCGCCGAGTCGGCCAACGCGCCTGACCCAGTGGTCAGAAGCATCCTCGCCGAAACCTAACCAAGTAGCTGTACCATTGATCGTCCGGATGTGAGCCGGCCAGCGCACAGGGCAGCGCCTTTCTGCCCGGTCGGGTCTGAGCATGACATCCAAGCGTAAGCTGCCATTCGACGCGCAGGCGTTCCTCGACTCCGCCGGTGTCTCCAGAACGGTCGTCGAGTTCCGCAAGGGTGACAAGGTGTTCTCGCAGGGCGACCTGTGCGACAACGTCCTGTACATTCAGGCGGGTGCGATCAAACTATCGGTGATCTCGAAAGCCGGCCGCGAAGCCGTCGTGGCGATGCTCGGCGCCGGCGAATTCTTCGGCGAGGGTTGTCTGGCGGGCCAGTCGGTTCGCATGGGCAGCGCGACGGCCGTCGTTGCCAGCACGATCCTCGTGGTGGACAAAGAGGAGATGATCGAGCTCCTCCACGAGCAGCACACGTTTTCCGATCGGTTTATCACGCACCTGCTGGCGCGGAACATCCGGATCGAAGAGGACCTGATCGATCAGTTGTTCAACTCCAGCGAAAAGCGGCTGGCGCGGACGCTGCTGTTGCTCGCACGGTATGGCAAGCACGATCAGCCCGTGCGCGAGGTTCCGGCGGTTTCCCAGGAGACGCTGGCGGAGATGGTCGGCACGACGAGGTCCCGGGTCAACTTCTTCATGAAGAAGTTTCAGCGCCTCGGCTTCATCGATTACGCGGACGGACTGAAGGTCAATAACTCATTGCTCACGGTCGTTCTGCACGACTGAGGCAGCCCGCCCCCGCTGATGGCCTCAACTATGCACAATCGCCGTTCGACTTGCTCGCAACGACGCGGGTAGTCGGATGGAGAGTACGCATGAACCTCATTTTGGTCATCCTGCTGGTGCTGTTGCTGCTCGGCGGTGGCGGCGGTTACTACTACGGCGGTCCCGCGATGGGTGGCGGCATCGGTGGAATCCTCCTCGTGGTTCTGATCGTCTGGGTGATCATGGGCAATCGTCGGTAGGGACGTACCCGAAGTCAGCGCGCCTCGACGGGGTCGAGCCACGACGAGCGCAAATAGCCGGTCGTCGCGACCGCGCCGTCTTCAAACTCGACCCGGCATTCCGTTTGGTCCGGCCCCAACTCCGTAACGATGCCATTGCGGCCGCGGTACGAAGGCGGCGCATTGCCATTCGCTTTCACCCGATCGCCAACAGAAAACCTGAAACCGCTGGTCGCCGTTACGTTTTTGTCCGCCACCTACCGCCTCCTTGGGTCCGTCCGTAATCCCATAGCCGCCAGTATATCCACCGATGATCGGCAGAACTTCGGCTGTGAGCGAGCAAGGGCGAGCAATGCTGCCAGAACACTCTGCGGTCATTGATGTCTTTCAAGCTCAGCCATGCCACAGCGCATGCGGCGCAAGCGAGGCGCCGACTCGACGAGAGCGCTGGCCTGCCAATTGCACCAGTGCCTTGTATGAGAAAACGCTTTCACATCCTCGCCCTCGCGGCACTGTTGCTGGCACCGGCCGCGACGGCGCATGCGCAGATCACCTTCGACGTGCACATCGGTCACCCCCCGCCGCCGCCGGTGGCGTACCGAGTCCCACCCCAGCCTGGTCCGGACTACGTGTGGGTGGAGGGTTATCAGTATCCGGTGGGAGGCCAATATAGATGGCACGATGGGTACTGGACGCGACCGCCTTACGCTGGCGCGTACTGGGTGGCACCGTACCACTCCAACAGCCAGTATTACGCCGGACATTGGGAAGGCAGTCACGGCAACGTCAACCACGATCACAAGTGGGACCACGACCACGATCGTGACGATCACCACGATCGTCGCCCGACCCGGTAACAATAACCGCTAGCTGACAGCCTCAGCGGACGCGATTGGAAATCTTCTGATCGCGTCCGCCTGGTTACCAGTGCCCGATCGAGCGCAGTGTTCGAGCGTGCTGACTCCAGCGGCATACAATACTGAGTCGCATGCAAAAGGCTCCTGCGCCCCGGCCGAAAATTGCGCGTGCGAATCCAGAGCCGCGATGGCCGGCGATCATCGCGGCAGTGGCCGTCGGCGGCGTGTACCTGGCCCTCGCGCCCGGTCTGACGATCGGCCCACCATGGTTGTTCGCGGCCGTGATCGGCGCGCTGCTGGTGCCGACCATCATCTCGCACTGGGCCGGACGTCATCGGCTCGATCGGATCCTCGGCTTCGCGGTCAC
>DASXIR010000252.1:0-5510 GCA_036497895.1 Vicinamibacterales bacterium | reverse complement strand
GAGGGCGGGCGCCGGCCGCTCGACATCGGCGATGGTCAGACGCGCCGCTTCCTGCTCGACGATGACGAGGTGATCATCCGTGCGCACGCCCGGCGCACCGGCTTCGTGTCGATCGGATTTGGCGAGGTCAGAGGAAGAATTATCAGCGCTGATGCACCCGCCCAGTGAGCCTCCCCGCGCCCGGATTTCGCAGACTCCGAGGCAGGAGGTTTCATGTTTCGAAGTCGCCGATTATGGCTCTTCGCGATCGCGATCTGTCTTGCCGCGGCGCCACTGACCTCAGGCACTTCGCACCGAACTCGACTATCGTTTCGCGGCCAACGACGTCAATGACCTCTCGACCAGCCGCGTCCTCGCGGCGATCGTTGCGCCCTTCGGCTCGCGCTGGAACAATTCGAGAGTCCTTATAACCATCGGTCGAGTCGGCGGGAGCCGCAGATTGACCCTGAAAATTCTGCCAGCGGCATGGAAATTTACAGGGTAACAATGCACTTTGTTCGATTTTGATGCCGGATCTGCATACCAACCCGCCCTGGCCGCCTCTATGATTCGGGGTCCGGTACTGAGGAGGCGGGTGCCCGGTACCAAACCGCAGGCGCGTAGTAGAAACCGCGTAGTAGAAACAAGGAGCTGCAGATGAACACAGATTTTCGTACCAGACGCTGGTCTCTCGTCGGCGCACTCGTGGCAACCGCATGCCTGGCCGCGTCCGCGGCGAGTTTTGCCCAGGAAGGCGTCAAGGAGACCGAGCAATTCATCAAGGCCGGTGGCAACACCTCGCATGCCGTCGGCGAAGCAAAGACCCAGTTGCAGACGACGCTCGCGAACTACAACGACCTCTTGTCCAAAGAAGCAAAGGAAATGAAAGGCAGTTACAGCAAACTGCGTAAGAACCTCAAGGACTTCGACGACAAAACCGCCGACGCACGGACGCGCGTGACCGAGATGCAGACGACCGGCGCGACGTATTTCGCGGGCCGCTCAGCAATGGTCAAGAAGATTGCGGATCCCGCGCTGCAAGCGCAGGCCCAGGAGCGCCTCGACGCCAGCCAGAAGGATTTCGCCGGCGTCCTGGCTTCCCTCAGCGCGGCACGAGAGGCGCTCGAGCCGCTGCGCAAGGATCTGGCCGATCACGTCAAGTATCTCGAGAGCGATCTGTCGCCGAGCGGCACTGCGTCCCTGAAGCCGCAGGCCGCGGCGGCCAACGCGGCCGCGGCGACGGTTTTTGCCAAAGGCGACGACGCGATTCGCACCGCAAACGCATACTTCAGTGGTCTGCAGGCGCGCTGAGCGATCCCACGAATTCGCAGCCGTGAGCGGCTGCGATCGCTGGCCCGTGGTGGAGTAGGGGCCGAGCTTGCTCGGCCCCCTGTTCGATCAGCGACGCCGGGCACGGCGGACCAAGCTCCGCCGCCACTGACCGACTCCTGCCTGCCACACCCACGCATCTCAATCGGAGCGAGGTTCGTCATGGACGAGACGGCGCAACAGTACATCGATCGGATTCTCGGCAACCTGCACGAGGCCGATCCGTGGGAGGTGCTGAGCACGACGCCGTCGCACCTTCGCCGGCTGGTTGACGGACGCTCGGAAACAGAGCTGGGCCGGCAGGCGCAGCCGGGACACTGGTCGGTGCGAGAAATTCTCGCGCACCTGGCCGACACCGAGCTGGTTACGAGCTGGCGGATTCGAAGCATTCTCGCCAGCAACGGCACCACCCTGCAGCCCTACGATCAGAACGAGTTCGCGCGCGTCTTCAAATACGCGGAGGCGCCGGTCGCCGGGTCACTTGATCTGTTCGAGGCCAACCGGCGTGCGAACCTGCGTCTGCTGCGCGCGGTGGATCCGCTGCTGCACGACAATTTCGGCATGCACGGCGAACGCGGTCGCGAGAGCATCGCGCATCTGATCCGGCTGAACGCGGGCCACGACCTGAACCATCTCGGACAGGTCGAGCGCCTGCTGCAGACCACGTAGTCGCTTTCCTCCGGTCGTGGAATCGTGGAGACCGCCCTAGAAGTTCCAGGTCGCGCCGGTCAGGCTCTCGGCTGCGTCCCACAGCTGCCGGGCAGCACGCTCGTCCTGCGCCGGCTTCGTGATCGGGATTGGGACCGGATCGCCGCGCATCTGGAATATGCCGTCGGGACCATAATAGCCGCCGGTCATCGCATCGATCGCTGTGGCCGCGCGCAGCGTCGGCAACGCGCCGTGAAACGCATCCTGCGATAGAAGCTTCTCAAACACTCTTTCAGTCAGGTTCAGCGGCCGTCCCGGCCCGCTGGTCTGGAGATTGGTTCGCGCATAGCCCGGGTGCGCCGCGTTGCTCGTCAACGGAATACCGGCCGCGGTGCATCGACGCGCCAGTTCCAGCGCGAACATGAGGTCGGCGAGCTTGGTCTGACAGTAAACCTTCCAGGCCGCGTAGTCCTGCACCCACTGCAAATCCTCGAAGCGGATTCTCCGGGTGCCCATGTTTGCCGCGCCGCTCGAGACGGTGGTCACGCGAGGCGCCGCCGCGCGACGCAGCGTCGGCATCAGCAGCGCCGTCAACACGAACGGTCCGAGAAAATTGGTGCCGAACTGCAGCTCGAAACCGTCCGCGGTGGTGCGACGGGTCGGGACCAGCATCACGCCGGCGTTGTTGACGAGCAGATCGAGACGCGGTTCCCGATCTACGAGGGCCGCGAAGGCACGGACGGACGCGAGGCTGGCCAGATCCAGAATCGCCGGACGCACGCGAGCTTCCGGAACTTCGCGCAGGATCCGCTCGGCGGCATCCCGCCCCTTGGTCTCGCTTCGCGCCGCGAGGATCACCTCGCTGCCTGCGCGTGCCAGCTCGAGCGCCGTATACCAGCCGATGCCGCTATTGGCGCCGGTGACAACCGAACGCGTTCCGGCAAGCGCAGGAATGTCTGCGGTCGTCCACTTGGGCATGCAACTCGCAGAATAGCCTATGCCCGTCTCTGTTATCCTGAGCGTACGGGCTCGGTCGATGAAGTGGGTGCCAACCTCCAATCGTCGCCGCACGGCGCTGCTGACGCTGGCGGTACTGTTCGGCCTGGCTGCCGCAGCCGCGGCGCAACGCCAGTTTTTCTACGGCTGGGACGAGAGCGTCCGCAATATTTCGTATGACGGCCAGTTCACCTTCGTCCGCGTGAGGTACACGGGCGCGCGCGGCAACAACTGGGCAGGCGGACGGCCCTCGTGGGTCCACGGTTATCCACTGGCCGAGCGCAACCTCATGAAGATCGTCAACGAAATCTCCTACGTCAACGGGCACGCGGACGATATCAACGTGCTCACGCTCGATGACCCCGAGCTGTTCAGGTATCCGATCGCGTACATCATCGAGGTCGGCTGGTGGACGTTGACCGAGGCCGAGACGGTGGGGCTGCGCACTTACCTTCAGAAGGGCGGCTTCCTGATCGTCGACGATTTCAAGGTCGAAGGCTGGCGCGGTATTTCCGGCGGCGGCTGGGAGCCGTTCGCTAACGATGTGAAGCGCATCTTCCCCAACGCGAAGTTCTTCGAGATGGATCCGGCCGACCCGGTGTTTCATTCGTTCTTCGAAGTTAAATCGCTGGACAACTTCCCGCAGGCCTACACCAGCGGAAAGGCGGTCTTTCGCGGCGTCTACGAGGACAACGATCCCACCAAGCGGCTGTTGATAGCCATCAACTACAACACGGACATCTCACAGTACTGGGAGTGGTCAGGACGGGGATTTCGTCCGTTCGACGATACCAACGAAGCTTACAAGCTCGGCGTGAACTATCTGATCTACGGGTTGACGCATTGAACGTGGAGCACGAGACGATTACCGTCGCCGGACGGGACATCGCCATCTCCAATCCGACCAAGGTGCTCTTTCCGCAAGCCGGCTACACCAAGCTGGATCTGGCGCGCTACTACGTCGCGGTATCGCAGGGTGCGATGCAGGCAGCTGGTCATCGCCCCAACGTGCTGGTTCGCTATCCGAACGGCACTGGCGGCGAATTCTTTTTTCAGAAACGAGCCCCGCGGTCCCGGCCCGACTGGGTCGAGGTAGTCACGCTCGCGTTTCCGTCAGGCCGCACGGCTGAAGAGGTGGTCCCCCGCGACCCGGCGACGTTCATCTGGATGGCGAACCTCGCGTGTCTCGAACTTCACCCGCACCCGGTGCGCGCCGACGATCTCGATCACCCTGACGAACTGCGCGTCGATCTCGACCCCGTGCCCGGCGTCGAGTGGTCACAGATTCGCGAGGTGGCGGGGGTCGTCCGCGCCGCACTCGCCGACGTCGGGCTGGTCGGCTGGCCGAAGACGTCTGGGTCCAGAGGCATTCACGTCTACGTGCGCATCGAGCGGCGCTGGACATTCGATCACGTGCGCCGCGCCGCCCTGGCCCTGGCGCGCGACGTCGAGCAGCGTGCCCCCCAGATCGCGACCAGCAAGTGGTGGAAGGAAGAGCGTCACGGCGTCTTCCTCGACTACAACCAGAACGCCAAGGATCGCACGGTCGCGGGCGCTTACTCAGTGAGACCGACACCGGACGCGCGCGTGTCGGCGCCGCTGACCTGGGAGGAGATAGACGAGTGCAATCCGGCGGATTTCACCCTCGCGACGATGCCGGCACGGTTCGCGAGCGTGGGCGACCGGCACTCGGGAATGGACGCGAATGCGGGATCGCTCGAGCGGCTCCTCGAACTGTCGGCGCGCCAGGAACGTGAAGGACAAGGCGACGCACCCTGGCCGCCGCACTACCGCAAGCAGGCGGGCGAAGCGCCGCGAGTGGCGCCATCACGACGCCGGAAGTCGATCCACCCGCTCCTCGAAATCGGACGCGCGCGCGACAAGGCAGACGCGCTTGCCGGCTTCGAACGATGGCAGGCGCGTCACCCTGATGCGGCCGCGCACCTTCAGCCAGCCGACGTGCTGGTGGACGCGCTACGCGGACGCCATCGCACCTGGACGCGCGTCCGTCTGAACCTGCAGAACGTCCCGGAGGATCTGCGACCGGCGCAGGAAACGCTCGACCCGAACGAGGACATGGCCCAGGAATGGATTGCGATCAGCGATCCCGCCCGGACGCGCCGAAGACCTTCGCGAGCTCGTAAGGAGTCGTGACCTCGAGCTGATCGTAGCCGCACTGTTCGGGCGGCTTGTCCGGACGCCAGCGCTGGAAGACCGCGGCGTGACGAAAGCGATCGCCCTGCATGTGGTCGTACTTGACCTCGCAGACGCGTTCAATCCGCAGCGGCTCCCACGACAGATCCTTTCCGGCACTCCACCGGCTCTGACCGCCCGGCATTCGCGACGGCTCCGCCGTGGACTCCGCGTCGGTCCATTCCCGCCACGGATGACCGTCGAGCGCACGCTCGCGCAGCTGCGCCAGATCCGTCACCAGCTCCCGCCGCATCGCCATCGTGAATGACGAAGTGACGCCGACGTGCTGGAGTTTGCCCATTTGGTCGAACAGTCCGAGCAGCAGTGAGCCGACCAGCTCGCCCTTACCCGCCTTATGCCAGCGG
>DASXIR010000251.1:0-12882 GCA_036497895.1 Vicinamibacterales bacterium | reverse complement strand
GATCTGTCCCGCCTTCGCGGAACAGTAGCCGACCCGATAGGGAAGGCCGCGGCGGCCGGCCATCGACGCGATATTGACAATGGCACCGCGTCCGGCGGCGATCATTGCGGGCACCGCGAACCGCGAGCACAGGTAGGCGCTAGTCAGACACGAATTGACCGTGTAGAACCACTCGTCAGTCGAGTAGTCCTGAACCGGCTTGGTTGGCCCGCCGTCGCCGGCATTGTTCACGAGCGTGTCGAGCCGCCCGTACGCGCGCGTGCCGGCGTCAACGATCGCCCTGGCGCCGCCTTCGGTAGCGGCGTCCGCGGCGACGGCGATGGCATCACCGCCCGCGGTGCGAATAAGCGCCACGGTCTCGGCGACGAGTGCATCCGAACGAGCGGCGCACACGACGGCCGCGCCTTCGCGCGCGAACAGCTGGCTCATCACGCGGCCGATGCCCTTGCTGGCACCGGTCACGACCGCGACTCGTCCATCCAGAAGTCCCACTCGTCCTCCAACAAGCCACGTCAGCGAGCAGGCGCCAGGCGAATGACGCCGGCCCGCCGCAATTCGTCAATCGCCTGCTCGGTCATGCCGAGACGCTCGCTGAGCACAACGGCGGTGTGTTGACCGAGCAACGGCGCCGGTGCGCTGACGCGTCCCGGTGTTTCCGACAACCGAACCGGCGGCCCGACCATTTTCACGGTACCCGCCACCGGATGCGCGCAGTCCACCAGCACGCCGCGGGCCTTCACCTGCGGATGGGCCACTACCTGGTCGAGTGTGTTGATCGCGCCCATCGGGATTCCCGCCGGCTGCAGAATCGCTTCCCATTCCTCGTATGTCCGGGTCAGGAAGACCGATTGCAACAGTTCGATCAGCGATGAACGGTTGGCTTTACGCGCGGCGTTGTTCAGATAGCGTGGGTCGTCGGCGGCGTCGGCGAGGCCGAGCAGCGGACAGCAGGCCCGCCACAGTTTGTCGCTGCCGATGCCGATCGCAATGTCGCGCGTGCGCGTGCGAAAGGTCTGGTACGGCAGCAGTGCGGCGTAGGCCGTGCCCATCGGCGCCGGCACGATGCCGTCGGCGACGAAGGCGCCGATCATCGTCGACATGATGCCGAGCTGTCCTTCGAGCATCGAGACGTCGATGAACTGGCCGCGTCCGGTCGCCTGACGCGCGTGGAGCGCGGTCAGGATCCCGAACGCCGCGTACATCCCGGCCGTGATGTCGGCAATCGAGACCCCGGCGCGCAGGCCGCGGCCGCCCGGTTCTCCGGTCATGCTCATCATCCCGCTCTCCGCCTGGACGACGAGATCGAGTGCGGCGCGGTCGCGATAGGGTCCGTCCTGCCCGAAACCGGAAATCGAACAGTAGATGATCTCGGGCTTTCGCTCTTTCGCGCGCGCGTAGTCGATCCCGAGTCTGGCGACCGCACCAACGCGCAGATTCTCGAGCACCACATCGGCGCCCTCGAGCAACCGGAAAAACAGCTCGCGGCCTTCGGGCTGTTTCAAATCGATCGCGACGCTTCGCTTGTTGCGATTCAGGTTGACGAAGTAGGCGGTTTCCTCGTCATAGAACGGCGGCCCCCAGGCGCGGGTGATATCGCCCTCGAGCGGTTCGATCTTGATGACATCGGCGCCGTAGTCGCCAAGCATGGTGGACGCGAACGGCCCGGCCAGCGCATGCGACAGATCGAGCACCACGACGTCGCCGAGGGCGGTGGCGCCGGTCACTGTTCGACGGCCGCGAACAGCGACTGCTGATCGATCGGCTTGGACAGGTAGCCGTCCATTCCCGCTTCGAGGCAGCGGTCGCGGTCGCCGGTCATGGCATGAGCGGTCATGGCGACGATCCGTACCCGGTGGCCGGTGTCGCGCTCCCACGCGCGGATCGCCGCGGTCGCCTCGATCCCGTCCATCTCGGGCATCTGCACGTCCATCAGGACGAGGTCGAACGGACCTTGCTGCACCGCCGCGACTGCCTCGCGTCCGTTGTTGACGACCGTGACCCGATGCCCGCGCCTGGTCAGCAGTCCCTCGGCGACGCGCTGATTGACGATGTTGTCTTCGGCGACCAGCACACGGCAGCCGCGCTGCAGCGGTGCGGAGAACGGCTCGAGGTGGTGCGGGTCGCCGGTCGCATCCGCCCTGGCCACCCCGAAGGACACGATGACGTGGAAGGTGCTGCCGGCGCCGAGGTCGCTCTCGGCCCAGATCAGTCCGCGCATCAACTCGACCAGCGTCGCCGAGATCGCCAGGCCCAGACCGGTACCGCCGAAGCGCCGGGTCGTCGATCCGTCAACCTGACGGAACGGGTCGAAGATCGCCGTCAGTTTGTGAGTGGGAATCCCGATCCCGGTGTCGGTGATCCGGATGTGCAGCGTCGTGGTGAACGGGCCGCGACCGTCGATGCCAACGGTCATCGTGACCGCGCCCTGCGCGGTGAACTTGATCGCGTTCGAGAGCAGGTTCGTGAGCACCTGCTTGACCCGCACCGGATCGCCGACGATCAGCGCCGGAGCGTCGGCCGCGACGTCGGACGAGAAGCCGATCCCTTTTTCGCGCGCGCGCATCGCGTGCGGTTTGGCCACGTCGGCGATGACGTCGCGCAGCGAAAACGTGACCTGCTCCAGTTCGATCCGCCGCGATTCGATCTTCGAGAAGTCGAGGATGTCGTTGACCACGACCAGCAGCGAATCTGCCTGGCTGCGGATGGTCTGCAGGTAGTCGGTCTGTTGCGGCGTGAGCGCGGTGTCGAGCGCCAGCGTCGTCATGCCGATGATGCCGTTCATCGGCGTGCGGATCTCATGGCTCATGTTGGCGAGGAACTCGCCCTTGGCCTGATTCGCCGATTCGGCCGCCTCCTTGGCCCGGGCGAGCTCGGTTTCGGCGAACTTGCGCGCGGTGCAGTCGCGATAGATCGACACGAACCCGACCGGCTGTCCCTCCGCGTCGCGCTCGAGCGAGATCGACTGCTCGATGAACTGCGTCGGCGACAGCGGCCACTCCCACGCCTTCGCCGGCTGGCCGGTGGTGAAGACACGGTTGAATTTCTCGAAGGTCTCGGCCTGCCTCGTCGGATCCTGCCAGACCCGGTAATTCTGGCCGATGATGCCCGAGCGGGCGAGGCCGAACATCCGGCAGAACGCGTCGTTGACGAACAGATAGGTGCCGCGCAGGTCAACCAGCGAACAGCCGTCCTCGATCTGGTTCAGGATGCCCCGGTAGCGTGCCGACTGACGGAACGCCGCCTCGGCGCGCGCGTCGGGCGTCACCGCTCGCACCACGGTCGTGATCACCGCGGCGCCTTCGCGATCCTCGATCGACGAGTAGAACTCGGCGCGGAATTCCTGACCGTCGCGGTGCAGTGCCGTCACTTCCATCCGTTGAATGCGGCGGGTCGGAGCCGCGAGAAAACTGGCGATGGTCTGGTCGTGGCGCTCGCGATTGCGCTCCGGCATCAGGACGTGACTGCGGCGTCCGACCGCCTGGGCGGCGGTCCATCCGAACAGCCGCTCGGACTCGTCGCTCCACTGCGTGATGCGACCGTTGGCGTCCTGCTCGATGAAACCTTCGACGAATCCGTCGAGTGGCTGGCCGTTCATCGGCGCGAGTGTATGCCGAAACCTGCGAAGGCTGGTAGAGTGGCGAGATGCCAGATGCGGTCATCGTCTCCACCGCGCGAACGCCGTTGTGCAAGAGCTGGCGCGGCGCGCTCAACATGACACACGGCGCCACGCTCGGTGGCCACGTCCTCCGGCAGGCGATCGAGCGCGCCCGCCTCGATCCCGCGTCGATCGAAGACGTGATCATGGGCTGCGCCAACCCCGAAGGTGCGACCGGCCGCAATATCGCCCGCCAGATTGCGATTCGCGCCGGCTGCCCGGTCACGACGTCGGGCATGACCGTGAACCGCTTCTGCTCGTCGGGTCTGCAGACGATCGCGCTGGCGGCGCAACGGATCATGGCCGGCGAAGGCGACATCTATGCCGCCGGCGGTGTCGAATCGATCTCGTGCGTCCAGAACGAGATGAACACGCACATGCTGAACGACGACTGGATTCTCGCGCACAAGCCCGAGCTCTACTGGCCGATGCTGAAGACGGCCGAATACGTGTCGAAAACCTACGGCATCGCCCGCGAACCGCAGGATCGCTACGGTGTGCGCAGTCAGCAGCGGGCCGCCGCCGCGCGGGAGGCCGGCAAGTTCAATGACGAAATCGCGCCGATCACCGTGACGATGAAAGTCGTGGACAAGGCGACGGGCGCCGAATCGCAGAAGGAAGTGACGGTCGCGCAGGACGAAGGCATTCGCGCCGACACCACCTACGAGGGCGTCGCCAAAATCAAGCCCGCGATCGAGGGCGGAGTGATCGCCGCCGGCAACGCCAGCCAGTTTTCAGACGGAGCCGGCGTCTGCATCGTCATGAACGAGAAGACCGCGGCCGCGCGTGGATTGTCGCCGCTCGGTCGATTCCGTGGATTTGCCGTCGCCGGCTGCGAGCCGGCCGAGATGGGTATCGGACCTGTGTTCGCGGTGCCGAAGCTGCTCGCGCAGACCGGCAAGAAAATCAGCGACATCGATCTCTGGGAATTGAACGAAGCGTTCGCCGTGCAGGTGATCTACTGCCGCGATCGGCTGGGCATCCCTGACGACCGGCTCAACGTCAACGGCGGCGCCATCGCCGTCGGTCATCCCTACGGCATGAGCGGACAGCGGCTGGTCGGGCATGCGCTCATCGAGGGGAAACGCCGCGGCGCGAAACTGGTGGTCGTCACCATGTGCATCGGCGGCGGGATGGGCGCGGCCGGCATGTTCGAGGTTCTCTAAAACAACGTCCGCGTCACGCGAGACGTGCGGACCCAAGCCTCACTTGATGGCGTAGCTGCCGTCCGGCAGCCGCTGACGATGGGCGGTGTGGCAGCCCTGGCAGGTGGCGCCGATCGAGCGCGTCGCGGTCGCAATGGCCTCGTCGTTCTTGTTCTTGGCAGCCAGTCCCAGTTCCTCTGACGCCTTGCTCCCGGCGGATGCGAATGCGATCGCGTCGGCGACCTTGCGCGGTTGCCAGAACGCCGACGTCTGCCCGAACAGGGTGCCGAACGAGGCCGCGTCCTTGGCGATGTTGTCGTATTCCTTGGCGGTCGTGTGGCCGCGCAGCGCGGCCTGCGCGGCGGCGACGTCCTTCATCGTTTTCACATAGGTGTCCGGCGCGGCCTCGGCCGGAGGCGGCGCCGGGCTGACGGTCACCGGCACTTTCAGCGTGCTGGTCTTGTCGCCATCGCTGGCGGACAGATCGAGCACGTAGGCGCCGGGCGCGCTGAACGACACCCGCGTTGGTCCCGTCGTTGTGCTCGAGAATGTCACTGTGCCAGGCCCGGTCGCTTTTTTCCACTCGGTGGTGACCACGCTGCCTCGCGGCAGCGCATCGTCTTCGACGTCGCCGTTGATCGCTGCGTCCTGGCCGACTTCAGCGGCGACGGTTGCGGCGGTGGCGCTCACCTCGCCGGAAGCGCTTCGAATCGAGAGCATCGGCGCACGATTCACGCAGCTGTTCTTCGGGGCGGTCGCGATGTCGAGGCCGCTCAGCGCCCGCTTTTCGTTGTTGGCGTCGAGCTCGTAGAGAGGATCGAGCGCCGTTGTGGTCGTGACCTCGGTGCGGCCGGCAAAGGTCACCTTCCATTGCAGCTTGCCGTCGAACTTGTTGTCCACGACCATGCTGCACGCGAAGCGGTGGCGTCCTTTGAGGAAGCGAACGGGCTGATTGCGATCGCCGGCGCCGGGCGTGAACAGGTTGGCGCTTCCAGCCGGGACCGTCACGTCGGCAAGGTTCGTGTTGAAGTAGCCGAACGACAACGTGAACGAGCCGTCCTTGTTGCGCACGAAGCCGTCGTATTGCAGGTAAATCGGCCGCTCGGATTGCGCCGACACCTGGCCGCCGAAGGTCCAGATGCCCAGTGTCAGCGCCGAGGCGATCGCGCCGGTCGCGATAGTACGAGTCAATCGCCGCATCCCCCGATCATAAGCCATCACCGGCCGGCCTTCTTTGCCTGGAGGGCCATGGTGAGATTGGTGCGGGCCTCGGTGTTTGACGGCTCGAGGCGGAGCGCCTGCTGAAACTGATCGATAGCCTCGTCCAGTTTTCCCTGGGAGCCGAGCGCGATCCCGAGGTTGTTCCGTACCTCGACCGCGTTCGGTTTCAACTGAAGCGCCGCGCGGAACTCGGCGACGGCTTCGTCGAGCCGTTGACGCTCGAGGTAGAGGCTTCCGAGATCGTAGTGTGCGGCCTCGTCGCCGGGATCCAGTCGCACCGCCTGGCGCAGGTGGTCGATGGCTTCGTCGGGATGTCCGGCGGACGCGAGCACGTCGGCAAGGTTCCTGTGCGCCTTGGCGGCGCCGGGGTCGATCGCCAGCGCCGCCTTGAAGGCATCGATGGCGGGATCGAGGCGGCCGCCGTTGGCCAGCGCGATCCCCAGGTTTGTTTGAACGTCCACGGAACCGGGCAGTGAGCGCAGCGCGGTCTGAAAGTGCTCGACGGCGAGGTCCGGCTTGCCGGCTTCGAGCAACGCGTTCGCCAGATTGTATTCGGCGTCGGGAAAGTCTGGCTGCAGCGTCAGCGCACGTTGATAGGTGGCGATCGCTTCGTCGGTGTGTCCCCCGGCGCGCAGCGCCGATGCCAGGTTGCTGTAGACCGGTGCGTAGCCAGGCCGGAGCGCGATGGCGCGCTGATAGTGGGGGATCGCTTCGGTCACGCGCTGGTCCGCCTGCAAGGCGACGCCGAGATTGCTTTCGGTGATCGCTTTCATCGAATCGGCCGACAGGACGGGCCAGTTGGCGAACACGGCGGCCACCGCAATCGCCGTGATCGTCCACCATCCTCCGGGCACTGCACGAGCGCGAATCACCGAGGGCAGCGTCACCAGTCCGGCCGCCGCGAACACAATCAGGAACGGTGTCAGCGGATAGCGATAACGCGCGAACACGTAGAAGATCACGACGCTCGCCGCATATCCGGCCGTCATCGCATAGAGCACCCACAACCGCGACCGCATCGGCCAGGTCATGACGAGACCGAACAGGGCGAGCGGAATCAGGATGCCGAAGTTGCCGAACGGTGCGCCGAGGCGCAGCGGCCACGACCACTCGGCGTGCGATTCCTGGCTCTCGGTGTCGAGCATCTCGGTGCCGTTGCCGATGAGCAGGACCTTTCGTCCCATCAACCGGAGCCACTCGGCCGGATGCGAGGTCATGAATCCAATCGCGCGGTCGGTCCAGTAGCTCGACACCTCGCCAGGCGTGAGCCTCCGGTGCAGCGCATGCTCGGCCAGGTCGGTCGCGTCCTGGCGTTCGTATTCGGGCGCGCCGCGGCCGGGCCGCAGCGACTCGTACGAACCGTCCGCGCCCGGATGGTTGCCGATGTACAGGTTCGGGCCGAACTGCGACGTCGTGATGTAAAAGCCGCCGCCGACGTAGCTGTTCCGCAACGCGACCGGCACCAGGACGATGGCGAGACCGGCAACGAAGAGCGCCGCGGCCCTCGCCTTTGCACTCTGATTGCGCGAACTCCGGGCGCCCGGGCGCGCGTCCCGGGCCGCGAGTCGCGGGCCGTCCGTCTCCAGTTCCCTGAAAAATATCCAGCCAAGGATGACAAGGATGAAGACGAGCGCGTTTTCACGCGTCAGCGCCAGGCCGCCCATGGCCAGGCCGAGACACAACCAAAGCGCTTTCTTATCTCCGGCCTTGCCGGACTCGGCGTCGATCGTTTGCGATAGCAGCCACAGCCCGAGGCAGACGAAGAATTCGTCGAGTACTGATTTCTGGATCAGGCCGTCGAAGAAGATTGCCGGAGCGTAGAGCGCGAGGATCAGGCCCGCGACGAGGCCGGCGCGTTTGCCGAACAACCGCGCGGCCGCCAGCCCGAGCAGCACACAAGAGGCCGAACCGATGCCGGCCTGGATGACCCGCACCACCAGGAGATGGTGTCCTGCGATCGTATAGATGACGCCGAGGACATAAGGATAGAGAGGCGCCTGGTAGAAGACGTCGTGCCCGAGCCAGTCGCCGGCGGCGATCCGCTGCGCCCACTCGTCGTAGCCGCGCGAGTCGCCCATCAGGATGGCGAAGAACGGAGAGGCGCGCAGCTGCCATACGTGCACGAGCCGCACGCCGAGCGCAACCAGGAAGATCGTAAGAGACTGCCTACTCGCGTCGTTGAAGCGGGACAACAGCGTTATGCTAGCCCAGCATGCTCCGGATCTCGAACCGCGGAGCGCCTTCAGCGCGCGGACACCTGGTGATGTCTTCGTCTCTCCCGTTTCTGCGGACTCTGCGCTCGTGCTCGTCCGGTGCGATGGCCTGGACTCTGAGGGTGATGGCCGTCTTCATCGCGTGGCCGTGCGCGGCCGCCGCGCAGCCACGGCTGACCTTCTCGAAAGATGTGGCGCCGATCGTCTGGAGCCACTGCGCTTCCTGTCATCGGCCCGGCGAGATCGGCCCGTTCAGTCTCATCTCCTACGCCGACGTGAAGCAGCGAGCGGCGCAGATCAAGCTGGTCACGAGCCGCAGGCTCATGCCGCCGTGGAAGCCCGAACCTGGCAAAGGCGAGTTCCAGAACGAGCGGCGGCTGACTGATGCCGAGCTCGACATCCTGCAACGCTGGATTGCTGAGGGGGCGCCGGAGGGCGATCGGTCAGCGCTCCCGCCAATGCCGACGTGGGGCAGCGGCTGGCGTCTCGGTCCGCCTGATCTCGTGGTGACGATGCCGGAGGCGTACCGCGTGCGGGGAGATGGTGGAGATGTCTTTCGTACGTTCGTGATTCCGATTCCGACCTCACAGCCGCGATACGTGCGCGCTCTTGAATTCCATCCCGGCAACCCGCGCGTCGTTCACCACGCCAATCTCGGGGTCGATCGCACGCGATCGTCTCATCAACTGGACCTTCGCGACCCCGAGCCGGGTTACGAAGGCAGCATGGAACGGGATGCGCGGTACCCGGAAGGTCAGTTGCTTGGGTGGACGCCGGGCCAGGCGCCGCACGAAGCGCCTGCCGGTACCCAGTGGCGTCTCGAAGCCGGCAGCGATCTGGTCGTTCAGCTCCATCTGAAGCCGACCGGTAAACCCGAATCCGTCAAGGTCTCGGTCGGGCTGTATTTCACAGACGAAGCGCCGAGCCGGACTCCGATCGGATTGCGGCTCGGGAGCGAGACGATCGACATTCCAGCCGGCGATCCTGCGTATGTGGTCAGCGATCGCTACACGCTGCCCGTGGACGTGGACGTCCTGGCGGTGCAGCCGCACGCGCACGATCTCGGCCGCCGCATGGAGGCACAGGCCGCGTTGCCTGATGGCAGCATGCGCTGGCTGATTTCGATCCCCGACTGGGATTTCGGATGGCAGGATGTCTATCGCTACGTCACGCCGATCCGGTTGCCGAAAGGCACCACGATTTCGATGCGGTACGTCTACGACAACTCCGCCGCAAACATCCGCAACCCCCATCGTCCGCCAGTTCGTGTGGTGTGGGGACAGAACACCACGGACGAAATGGGCGATTTCTGGATTCAGATGATTCCGCGCGTCGGCGCCGATCTCACCGTGCTGAATGAGGACTTCCGTCGCAAGGCGAACGCCGAAGATCTGGCCGCCTACTCCAAGCTGCTCAAAGACGATCCGAACAATCCGCTGCGGCACGACGCCGTCGCCAGCCTGTATCTCGAAGACGGACGGCTCGACGAAGCCATAGCCGAGTATCGCGAATCGCTGCGGCTCAACCCCGATTCAGCGCCGACGCACTACAACTTCGGGTTCGCGTTGTCGGCGTCCGGCCGGCGCGTCGAAGCGATCGGACAGTTCGAGGAGGCGGTGCGCATCGATCCGGACTACGCACAGGCGCACAACAATCTCGGTGCGCTGCTGCAACTGGAAGGTAAAAACGATCTCGCGCTGAGCCACTACGAACGTGCGGTGGCGCTCAGATCCGACAATTTTGAAGCGCAGGTAAACCTTGCGCAAATTTTATCTGCCCTCGGACGATGGCCGGAAGCGATCCAACATTTTCGTCGGACGCTGGCGTTGAAGCCGGATCACGCACAAGCGGAAGCTGGACTCGCGTGGATTCTGGCGACCGCGCCAGATGAGGAACTGCGTCGCGTGGACGAAGCGGTCGCGCTCGCCGAGCGCGCGGCTGATGCCACCTTGCATCAAGAACTCCGTGCCCTTGATGCACTTGCAGCAGCGTACGCATCGGCTGGATGGTACGATGCTGCAGCAACAATCGCCCGGTCGGCACTCGAAATTGCCGTCGCTGCGGGTCAGCTGCCCGTGGCTGCACAATTCCGCCAGCGGATCGAGTTGTATCAATCGGGACGTCCGCTGCGCATGCCGCGCCCGTAAATTGATCCAAGTTTCCGGAGCGAGAGATCTGCAATCCTCCAATTTTGCAATTTCCCCGTGGAATCTTACAAAGGTCCGCAGTAGCCTCACCTCAGCTCAATCCGCCAAGAGGTCTTCCACGCGGAACTGAGGAGGGATTTGGAATGACGAGAAGTCGTATTTTGGCATGTACGTTCGCGGCGCTGACGTGCTTGGCTCTCCCATCGATCGCACACGCACAGAGCGTCTTCACCGGCGTGGTGAAGGATGCGACCGGCGCCGTGTTACCTGGCGTGACCGTCGAAGCCAGCAGCCCCGCGTTGATTGAAAAGGTTCGGACGGCGACCACCGACGGAAACGGCGCCTACCGAATCGAAAATCTTCGCCCCGGTGTCTACTCGCTGACGTTCAACCTGCCGGGCTTCTCGTCGGTCAAGCGTGACGGCGTCGAACTCGGGTCGAACTTTACCGCCAACATCAACGCCGAGCTGAAGGTCGGCGCGATGGAAGAGACGGTCACCGTCTCGGGACAGTCGCCGGTCGTTGACGTCTCGAGCAACTCGAAGGCTCAGGTGTTGTCGCGCGAAGTGCTCGACGCCGTGCCGACCGCTCACACGATTCAGGGCGTCGGTCAGCTCGTCGTCGGCGTCACGCTGACGGCGCCGGACGTCGGCGGTTCGCAGGCGATGCAGCAGACCTACTTCACCGTGCACGGCCTGGGCGCCGCGCAGACCTCACTGATGATGGACGGCATGATCATCAATGGTCTCCAGGGTGACGGCGCGATTCAGACCTACACGAACGACGCCGGCAACCAGGAAATGGTCTACCAGACTGGTGGCGGCACGGTTGACTCGCCGACCGGCGGCGTGAAGATCAACATGATCCCGCGCGAAGGCGGCAACCGCATCAGCGGCTCGCTGTTCCAGGGTTACGAGAGCAGCAACCTCCAGGCAAACAACCTGACTCCCTTCCTCGCCGCCAACGGCGTCAAGACGGTTGACAAGATCGGCACCTACAACGACACCAATGGCACCCTCGGCGGTCCGATCATGAAGGACAAGCTGTGGTACTTCGGGTCGGTGCGGTTCTTCATCGTCAACAAGCCGATCGCGAACACCTACGTGTCCGACGGCACGCAGACCGGCAGTGCGACGAGCATCCAGGCCTGCGCCAACGCGCTGGCAGGTCGCGGCGGCACGCTCTGCCCGCAAGGCACCGACCCGCAACATCAGTACAGCGGCCTGATCCGCCTCACGTGGCAGCTGAGCCCGAAGAACAAGCTGTCGGGCTACTACGACCGCATCCACAAGGTCCGCGGCGCAGCGATGAGCCCCGGCGACGACCAGACGACTTCGTCGGTGGTGTGGAATTCGCCGCTCTACACGACGAACGCGATCAAGTACACCTCGACGGTCACGAGCAAGCTGCTCGTCGAAGGCGGCTTCTCGAGCAACATCGAGCGCTACAACAACCTGTATCAGCCCGGCATCGAGCAGCCGTACGGCAGCGCGGCGTGGTATGCGAACGCTCGTCACGTCGTGGATACCACGGCCTCGAGCAACACCGCAGCTGGCGCCGAGTACGGCAGCTATCCTGACCGTTACAACATGCAGGCGTCGGCTTCCTACATCACCGGTTCGCAGGCAATCAAGGTCGGCTTCCAGGATTCCTGGGGTCCGTACAACCAGTCGTTGCGCGCGAACGCCGATCTCTACCAGAACTACGTGACCAATGCCGTTGGTATCCCGACGCCAAACACGGTTACGCTGCTCGCGACCTCGCCGCTCACCGTGTGGCAGGATCGGCTGAACGCCAACCTGGGCATCTACGGCCAGGACGTGATCACGTTCAAGCGCGCCACGATCACGGTCGGTGGCCGTTACGAGTACATCAGCGAGCAGATCACGGGACAGGCCGCTCAGACGGGCCGCTTCGCCGTGATTCCGGCCTTCGGCGATCAGGAGATGCCGAAGTGGAAGAACTTCTCGCCGCGCACCTCGGTGGTCTACGACCTGTTCGGCAACGGCAAGACCGCGCTCCGCTTCGGCTACAACCGGTTCGGCGTGGCGGCAACGACCACCCTCGCCTCGCTCTACGACCCGGCGAACGCAGCGATCATCTCCTCCACTGTGCAGTGGAGCGACAAGAACGGCGACGGCATTGCCGAAGGCGCCAACCACTGCAACTTCGCCTCAGACCCAAGCTGCGAAATCAACTTCGCTCAGGTGCCGGCGAACTTCGGCACTATCTCGCTGGCGCAGCCGTCCGCGGGTCTGACGCGCCCCTACGTCGATCAGTTCAACGTCGGCGGTACGACCGAAGTGGCCCGCGGCGTGTCTGTGTCGGCGGAATGGTCCCACAACGACGCGAAGAACCCGTTCGAGCGCAATAACGTCCTGCGTCCGGGCACGTATTCGAACGGGACCGTGAGCAACGCGTCGTACCGGCAGATCACGGTGTTCAGTCCGCTCGACGGCAAGCCGGTGACGATGTATGACCCCATCACCGCTGCGGTGGCC
>DASXIR010000250.1:0-4033 GCA_036497895.1 Vicinamibacterales bacterium | reverse complement strand
GACGGCTCAAATCCCCTCGACTGAGCCTGACGACGAAGGATTTACGCAGTCCCTTACGAGGTGTGGCACATGTCGATGGCAGTTCAAACGGTGTCAGGTTCGTTTCGATCGCCAACTCGCATTCAGGACAGCATGTTCGTTTTCGACAGCGTGACGAAGAAATCGCACGAGATCCTGTCGGTGGCGCCGGACGATTTCGAAAGCGTCGCAATCTCGGCCAACAACCGTTCGATCTATTTCACACGCGCAACCCGCCAGGGCAACATCTGGTCAATGGCGTTGAAATAGGAGCGGCTCACTCAAGGAACTGGCGCAACCGGACGAAGGCCGCCAGCATCTCGTTATAACTGAAGTTCGCGTTCCGGCCGCTCGGATTCGGCAGAACGAAGACGCGCGCTGCCTCGAACCGCTCGTCCCGCGGCCCCAGCGCCACACGCGCTTTCGCGCGGATGCCGAAGACCGAGCGGAACAGCGTGACGCCGATGAACGCCACGACCTCCGGCTTCAACCGTCGTACTTTCCGGCGCAGAAGCCGCTCGCCGGTCAGGTACTCGTCGCGCGAGAGCGTGTCGATCCCGGGTGTCGCCCTGGAGATCAGGTTGGTGATGCCGAAGCCCCACTCCGGCAGGCGGCCGTCCTGTTCGCTCTGAATCGGCTCGGGAACCAGCCCCGACTCGTACAGCAGCTTCCAGAAGCGGTTGGAGTAGCCGGCGAAGTGGTGGCCAATCGTCGCCGAACGGATTCCAGGGTTGATGCCGACCAGCAACACCCGTACTCCGTGGGCGATTCGGTCCTTCAAGACCATCCTGCGCGTTTCAGCAGTCGGTCGCTTGTGGGTTAGCATGTCTCGGCGCATGGCATCAACCGCGGGTTACTACGAATCACGATTCACCTACGATCATCGCCGGGACGTCGTCTGGGGCGAAATCGTACGCGACCTGGCCAGGCGCCAGCTGGTTTCGCCGCAGGGCGCGGTCGTCGAACTCGGCGCCGGATATTGTCACTGCATCAACCAGGTGCAGGCACGGCGACGGATTGCGGTCGATCTGAATCCGGACTTTGCGCAGTACGCCACGATCGGCGTCGAGGCGATCGTCCAGGCCAGCGACGCGGCGCTTCCGCTCGAGGACAACAGCGTCGACACCGTGATCGCCAGCAACCTGTTTGAACACCTGACGCGTGAACAGCTGACCCGGACCGCCGCTGAAGTCCGCCGCATTCTCAAGCCGGGCGGCCAGCTGGTCGCCATCCAGCCGAACTTCTACTACTGTTATCGTGAGTACTTCGACGACTACACCCATGTCTTTGTCTTCACGCACAACAGCCTGCGTGACTTCTTCGTTGCCCAAGGGTTTTCGCCCTGGTTGATCGTTCCGCGATACATCCCGTTCTCGATGCGGAGCCGCGCACCCAAGGCGCGTCTGCTCGTGTCGTTGTACTTGCGAAGCCCGATCCGGCCGTTTGCGAAACAGATGCTGCTCGCCTGGCGGAAGGCATAGCCGCACCCGAGCGGCGGTAGAATGGCCGGCATGAACTGGTTATTCAAAGAGGAACCGTCGAACTACAACTTCGACGCGCTGGTCAAAGACAAGAAAACCGTATGGAGCGGGGTCCGGAACCCGGTCGCGCAGCGCAACCTGCACGCGGTGCGAAAAGGCGACCGCATCTTCTACTACCACACCGGCGACGAGAAGCAGATCGTCGGCATCGCCAAGGCGCTGGCCGATGCCTATCCTGACCCGGAGAATCCGGAGGGCAAGGCGGCTGTCGTCGATGTCGGACCGGTCCGGAAGCTGGCGCGGCCGGTGACGCTGAAGGAGATCAAAGCCGACCCATACTTCGCGGATTTCGCACTGGTCAGGATTCCGCGCCTGTCGGTGATGCCGGTATCAGACGACCAGTGGAAGAGGATCGAGAAACAAGCGGAATAGCCGCCATGTAAGTGTAGACGACCGGCGTCAGATACAGCGTGATGAGCTGTGACACCATCAACCCGCCCACCACCGCGAGACCGAGCGGACGCCGCGCTTCCCCGCCGGCGCCATAGCCAAGCGCGATCGGAATCGCCCCCAGCAGCGCCGCCATCGTCGTCATCATGATCGGACGAAAGCGGACCAGGCAGCCCTCGAAGATCGCTTCGGCCGGCGTCTTGCCGTGGTGGCGCTCGGCCTCGAGCGCGAAATCGATTTGCATGATGGCGTTCTTCTTGACGATCCCGATCAACATAATCAGCCCGACGAACGAGTAGATGTTGAGCTGATTGCCGAACAGATACAGCGTCACCAGTGCGCCGAGCCCGGCCGACGGCAGCCCGGAGAGAATCGTGATCGGGTGGATGTAGCTCTCGTAGAGCATCCCGAGCACGATGTAGACCACGCCGATGGCGACAAACAGCAGCAGCCCGAGGTTGGCCATCGATTGCTGGAACGTTTTCGCCGATCCCTGAAATTCAGTGGTGACCGTCGGCGGCAAGAGCGCGGCCGCCACCTTGTTGATGTGATCGACCGCCGCGCCCAGCGACACGTCAGGCCGCAACCCGAACGACAACGACACCGCCGGCAGCTGGCCGACATGGTTGACCGACTGCGGCCCGACCGTCTCTTTCAGCGACACCACCGACTCGAACGGGATGAGCGTACCGCTGGAGGTCTTGAACGCGATCTTCTCGAGCGAGTCGGCATGCTCCTGGTAGCGCGGATCGAGCTCGAGCAGCACCTTGTATTGCGCGGCGCTGCCGTAGATGGTGGACGCCCACTGCGGACCGAAGCCGTCGTAGAGCGCGCCCTCGATGTCGGTGGCGTTCAGCCCGACCGCCGCCGCGGTGTCGCGGTCGATGACCATGTTCACGCGCGGACTCTTCATCTGCAGATCGTCGGACACGTCCTGCAGTTCGGGCAGATCTGAAATGGCCGCCTCGAGCTTCGCGGCCCAGTCGTAGAGGATCGACGTGTCCGCGCTCTGAACGGTCAGGTTGTACGCGCTGTTCCCGGATCTCCCGCCGATCTGAATGGCTGGCGGCAGGCTGACGAACGCGCGGAATCCAGGAAACCGCAACAACTGGGGACGAATGACCTGAGCGATCTCCCCCGCGCTCAGCTGCCGCTGGCGGCGAGGCTTGAGCTGCACGTTGAAGCGCGCCTGGTTCATCGAGCCAAAACCGCCGCCGGTGCTGGCGAAGAACGTGTCAACGTTGGGGTTGGCGTTGATGATCGCGGCAATCTTGCCGGTGTACTCGACCATGTCGTAGTACGACGTGCCCTGAGCCGCCACGACGTTGATGTTCAGCGAGTCGTTGTCCTGATCGGGAATGAATCCCTTCGGCACGATCTCGAACATCGCTACTGTCGCCACCAGCACCGCAACGAAGACGCCGAGCATGACCGGGCGATGGTTCAGCACGCCCCGCAGGCTCCACTCGTAGGCGCGGTAGGTGCGTTGAAACAGGTTCTCCATGAAGCGCGCGAACCGTCCCTTGCTGTGCAGCGACGCCGCATTCAGGAAGCGGCTGCACAGCATCGGGGTCAGCGTCACCGAGACGACACCCGAGATGAGAATCGCCGCGGTAATGGTGACCGCGAACTCGCGGAACAGGCGGCCCAGAATGCCGCTCATGAAGAGGATCGGAATGAAGACCGCCGCCAGCGACACGGTCATCGAAACGATGGTGAAGCCGATTTCCTTCGAACCCGACAACGACGCTTCGAGCGGCGACTCTCCCCGCTCCATGTGGCGCACGATGTTCTCGAGCATCACGATGGCATCGTCCACGACGAAGCCGATCGACAGGATCAACGCCATCATCGACAGGTTGTCGAGGGTGAAGTTGAGCACCTGCATCACGGCGAAGGTCCCGAAGATGGAGAACGGCAGCGCCAGCGCCGGGATCAGCGTCGCCGAGCCGCTGTGCAGGAACGCGAAGATCACCAGCACCACGAGGATCAGCGTGATCAGCATCGTCCACTGGATGTCGCTGAAGGCCTCGCGGATGTTCTTCGAGCGGTCGCCGCGAATCGTCAGGTGGACCGCCGGCGGC
>DASXIR010000249.1:0-1807 GCA_036497895.1 Vicinamibacterales bacterium | reverse complement strand
CTATGGCAAAAGCACCTTGGCGGCCCAATGGCGCGAGCTTCTCATGCGTGACGGTGTTGCCGTCGCTTGGCTGACCGTCGATGAGGACGACAACAACGTGGTGTGGTTCCTGGCACACCTGCTGGAGTCGATCCGAACGATTCGACCGGCCTTGGCGGCGTCGTTGACTCAGGTGCTCGAAGAGCATGGCGACGACTCGACCCGCTACGTCTTGACGTCGCTGATCGACGAATTACACCAAAACGACGATCGAATCACGCTCGTGGTGGATGACTGGAATCGGGTATCGGACAGCCTGACAATCGCGTCTCTGGGTTTCTTGCTGGAACACGGCTGCCACCACCTGCAGTTCATCGTGACCAGCTGGTCGCATGCGGGTCTGCCGTTGAGCAAGTTGCGGCTCCGGGATGAGCTTGTCGAGATCGACTGTGAGGCCCTGCGCTTCGGTGCCGAGGAAGCGCAGTCTCTGCTCAACGATGTCGGAGGCCTGGCGCTGTCGGGCGCCGACGTCGCGGCACTGACCGCCTCTACGGATGGGTGGGCGGCCGGCCTGCGGCTCGCTACGTTGTTCTTGCGCGGCGGTGCCGACGCCTCAGCCCTGCTCGGTCGGCTGTGCGGCGCAAATGACGTCATCGGTGAATTCCTGACGGAGAACGTCATCGACACACTCGAACCGGAGATGGCCGACTTCATGCTGGCGACGTCGGTCACCGAGAGGATCTGCGGTGGGCTGGCATCGGCGTTGTCGGATCAGCCGCGCGCGCTGGCGATGCTCGAGGAGGTCGCCCATCGCGGGCTGTTCCTGCAGCGAATCGACGACGATCCCGAGTGGTTTCGCTATCACCAGCTGTTCGCCGAATTTCTGCGCCGTCGGCTTGAGCGCGACGATCCAGGGCGGAGTCCGCGACTGCACCGCAGGGCGGCGGCATGGTTTGCCGAACACGGCTACCTCAACGAGGCCGTGAACCATGCGCTCGCGGTCGATGACCCGGCCCTCGCGGTTGACTTTCTCGCGCAAGACGAGACACGTCTGCTCGAGCAGGCGAAAATGACGACGTTTCTCGAGATTGCCAAGAAGCTGCCGCCGCAGCTGCTGGTATCCAGGCCGCGGCTTCCGCTCGCGATCGCCTGGGCAAATATCCTGCTACAGCGCAGGGCGCTAGCCGACGCTGCGCTGAATCGCTTCGAGGTAGTGCTGGACACCGCGGAACTTTCGGATGCATCGCGTACCGAGCTTCGAGTCGAAGCCGGTGTGCTGCGCGGGGTGGCCGACATGTTCGCAGACCGTAGTGACCGGATCGGTTCTCTTGTGTCCGAGGCGTTCTCTAGACCCGATGCCTTTCATCCTCGCGTACCCGGGGTCGCCGGTATCGTCGCAGCGTTCGCCGCCATTTACCGCTTCGAGTTTGACGATGCACGGCGGTTGCTGCGGTGGGCGGCGCCATACCAGGACCTGATGGGGCCTTTCGCGAGCGTGTACGCGCACAGCTTCGCCGGAATCGCCGCCAAGTACCAGCTTGACATCCCGACCGCTCGACGCGAGTTTCGAGAAGCGTTCGAGATCGGAACTAGAGTGGGATCGCGCTCGCACGCTGCGCGCCTGGCAGGTGCCCTGCTCGGTGAATTGCTCTACGAGGTAGGCGAATTGGATGAGGCAGCGCGCCTGCTGGAGTTGAGCTATGAACTGGGGCCCGAGGGTGGGGGCGTGGACTACCTCGCCGCACGGTACGTCGGAGGCGCCAAAATCAAAGCGGCGCAGGGTGATTTCGGCGCCGCAGCAGAGCGCCTCGACGCCGGTATGAAGGCG
>DASXIR010000248.1:0-3711 GCA_036497895.1 Vicinamibacterales bacterium | reverse complement strand
ACCTCGACGCGCACCACAACAGCGTCGCTCGCATCTTCCCAAGACTTGGCGAGACCGGGACGACGCAGGACGTGCTCGACCTGCTGTCGAAGGAGCAGCGCCGGCGATGACTCTGTTTCTGTTCTCCTATTTCGTCGGCGGTGCATTCCTCGCCAACGCCATCCCCCACTTCGTCGCCGGCATCATGGGCCGTGCGTTTCAGAGCCCGTTTGCCACACCGCGCGGCGAAGGTCTCTCCTCCTCGACGGTCAACGTAGTGTGGGGGTTTTTCAACGCCGTCGTCGGTTACGTGCTCGTGCTCCGAGTCGGACGTTTCGATCCACGTTCCACGACTGACGTGACCGCGTGCGGTTTGGGTGCGTTTGTCCTGGCCGTGATGATGGCCCGGCATTTCGGGCGTTTCAACGGAGGCAACGCGCCAGAGCAGGCGTGAACCGCCGATGAAAAAGACCTTTCGATCGCTGACCACCTTCAACTATCGCGTCTGGGCGGCGGGCGCGATCGTCTCCAACGTCGGCACGTGGATGCAGCGGACGGCGCAGGACTGGATCGTCCTCACCCAGCTGACGCCTCACAACGCGACCGCGGTTGGGGTGGTGATGGCGCTACAGTTCGGCCCGCAGGTCCTGCTGCTGCCATGGACCGGACTCGCGGCCGATCGACTCGATCGGCGCAAGCTTCTGTTTGCCACGCAGACCGGAATGGGCCTGCTCGCCCTCGGCCTCGGACTGCTGACCGTCTCGGGCCTCGTCCAACTCTGGCACGTCTATCTGTTTGCATTCCTGCTCGGCTGCGTTACGGCCTTCGACGCGCCGGCCCGGCAGACGTTCGTATCCGATCTGGTCGTCGAGGCACATCTCTCGAACGCGGTTGCGCTCAATTCAACGTCGTTCAACGCCGCCCGTCTCATCGGACCGGCGATTGCGGGCGTTCTGATCGCGCGCGTCGGATCCGGCGTCGTGTTCCTTCTCAACGCCGCATCGTTCGGGGCTGTTCTCTGCTCGTTGATGCTGCTGCGCACGCATGAATTGCAAGTCAGGAATACAGTTCGCTTATCGGGCACCGGACTGGCCGAGGGTTTCAGGTACGTCTGGCGACGGCCCGATCTCAAGGCCATGCTGTTGATGCTGTTCCTCGTCGGCACGTTCGGCCTGAACTTTCCAATTTTCATCTCGACGATGTCGGTGTCGGTGTTTCATGCGGGCGCGAGTCAGTTCGGTCTGCTCACGTCAGTGATGGCGATTGGTTCAGTCGCGGGAGCGCTGCTGTCGGCGGCGCGCGAACGGCCGCGGATGGGCGCACTGCTCGCCGGCGCGGTCAGCTTCGGCGTGTGGCTCGCCATCGGCGCCATGATGCCGAACTACTGGCTCTTCGGGCTGACGCTGGTCTTCGTCGGTGCCTCGTCTCAGACCTTCACCACGACCGTCAACAGCACCGTTCAGCTGTCAACCGACCCGGAAATGCGCGGGCGGGTGCTGGCGATTCTTCTGGCGGTCGCGCTCGGAGGCACACCGATCGGCGCCCCCATCGTCGGTTGGATCGCGGACACGTTCGGTCCGCGCTGGGCTCTGCGCGTCGGCGCTGCCGGGGGCTTCGGCGCCGCCATCGTCGGCCTCTGCTATCTGGCGAAGCATCGACATCTGCGCGCACGCGTAGACGAGGGCCGTCTTCGTCTGACAATCGACGACCGCGAACCTCGCACCGTCTCGACATAAGGGAACGAACGAGTCTGCTTCGGCGCGCCGGTAGGTGTCGATCGGCACTCTGGATCGCAGGGCGCGGGTCTCGACGACGATGACCAAACATGTCTCGGGAATCTCAACGCGCGGAAGACTACCAAAGCACGCTGGTGGATACGGACCTCGTGCGGTAACCGGTACAATGCCTGCCATGGCCGAGGCGTTTCATGGTGTCGACGTCGTTCGCATCCGGGCCGGCGTGCGGAGCGGCGACCGCGACCGTGCGGCGACGGAAGAGCCGCTCGAAGTCCGGCTTCACGACCGGCCGTTTGCCGTGATCATGCGAACCCCTGGGGCCGATCGCGAGCTGGCCGCTGGGTTTCTGCTTGCGGAGGGCATCCTGAAGAGCGCGGACGATCTTGGCACGATCGAATACTGCCAGGATCCTTCCGCCGAGCATCCGGAGAACATCATCAACGCCAAGCTGGTCGACGGATCGGCTGAGACGCTCGCGAAGTTTCTGGCCGAGCGCCGGAACGTCACGACACACTCGTCGTGCGGCATGTGCGGACGGCTGTCGATCGATTCGCTCAAGACAGACCTGCCGGCGCTCGCCGTGCCGTGGGCGGTGCCGGCCTCGACGATCGTCGAGCTTCCGGGGCGTCTCCGCGACGCGCAGGCGGTGTTCGAGGAAACGGGCGGCTTGCACGCGGCCGGCCTCTTCACCCGCGACGCGCAGCTCACAACGATCGCCGAAGACGTCGGACGGCACAATGCCGTCGACAAGGTGATCGGGCGAATGGTGATTCAGGAGCGGCTGCCGCTCGACAATCACATCCTCTTCGTCAGTGGGCGCACGTCGTTCGAGATCGTTCAGAAGGCGTTCCTCGCCGGCATTCCGATGGTCGCGGCCGTGTCGGCGCCGTCGAGCCTGGCCATCGATCTCGCGGAGGAGTGCGGCATCACGCTGATCGGCTTTCTTCGCGGGCAGAACTTCAACGTCTATACGCATTCGGAGCGAGTGACTACGCCAGCCGCGCCCGAAGTCAACCATCGGGCTGATATCCGCAATCGAACTCAGGGCCGCTGAAGTCGCCTCCGACTCTCATTTCGACCGAGTGCCGCTCGCGAGAACGCGCCCCCTTCACGCTCGCTCGACACGCCGACACAAGCGAAGCTGGAGCAGGCCGTCGAAGCCGCGGCGCGGCACGCGGCCGAGCAGGAAGGCGTCGCCTTCCATATGGAAAAGTCCGTCCTGCAGGACTACGCGAAGGCGCGGTCGAAGGACGAACGGCTCAATCATCCGCTGGTGCAGACCGCGCTCGCCGTCAGCAATTACTTCCGCCAGGCCGGCACTCCGGCAATCGTTCCCGCCGATGTGGGGTCCACCGACGCCAACAACGCCGTTGCGCTGGGCATTCCAGCCGTGGCCATCGGCGCGACGCTGGAGCACATGCCGCATCGCCTTGAAGAGACGGCCGAAGCCGGCAGCATCGTTCCCGGCATCAAGTCGCTGCTGACGCTCGCGGTGACGCTCACCAGCCATCAGTAGAGCCAGGATGACGTTCTAGAAAACGCTGCCATTGAGTGACAGCGACGAAGTGACCCGCGACGGTAGAGGATCAGCAGTATCTGACTTGCGAGCGGCTCAGAAACGGGATTCAGTGCTCGACTCGCAGGCCTCCGCCCGTGCCAGGAGAAAGGCCCTTTCTCGCACGTTGCGGGTAAGCGCGGCCGCAGCCTCGAATTCTGAACGCGCCTCGGCCAGTCGCCCAGCGCGGAACAGAAAGTCGCCCCTCGCCGCCGGCAATGGCGCGTAGCCGCGCAAGGAGGCGGCGGCGATCTCGTCCACCAGTCTGAGGCCCGCTTCAGGACCGAAGGCCATGCTGTGGGCGATCGCGCGATTGAGATCGACGACGGGCGAGGGCGCCACGACGCGCAGCCGATCGTAAAGCGCAGCAATGCGGGGCCAGTCGGTATCGTCGGTCTGGCGCGCGCGGGCGTGGCACGCGGCGAGCGCGGCTTGCAGCAC
>DASXIR010000247.1:0-3248 GCA_036497895.1 Vicinamibacterales bacterium | reverse complement strand
CCGGTTGACGGGAACGTCACGGAGTAGGTCGGCGGCTCGTCGCCGGGCGCCGAGTCCTCCGCAAGCATCTGGACGTCGCTGGTGACGCACGCGGAACCGTCGTAGTTCGACCCATCGGGCGTCACACCCGGGCATCCGACGACGACGCCGAAGGTCGGCCCAAACCCCGGCGGCCGCGTCTGACCTGGCTTCAGGAACGTCAGCGTGTGGCGCTCGTGCGTCGGATAGGTGTACCGCACTGTGTCGCCGGCATGGATCCAGAGCTCGTTCGGAAGGAAGGCCAGAGCCTGGCGTCCCCGAGTACCGCTCTCCACTCCGACGAGCACCCGCCATTCTTCCGCGTGCACCGCCGTTGCCAGCGATCCAGCCATCAGGATGGCGGCGAGCGTGAACGAAACGAATGGCCTGTCGGTAGGCTGCAGATACCGCACGATCGATCGGTGGCGCGTCTTCATACAGATCCTCCGTTTCTGAACGGATTCGAATTCCGTTGTCAGATACAGGCGAAGACTAGACGCCGCGACGACCCGAAGTCTTGGAGATGCCGTGGTGATTCGATGGGGAATTGATGGAATCGCGCGGTTTCCTGCTTGGAAGCGGGAGCGCCCCCTTCCGTCAGCGAACGCCCATAGTCCGCGGACCTCGAGCCGCGTCAGTCGCTCATGAGGAAGATCAGCGGACGCACGTCTTCCTCCGGGGTCCAGTGCCAGTAGCGCAGGAGGATGGTGTAGACGATCAGCCCCGTCTCCCCCTCTCCGAACAGCAGGTAGCGAACCGCCTGGGACATCAGATCGTGACGGGTCAGCGCGATGAAGATCGAGACCGGATCAATCGCCTCGCTGATGAAGGCGATAGTGTTCGCGATCGCCACCGCACCATACGCCTCGGCGACGTAGTCGTCGCCCTCACGTCGAAGCGTCACCTCGAGCGGCGCGGAGAACTCGCTACG
Organism: Vicinamibacterales bacterium; assembly: GCA_036497895.1. Taxonomy (GTDB): domain Bacteria; phylum Acidobacteriota; class Vicinamibacteria; order Vicinamibacterales; family CAVVIG01; genus CAVQFC01. The sequence goes on along the minus strand of DASXIR010000247.1, from coordinate 2,299 downwards.
GTTGTCGCGCAGATTCACGTGCAGGAACAGGAACGGCCCCCGCACCTTGTAGTGGCGGGCGAGGCCGACGCGCATCCGCTGGCGCGCCTCCGGCGTCGACCGCTTGATCGGAACCAGGTGCACCTTCTTGCCCCGCACCTCCGGACCGAGGTGCCAGCTCTCGACGTCTGTGAAGTGGGCATCCGGAATCCGGATTTCCATCGATCGAACCGATCGGCTGATGCCGCTTGCCATCATCAGGAGCAAGGTGAAGATGGAACCGATGATCAGGCCGTCGGGGCGCTCGATGCAGTTGTCGACGAGCGTAAAGCCAAATACGAGACACAACAGCGATGTGTAGGCCGCCAGCGCCCAGCGACGCTCGCGCCACAGCGCGAGCGTCACCGCGAACGCCGCCGACAGGATCAGCACGAGGACGCCCGTGGCATACGCGCCGCTCTGCGCCTCGACGTTGGCCTGGAAGATCCACGTGATGACGACCGAGATGACGAGGAGCACGAGCACCAGGGGACGGGCGAGCCCGACCCAGCGTGGTGCCATGCCGAAGCGCGGCAGGAAGCGCGGAATTAACTGCAGCAGGCCGGCCATCGCCGACGCGCCCGCGAGACCGAGAATCAGGATCGTCGACAAGTCGTACACGGTGCCGAAGCCGCGTCCCAGATACGTGTGCGCCAGAAACGCGATCGCCCGCCCGCTGGCCTTGCCCGGCGGCTGGTAGTCGGCCGGCGTGATCAGCAGCGTCGTCACGAAGCTTGACAGGACGAGCATGCCGCTCATGATCGCCGCGGCCGTCAGCAGCAGCTTCCGTGTGTTTGCCACCCGCCCTTTCGGCGGGTCACCGGCGCGCGGCGTGTAGCCGCGGTCGGCCTCGCCGCCGTCGATGAGCGGCATCACCGACACGCCGGTTTCGAAGCCGCTCAGGCCGAGCGCGAGCTTTGGAAAGACGAGCATGGCGCCGGCGACGATCATGGAGAAATCGCCAGTCGCCGACAGCGCGCCGCTCCAGTTGGTGACCAGCGCCGGGTGCGTGAGGATTTCCCACAGCCCGCGCGCGAGAACGATCACGTTCAGGACAAGGTAGGGCACGGCGGCGACGGCCGCCACGCCGATTGCCTCGCGGAATCCGATCAGGAAGACGATCGCGAGCACGACGAGGATGACGTTTGTGACGAGGATCTCATGGCCGCCGAGGGCGGCGTGCAGGAAGGGATTCTCGATCGCATGCTTCGCGGCATCGGCCGCCGATAACGTCATCGTGATCACGAAGTCGGTGCCGGCAAAGCCGAGGAGCGTCAGCACCAGCAGCTTGCCCTTCCAGCCGGCCAGCACGTTCTCCAGCATCGCGATCGATCCCTGGCCCGCGAAGCTGCGCCCGGCGACCTGCGCGTACACCGGCAGGGCACCAAGGAGCGTGACGATCACCAGAATCACCGTCGCGATTGGTGCAACCACACCGGCTGCAATGAGCGCGATACCGGGTTGGTAACCGAGCGTCGAGAAGTAGTCGACGCCGGTCAGCCACATGACCTTCCGCCATGGATGCGTGGCGGCGGCCGCGGCATGGCTGGTGTCTTCGGCGACTGATTCGCCGCCAGCGAGCCATCGGCCGATGCGGGATTGGTATTCGAGCGTCGGCTGCGAGATGCGCCCGCGGAACGGGATTCGTTTACCCGGGGCCGCCGAAGCCTCAGCCGTCACGGCAGGTTGTCCCGAAGGCGTGCGGGGCGCATGAACGCGTCGATGCTACCCCTCCACGAGCCGGAAATCCGCAGAAACAGTCCCGCTGTAGACCACGCTCGCGGAAGATCGCCTCTGTTCTCGGCCATTTCGGTGATAATCGGCTGGGGACAGGCACCCCATCGCCGGCGTCGTGGCCTTGCCGGGCTTACGGTGACCTGAACTGACCACGTGGAGGATTATCGAAATGATGGGACAACTTAGCGCTCGCTTTATTGGTATCGCAATGCTTTGCCTGACGATCGCGCCAATTTCAGGACAGACCAAGGTCGAACAGGCGGGCAATATCTCGAAATCAGCCACCATCGTGGCGATCGACCACACCAAGCGGATTGTCACGTTGAAGGACGCCGCCGGCAGCCTCGAGGATTTCGAGTGCGGCCCCGAGATCAAACGCTTCAACGAGCTGAAGGTCGGCGACTCCGTGACGTTTTCGTATCACGCCGCCGTCGTCTATGAAGTAGTCAAGGCAGGAACAACGGCTCCGGTTCCAGGGGGCGCGTCGATGGTCCGTGGGCAGGGAACTAAACCGAGCGGGGCAATCACGCAGCAACACCAGGCC
>DASXIR010000246.1:0-5034 GCA_036497895.1 Vicinamibacterales bacterium | reverse complement strand
CGCAATCATCCGGCGCTCAAGGGCCTGAACATCCCGAAGACCGGCCAGCAGGGCAGCGTCGGCCTGATGGTGACGAAGACCCTCGTCATCCTCGGCGATCCGCAGGTGACGACGACGCCGGAGCATCCGCGCGGGGCGATGTTGCGCGCGTACGACAAGACCAGCGGAGCGCAGGTGGGAGCGGTCTGGATGCCGGCGCCGCAGAGTGGTGCACCGATGACCTACGAAGCCGGCGGCAAGCAGTACATCGTCATCGCGATCAGCGGCGGCAATTACTCAGGAGAGTATCTGTCGTTCGCGCTGCCTGGGTCGGGGACGGCGACGTCGGATCGCGCTGCAAGATAGACATTCGCTGACATTCGTTCGAGCATTCCTTCCCGAACACCGCGAGCGACATTTCCGTCGCTCGCTTGACACTCCGTCCTCCGGCGTCTAGCGTACCTGCCAGTCTTCGTGAACGTTTCCGAGATTTTCATTCGTCGTCCGATCGCGACCAGTCTGCTGATGGCGGGCGTTGCAATCTTCGGGATGCTCGCCTACGCCGGGCTGTCGGTCAGCGACCTTCCGAACGTCGATTTCCCGACCATCACGGTCAGCGCTGGACTGCCGGGCGGCGATCCCAACATCATGTCGTCGGCGGTCGCGAGCCCGCTCGAGCGGCAGTTCACCACCATCGCCGGCCTCGACTCGATGACCTCGCGGAGTTCCCTCGGCGGCACCAGCATCACGCTGCAGTTCGCGCTCGATCGCGACATCGACAGCGCCGCCGTTGACGTGCAGACCGCGATCGCGGCGGTGATGCCGCTGCTGCCGCCGGGCATGCCGGCGCCGCCGTCGTTCAAGAAGTTCAATCCCGCCGACGATCCGCTGATGATGCTCTGGCTGACATCGTCGATGATGCCGATGTACACGCTCGACGACTTCGCCGAGACGCTGGTCGGCCCGCGCATCTCGATGGTCAGCGGCGTGGCGCAGGCGCAGATTCAAGGGGCGCAGAAGTACGCCGTCCGCGTGCAGGTGGATCCGAACAAGCTGCGCGCGCAGGGCATCGGTATCAACGAGGTCAGCACCGCGCTGCAGAACTGGAACGTCAACCTGCCGACGGGACAACTCTACGGATCCGGCTCCACGTTCAACATCAAGGCCAGCGGTCAGCTCATGGATGCCGCGGCGTTCCGGTCATTGGTGCTGTCGTACAAGAACGGCCGTCCCGTGCGGCTGGATCAAGTGGCCACGGTGCTCGACAGCGTCGAGGACAATCGCACTTCGTCGTGGATCGAAACGCCGGAACTCGGTCGGCCGCGCGCCATCGGCCTGCAGGTCAGTCGTCAGCCTGGCAGCAACATCATCGACCTCACCGACACGATCAAGGCACTGCTGCCGACGTTCGAGGCACAGCTGCCACCGACGGTTCACCTGACACTGCTGCGCGAACGCGCCAAGAGCATCCGCGCCGCCTTCCAGGACATCAAGCTGACGATGGTCGTCACGCTGATTCTGGTGGTCGCGGTCATCTTCCTGTTCCTGCGCAACGCCTCGGCGACAATGATTCCGGCGCTGGCGCTGCCATTCTCGATTCTCGGCACCTTTGCCGTGATGCAGATGATGCACTTCACACTCGACAGCCTGTCGATGATGGCGCTGATCCTCTCGGTCGGCTTCATCGTGGACGATGCGATCGTGATGCTGGAAAACATCGTGCGTCACATCGAACACGGCGAAGCGCCGCTCGAAGCGGCGCTCAAGGGCTCGCGCGAAATCGGCTTCACCATCCTCTCGATGACCGTGTCGCTGGCCGCGGTGTTCATCCCGATCCTGTTCATGGCCGGCGTGCTCGGGCGGCTGTTCCGGGAGTTCGCAGTCACGATCATGACGGCGATCCTGATCTCGGGCATCGTCTCGGTGACGCTGACACCGATGCTGTGCGCGCGTTTTCTGCGCGCGACATCACATGCCACGCAATCGCGCTGGTCGGCGTGGTGCGACCGCGCCTTCGATCGCCTGCTCGCAGCCTACGAGCGCAGCCTGCGCCTGGTGCTGCGTCATCGCCTGGTGATGCTGGCGATCAGCGTTAGTGTCCTGATCGCGACGGTGTGGATGGCCGGCGTCGTCCCCAAGGGCTTCATCCCGGATCAGGACATCGATCTGCTGAACGTCAGCGTCCGCGCCGCGCAGGGCACCGCGTTTACCGACACGATGCAGTACGCGAAGCAGGTCGCGGACATCCTGCACAGGAATTCCCTCGTCAAGACGTTCATGATGAGTTCCGGTGGCGGCGGCCAGGGCTCGATGAACACCGCGAACTTTTCGGTACAGACGTCGCCGCGCGGCGAGCGCAATCTGTCGATCGTGCAGGTGGCGCAGCAACTGCGAGGGCAGACCAGCCGGATGCCTGGGGCGCAGGTGTTCGTCACCATTCCGCCGGTGATTCAGATCGGCGGCCGCTCGGGCAACAGCACCTATCAGTTCACGCTGCGCAGCCTCGACTCTGACGCGCTCTACACGTGGGCCGGCCGTCTCGAAACGGAGATGGCGAAGATCGCCGACATCCAGGACGTCAACGACGACATGCAGATGAAGAGCCCGGTGATCAGTCTGCACATCGATCGCGACCGCGCGGCGCAGCTGAAACTGGATCCGTCGCAGCTCGAGGACGCGCTCTACAGCGGCTTTGGACCGCGTTGGTCGTCCACGATTTATGGCTCCACGAATCAGTATCGGGTACTGCTCGAACTCGATCCGCAGGATCAGGCGCATGCCGATTCGCTCGAGAAACTCGGTTTCAAGACGACGTCTGGCGCGCTGGTGCCACTCGAGTCTGTCCTGAGCTTCAAGGAAGACGTCGGTCCGCTCACCGTCAATCACTCCGGCCAGCTGCCGTCGGTGACGCTGTCGTTCGCGTTACGGCCAGGGGTTGCGCTAGGGAGCGCCGTGGCGCAAATCAACGACCTGGCCGGTCGCGTCCTGCCGCCGACCGTGTCCGCAAGCTTCGACGGCACAGCGAAGGTGTTCGAAGACTCGATGAAGAACCTCGGGCTGCTGCTGTTTGTCGCTATCGGCGTGGTCTACATCGTGCTCGGAATGCTCTACGAGAGCTACATTCACCCGATCACGATTCTGTCGGGCCTGCCGGCGGCCGGCCTTGGCGCCCTGGTCGTCCTCTGGGCCACCGGCAACGAGCTGAATATCTACTCCTTCGTCGGCTTGATCATGCTGATCGGCATCGTCAAGAAGAACGCGATCATGCAGATCGACTTCGCCCTCGACGCTGAGCGACGCCACGGCCGATCGCCGGCCGAAGCCATCCTGGACGGGTGCGTCATCCGCTTCCGGCCAATCATGATGACGACCATGGCGGCGCTGTTCGGCGCCATACCCATCGCGCTCAGCTCAGGAGTCGGCAGTGAAGGGCGCCGGCCGCTCGGCCTTGCCGTCGTCGGCGGGCTGATCGTGTCGCAGCTGATTACGCTGTACCTGACGCCGGTCGTGTACACCTATCTCGCCGCGTTGTTTCCGACGCGGGCGACCAGCGCCGTCGTCAGGACCGAAGCCGCGCCGGCGTAGCCGCTTCTGGGGGGCGTAGTGGCCGACCCTGGTCGGCCACTACATGCGACGCGCCACTCCCGTACGATACGCGGCCTGCTCGACCCCGCGCGCGACCGCTTCGGCGACACGCCGATCGAAGACCGACGGCACGATGTACTCCGGCAGCAATTCCTCGTCCGAAATGATGCCGGCAATCGCGTTGGCAGCCGCCAGCTTCATCTCTTCGTTGATGGTCGTGGCACGGCAGGCCAGGGCACCCCGGAAGATCCCCGGAAAGCACAGCACGTTGTTGATCTGATTGGGATAGTCAGACCGTCCGGTCGCCATCACGGCAACGTACGGCCCGGCGGCCTCGGGCATGATCTCGGGAACCGGGTTGGCCATCGCGAACACAATCGGCTTGGCTGCCATGCCCTTGACGTCGTCGATACCGATTACGCCAGGGACCGACAATCCCAGGAAGACGTCGGCGCCGCGAATCACGTCATGCAGCGAACCGCGCTCGCCATTGGGATTGGTGTGTTCGGCGTACCAGTTCTTCTGCCAGTTCATGTGTTCCTGCCGGCCGCGATAAATCGCGCCGGTCGAGTCGCATCCAATCACGTTCTGAACGCCGGCGGCCATGATGATCTTCGTGCAGGCCACGCCCGCCGCGCCCACGCCGGAGACGACGACCTTGACCTCGCGCATGCGCTTGCCGACGATTTTCAACGCGTTGGTCAACGCCGCGAGCACGACGACGGCGGTACCGTGCTGATCGTCGTGAAACACCGGAATGTCGAGCTCGGCCTTGAGCCGATCCTCGATTTCGAAACAGCGCGGCGCCGAGATGTCTTCGAGGTTGATGCCGCCGAATGCGGTCGAGATCAGCTTGACGGTCTTGACGATTTCGTCGGGGTCCTTGGTGCTCAGGCAAATCGGAAAGGCGTTGACGCCGCCGAATTCCTTGAACAGCATCGCCTTGCCTTCCATCACCGGCATCGCGGCGGCCGGACCGATATCGCCCAGGCCGAGCACAGCCGTGCCGTCGGTGACAACGGCGACGGTGTTCTTCTTGATGGTCAGCGTGAAGCGCTTTTCGGGGTCCTGGTGAATCGCTTCGCACACCCGCGCCACGCCCGGCGTGTAGGCCATCGACAGATCGGCGCGCGTCTTCAGCGGCACTTTCGACACCACTTCGATCTTGCCGCCGAGATGCATCAGGAACGTGCGGTCGGAGGCATGGATGACGTCGATGCCGTCGAGGCCGCTGATCGCCCTGACGATGGCATCGCCATGGCTGCTCGAGGCAGCGTTCACGGTCATGTCGCGGGTGATCGAATCGCGATTGACCTCCACGAGATCGATCGCCTCGATGTTGCCGCCGGCTTCGCCGATCGTGGTGGTCAACCGGCCCAGCATGCCCGGCCGGTTCTGGAGGCGGATGCGAAGCACCAGGCTATAGCTTGAATTGGGGACGCCTTCGATGGCGATCTGCTGCGCGTCGGT
>DASXIR010000245.1:0-9599 GCA_036497895.1 Vicinamibacterales bacterium | reverse complement strand
CGCGTCATCGAGCTGACGTTTGCCGACGAAGACATCAAGGTCGTGGCCGTCAGCGACGGCGACCAGGCAATCGAGCGCCTCGAGGCCACGACCCCTGATATCGTCCTGGCGGACATCGGCATGCCGGGACGCAATGGCTACGAAGTCGCGCAGTTCATGCGTCGGACCCCCAGGCTGGCCCATATTCCGGTCGTCCTGCTGACCGGTGCGTTCGAACCGGTTGATCAGGAGCGTGCGGCCCAGGCCGGTTGCGACGGCGTCCTCGCGAAGCCGTTCGAACCCCAGATGGTGATTGGCCGTGTTCGAGAGCTGCTGTCGCGACCGCGGACAGCCGGCGAGCACCCGTCTGCGGCTGCAGTAGCGCCGGAGGCGGTCGCGCCCGCCGAGAGTCGGCCGCAGCCGTTCGACGCCGCGGGCGGCGAAGGCGGCGAACTGAATGCGTATTTCGATCGTCTGGACGCGGCCTTCGCCAACCTCGAGAGCGGGCAGCCATCAGCGGTGCCGGCCCAGGTAGAGACCGCGGCGGAGAAATGGGACCTCGACGCCCTCGAATCTCTTCCACCGGTCAGGGAGACGTCGCGAGGTTCCCAACCACCAGCGCCGGTTGCACCGGACATGGGCGGCTCACACGCTCCCGAACCGTTGACGCCGGTGTCACACTACGAAGCCCCGCCGCCGGTGGCGTCGTTCGCCGCGCCCGTGCCGATCGCGGTCACCGAACCGTTGGCGCCGCTCAGCGTTGTTTCGACCGGCGGCGAGCACACCGGGCGGGCGCCAGGGGCCGAGCCGCCTGCCGCGATGCCGGCTTCCTCCGACACGATGGCGCGCTCGCTGCCGCCGAAACCGCCGGCGCTGCCGTCGCTCGCCGATGCGTTCGCCGCGCTGCTCGCGGCCGAGCAAGGTCCGCTTTCCGACATTGCGGTCACCTGGCCGGCGACGCTGGCGCCTCCGGCTCCTCCGGCTCCCGCCGCACCCGCACCGGTGGAAGTCACCGAGGAGCTGATCGAAGCCGTTACCCGCCGAGTGCTCGATCGCCTGTCCGATCGAGTGGTCCGCGAGACGGTCTCGGACATTGTCTCGAAGGTCGCCGAGCGATTGATCTCCGAAGAGATCGCACGGATCAAGTCCGCCATCGAGTAGCCCGCCATCGCGCGATCGGGCGGGCAATCTCCGGAATCGCGACCATCTGATTTCCCAATCCGTAATACGATCAGAGGATGTCTCAGTCGTCGTCTTTGCTCACCAGCCTGGATCCGGCTCGCCTCCGGCTGCCCGAGAAACCGGCTCTGGAGGGGCTCGAAGCCAAGTGGGTCCCGCACTGGGAATCGTCCGGCGTCTTTCGCTTCGATCGCACGCGTTCCCGCGCTGACGTTTTCGCTATCGACACGCCGCCGCCGACCGTCAGCGGTTCGCTGCACGTCGGTCATGTCTTTTCCTACACGCACACCGACGTCGTCGCGCGGTTCCACCGCATGCGCGGCAAGGAAGTGTTCTATCCGATGGGGTGGGACGACAACGGTCTGCCGACCGAACGACGGGTGCAGAACTACTACGGCGTACGTTGCGATCCATCGCTGCCGTATGTGCCGGAGTTCGTGCCGCCGGCACAGCCGCCGAAGCCGCCGTTGTCGGTGTCACGTCCCAATTTCATCGAGCTGTGCGCGCGGCTGACCACCGAGGACGAAAAGGTCTTCGAACAGCTGTGGAAAACGCTCGGCCTGTCGGTCGACTGGTCGATGACGTACGCGACCATCTCGAAACGATCCCAGCGCGTCTCGCAGCTGGCGTTTCTCCACCTGCTGCAGCGGGGCCAGGCCTATCAGGTTGAAGCGCCGACGTTGTGGGACATCGATTTCAAGACCGCCGTCGCCCAGGCCGAACTCGAAGACCGCGAAATGCCTGGCGCGTATCACAAGATCGCGTTCTCGCTGCCGGACGCTGAAGCCCGGGGGCTGTCTCGATCCACCGTCGAGATCGAGACGACGCGCCCGGAGTTGATTCCGGCATGCGTGGCGTTGGTCGCCCATCCGGATGACGTGCGCTACCAGCCGCTGTTCGGCAAGCACGTGTTGACGCCGCTCTTTGGCGTCCGTGTGCCGGTGCGTGCGCATACGCTCGCCGACCCCGAAAAGGGGAGCGGCATCGCGATGATCTGCACCTTCGGCGATACAACCGACGTGACCTGGTGGCGCGAGCTCAGCCTGCCGGTGCGCGCGATCATCCAGGCCGACGGTACGCTTCGCGATATCACCTGGGGAGCACGGGGTTGGGAATCGGCACAGCCGGAGCGCGCGCAGCAGTACTACAGCGAGCTGAAAGGGTTGTCGGCCGCCAAGGCCCGCGCCAAAATCGTCGAGCAATTGAGCAAGAGTGGCGATCTCATCGGCGAACCGAGACCGATCACCCATGCGGTGAAGTTTTTCGAGAAGGGCGACCGGCCACTCGAGATCATCACCAGCCGCCAATGGTTCATCAAGACCATCGAATTGCGCGAGGCGCTGATCGCGCGCGGCCGCGAGCTGCGCTGGCACCCGGAGTACATGGAGAACCGGTTCGAAAACTGGGCGAACGGTCTCAACGGTGATTGGTGCATCAGCCGCCAGCGATTTTTCGGCGTGCCGTTTCCGGTCTGGTATCCGCTGACCCCGCAGGGACAGGTGGATCACGACCATCCGATCGCGGCCGGCGATGCGCAGACGCCGATCGATCCCTCGACCGATGTGCCGGCCGGCTACCGCGCGGATCAACGCGGCGTCCCCGGTGGTTTCGTGGGCGATCCCGACGTAATGGACACGTGGGCCACCTCGTCGATGTCGCCGCAGATTGTGTGTGGCTGGCCCGACGATCCCGATCTGTTCGCGCGTACGTTTCCGATGGATCTGCGGCCGCAGGCGCACGACATCATCCGCACCTGGCTGTTCACGTCCGTGCTGCGCGCGCATCTCGAGCACGATTCATTGCCCTGGAGTCATGCCGCCATCTCGGGCTGGGTGCTCGATCCCGACCGTAAGAAGATGTCGAAATCGAAGGGCAACGTCGTCACGCCGCTCGGATTGCTCGAAGAGCATGGTTCAGACGGTGTGCGCTATTGGGCGGCCAGTGGTCGTCCCGGGACCGACACCGCGTTCGACCCCGCGCAGATGAAGGTGGGGCGGCGGCTCGCGATCAAGATCCTCAACGCCTCGAAGTTCGCGTTGATGTCAGCGGAACCGCAGGGCAAGGTCACCGCGCCGGTCGATCGGGCGATGCTGCGGAACCTGGCCTCACTCGTGGCGGAGGTGACCGTGGCGTTCGAGGGCTACGACTATGCGCGAGTGCTGCAGCGCACCGAAGCCTTCTTCTGGGGATTCTGCGATGACTACCTCGAGCTGGTGAAGGGACGCCGCTACGGTGAGCAGGGCGCCGAGGGTGCCGGCTCAGCGAATGCGGCGCTGACTGCAGCGCTGTCCGTGATGCTGCGGCTGTTTGCGCCCTTTCTGCCATTCGTGACCGAGGAGGTATGGTCGTGGTGGCGCGACGGATCGATCCACACAGCCGCCTGGCCGACGCCGGACGAACTGCTGTCGATGATCGGCGATCACGGCGAAGACGTTCGGCAGACCGACGAGCGCGCGTACACCTGGGCAACCAAAGTGATGTTCGAGGTTCGCAAGCAGCGATCCGAAGCCAAGCAGCCGCTCAAGGTGCCGATCACCGGTGTGACGGTGAAGACCGACGCCGACAGCGCGGCTCTGATGCCGATTGTGGAAGCCGATCTGCGTGCGGCCCTGCGGGTTGTCGCGTTCGCCACCACCGTCGGCGAGCCGCGCGAAATCGTGGTCGTGGGCTACGAACCGCCTCCCTCGGCGGATGTCAGAACTTAGCAGTCAGAAACTGGGAATCTGAAGTCCAAAGTGCAATCGCTGGATCCGTCCGCCTATCAGGACATCGTGCGCCGGGCGCTCGACGAGGACGTTCGTGGCGGCGACATCACGACCGAGGCGACGGTGGACGCCGGCCAAATGGCACGCGGCGTCTTCATCGTCAAAACCGAGTGTGTGATCGCCGGGCTTGAGGTCGCGCTCGAGGCGTTCCGGCAGCTGGACCCGCAGGTCCGTGTCGAACGCAGTCGAACCGACGGGGACACGTGCCGGCCCGGCGACGTCGTGGCGGCGATCGCCGGGACTGCTCGCGCCCTTCTCGTCGGCGAACGGACCGCCCTCAACTTCCTGCAACGCCTGTCGGGCATCGCGACGTGTGCACGCCGCTTCGTCGATGCCGCCGGCGGGCGCATTACGATCCTCGACACCCGAAAGACGACGCCGCTGTTGAGGGCGCTGGAAAAATACGCGGTGCGCGCCGGCGGGGCGACCAATCACCGCGTCGGCCTCTTCGACGCGGTCCTGATCAAGGACAACCACATCAGCCTGGCCGGTGGAGTCGGCGTCGCGGTCGCCCGCACTCGCGCCCAGCGTCCGGACGCACCGATCGAGATCGAGGCCGACACGCTGGCGCAGGTGGATGAAGCGCTGGCTGCCGGCGTGGACTCGATACTCGTGGATAACATGTCGACCGACGACATTCGTGAGGCGGTCTCGCGAGCGAAAAACCGGGCCGAGATTGAAATTTCCGGCGGCGTGACGCTGGAGCGAATCCCTGAACTGGCTGCCACCGGCGCCAGATTCGTGTCGGTCGGAGCGTTGACCCACTCCGCTCCGGCGATCGATATCAGCTTTGAAATCGACACCATCTGAACTGCCGGGCGAGCTGGCGACGGCACTCGATCGGGCGCGAGCGAGGCTTGGCCCGATTGCCTCGACGTTGCTGCTGTTCGATGCGCTCGGATCCACCAACGACGAAGCCGCCGAGCGCAGCGGATCCACCGGCGCGACGCCCGCCCACGCCGAGGGACTCGTCATCGTCGCCGACATGCAGACGGCAGGACGTGGCCGGCGTGGCCACACCTGGTTCTCACCGGCCGGTGCCGGTCTGTATGTTTCGGTCGTGCTTCAGCCGTCGCGGGCCCGCATCGATCCGGAGCGCGCGACCATGCTCCTGACGCTGACGGCCGGGGTCGCCTTGGCGCAAGGTATTCGCCATGCGACCGGGCTGCAGGTGGACTTGAAGTGGCCGAACGATCTGCAGGTGAGCAAGCGCAAGCTCGGCGGCATTCTTGCGGAGGCTTCGCGTAACGGGATCGGCGACGCGGTGATCGTCGGCTACGGCGTCAACGTATGCGCGACCGCGTTTCCGCCGGAGCTTCGCGATCGTGTCACCTCGCTCGAATCCGAACTCGGACGTTCTGTCGATCGACATCACGTGCTGGTCGAGACGCTGGCTGCGCTGGCGCAACGCTACGCGGATCTGCTCGACGGACGCTTCGATGCTATCCTCGACGCGTGGCGCGGCCTGGCGCCCGGCGCGTCAGGCGCGCGCGTCACCTGGACGACGCTCGAGGGCGCGCAGGCGGGAATCACTGCAGGCATCGACGATCGCGGTGCGCTGATGGTGCGGACCGCCGACCGCATCGAGCGCATCGTCTCCGGAGAGCTCGCGTGGTCGTGACCGATCCAACCTACTGTCGCGAAATCGAAACCTATCTATGCCGCAAGAACGACGGCCACCTCATGCGCGTGGTGGGTCCGTCTTTCGAACTCGTGTCGTCGTGGGAAGCGCAGGGTGTGCCGCTCAAAATCGCGTTTCAGGGCATCGATCGTTATTTCGAGCGCTACTACAAGCAGGGGCGCCGCCGGCGGCCGGTGAAGATCGACTTCTGCGATGCCGACGTGCTGGACGTGTTCGACGAGTGGCGACGTGCAGTGGGCGCGACCGCCGGCGCAACCGATGACGATAGCGCTGCGGTCAGTAACCGCTTGCCGAAGCATCAGACGTCACTGCCCGCGCACCTCGAACGCGTCGTGCGGCGCCTGACGTCCGCGCGCGTCGACGGTTCTCTCGGCGCTGAATTCGACGGGCTGATCGACCGGGTTGCAGGCGAACTGGATGCGGCACGGGCGAAGGCGGGCGGCTTGCGCGGTGACGCCCGGCGCGCGTTGTGCGATCGGCTCGCAGCGCTCGATGCGGACCTGGTGGCGCAGGCCCGCGTCACGGTCGACGCATCGACTCGCATCGCGCTGGAACGCGAAGCCGACGAGGACCTCGCACAGTTTCGAACCGGGATGACTGCGGCGGCGTTCGCTGCAGCGCGAACCGCGGCGATCGATCGTCTTCTTCGCCTCCGATTCAACTTGCCCCTCGTCTCATTCGACGCGCTTTAGAGCACAATATCGTCTCGTCATTTCATGCTGACTGCAGGTGACGCGCTCTCGTTGACGATCGACAAGCCGGCGGCCGGCGGCCGCATGATCGCGCGCGTCAATGGGCAGATCGTGCTGGTCTCTGGTGCGATTCCGGGCGAACGCCTGGTGGTCCGCATCGAACGAGTCGCTAAGGGTGTCGCGTACGCCGGTCCGATCGACATCGAAGAGGCGTCGGCCGATCGGCGCACACCGGTCGCCGATCCTCTGTGCGGCGGTTGTCTGTACAACCACATCGCGTATCCCCGCCAGCTCGAGATCAAGCGTGACGTGATCGCAGATGCGTTCAAGCGCATCGGCCGGCTCACGATCCCGGGAACCGTCAGCCTCACGGGATCGCCGCAGGAAGGCTACCGCATGCGCGCCCGCCTTCATGTCCGCGACCATCGCCTCGGCTTTTTCCGGGAAGGCAGTCACGAGGTCTGCGACGCACGACTGACGCGGCAACTGCTGCCGGAAACCTGCGATGCCATCGATCGCCTGGCGACAGCGGTGAAGGCGTTGCCGGTCGAGGGCGTGCGCGAGATCGAGATCGCCGAGAACCTGGACGCGTCGGACCGGGTCATTGCTCTCGATGTCGTGGCGCCGCCGAGCGCGGAGGCACTGACGCGACTCGGCGAGGTCAGCGGCTTCACCGGCGTCGTGACGGCGTTCGGCGGACGAGGCGATCCGCATGTCAGCGATCGGTTGGCGTTGGCAACCGGCGCGACGGTGGTGCTCCGCCGGCACGTCCATGCGTTCTTCCAGGGCAACCGTCACCTGCTCCTCCCGCTCGTCCAGCACGTCGTCGAGCGCACCGTGCCGGGTCACGAGGTCGTTGACCTGTACGCCGGTGTTGGACTGTTCTCGGTAGCGGTGGCGGCCACGCAGGGCGTCCGCGTGACGGCGGTGGAAGGCGACCGTCACGCCGCCGCCGATCTCGCCGCCAACATTCAGTCAGCGGCCGCGTCAGCGGTGGCCGTCCATCAGTCGGTGGAGCAGTTCGTGGCTCCGGCGAGACCAGCGGCGAACGTGTCGTCGGGGACCGTGATTGTCGATCCGCCCCGGACCGGCATGTCGCGTGAAGCGCTCGATGGGTTACTGCGGCTGCGGGCGGCGCGTGTGACCTACGTGTCGTGTGACGTCGCGACGCTGGCCCGGGACGCGCGGCGCATCGTCGATGCCGGCTACGTCATCGACAGCGTTGACGGCTTCGATCTGTTCCCGAATACTCCACATGTGGAAACAGTGGTAGGGTTCACGAGGAACTGACGAAACCTTGGATCTTAGGAATTGAGGATTTGAGGATCTTCGGATTTATTTGAGGAACCTGTTGTCACGGTGCGACCGGGTCGAGCTGCGCGCCCCGCGAAATCGCCGTGCCATCATCAATTCCTGAGATCTCATAGAGGCGCTCACCCTTTTCGCGCGGCGTCGAGGAATCCTTCGAAGATGGCGCGGAACTCGCCGGTGCGGAAGAAATTTTCGGGGTGCCACTGGACGCCGAGGCAGAATTCTGCAGCCGGATCTTCGATCGCTTCGATGACGCCGTCTGGGGCCGTTGCCGTGACCTTCAGTCCCGGCGCGATCTGTTTGACCGCCTGATGATGCCGGCTGTTCACCTCGCAGCCATCGTCCACGATTCGCTCACGCATCAGCCTCGACAGCAGCGAGTCCTTCTCGATCCAGATCTCGTGCGCCAGCTCGTACGGCTCGTGTGCCGGCACGTCGAAGCTGTGCGCGCCGGCGCCCGGCAGCTGCGACGGGATGTCCTGGTACAGGCTGCCGCCTGCGGCCACGTTCAGGACCTGAATTCCACGGCAGATGGCGAGGATAGGTATCTGCTTTCGGCGCGCCTCGAGGATGAGCGCGATCTCGAAGTCGTCGCGCCCCGGCTCGGCTGGAAGGACCGTTTCGTGCGGGGCCTCGTGATAGAGGCCCGGCTCGACGTCACCGCCGCCGGTCAACATGAGACCGTCGATCCCATCCAGTGCGCTGGCTGCCGACGCCGGTGAATCGAGGATGCGGACGTCGCCGCCGACGTGCAGAATCGACTGCCGGTAGTCTTCGAGGCTCCGGCATTTGGTAATCCCGATGACGCTCATATGGCTGTCCGTCTCACATCCGGCTCGGTATCTCGATACCCATCAGGTCCAGTGTACGCGTTAACTGCGTACGCACGTACGCGACGCCGGCGGCCCGCCATCGCTTCCGGTCTGACTGCTCCTCGTTGAGGATGGGATATCGGTGGTAGAAGGCGTTGAACATCTGCGCCAGGCCAAACGCGTACTTGGCGAGTACTGAGAATTCGAGCGAACGGGCCACTTGCTCGGCGACGCCGTCGAGTCTGGACGCCTCGAGTACGACCGCCCACAGATCGTGACCGACATCGTCGCCGACCTCGGTCAGTTCTTTCGCCGGGATGACGTCAAGGTCGCGCACGATGTCTGCTTCGGACAGGCCCTCCCGCTCCTCCAGCTTGCGCAGGATGTTGCCGGCGCGCACAGTCGCGTACTGCAGATATGGACCGGTTTCACCCTCGAAACTGATCGCTTCTTCGATGTCGAAGACGATCAGTTTGCCGCGCGAGAACTTCAGCATGAAATAGCGGATCGCGGCGACCGCGATCTGGCTGCCGACCTGGCGGCAGTCGTCGCTCGAAAACCCGGTATTCCGTTTCGCGACTTCCGCAGTCGCTTTATCGGTCAGCAGATCGAGCAGGTCGTCGATTTTGACCCCGAGTCCCTTCCGGCCGGAGACCTCGACGAACGGCTTGGTCGACGCCTCGCTGAGTGACCCGTAGCCGAGTTCGCGCGCCGTCGCGTGAGATAGCGCCACCATCTCGTACGAGAAGTGCACCGAGTTTTCGGCTTCGCGCGGATGGCCCAGCGTACGGAGCGCCTGGCTCAGGAGGGCCTGCAGGTACATCTGCCGCGAGTCGATGACGTTGAAGATTTTCTGCGCGTGCCCGAACGCGGGCGCGCCGGGATCGCCTTCGCCTGATGTCGTCGACCACAGCGGCCTGCCACCGGCCTGCGCGTCGCGTGCGCGATACCGGAAGTCGAGTCCGAGCAGGCCAAATTTCCAGAACTGGTTGGCGATGTCCTTGCCGACGTAGGTCACGATGCCGTTCGATCGCACGATGACCTTTTCTCGCACCTCTTCAGCCTCGTCGCCGCCGGCTGATGAAGCCGTCTCCGGGTCCGCCGCCGGTGCGTCGGCAGCTCCTCCGGTTTCGTCGATGCGCATGACCCAGCAGCCGGCAAGCTTGCCCTCGGTCTGCAGGAACATCGATCCCTGATCTTTGAGAATCTGGAACGTGCG
>DASXIR010000244.1:0-13623 GCA_036497895.1 Vicinamibacterales bacterium | reverse complement strand
CTCGACCGCCTTCTCGATGCCGCGCTTGATGTCCATCGGGTTGGCGCCGGCGACAACGTTCTTGGCGCCTTCGCGGTAGATCGCCTGGGCCAGCACGGTGGCGGTGGTGGTGCCGTCTCCGGCGGTGTCGGATGTCTTGCTGGCGACTTCCCGAACCATCTGCGCGCCCATGTTCTCGAGCGGATCCTTCAGCTCGATTTCCTTCGCAACCGTGACGCCGTCCTTGGTGATGGTCGGCGATCCAAACTTCTTGTCGATCACGACGTTGCGGCCCTTGGGACCAAGGGTCACCTTGACCGCGTCGGCCAACTGGTTGATGCCGCGCAAGACCGCCTGACGCGAATGCTCGCCGTAGATAATCTGCTTTGCCATGTAATTTCTCTCCTACTTCGCGTTCTTCGCGACGATCGCGCCTTCGATGACGCCGAGGACTTCGTCCTCTTTCATGATCAGGTAGTCGTTGCCGTCGAACTTGATCTCCTGCCCCGAGTACTTGCCGAACAGGATGACGTCTCCCGCTTTCACGTCCGGCGTCTGCCGCGTGCCATCGTCCTTGACCTTGCCGTTGCCGGCGGCGATGACGGTGCCCTGCTGCGGCTTTTCCTTGGCGCTGTCCGGGATGATGATGCCGCCAACCTGCTGCTCACCCTCCTCGATGCGCTTGACGATGAGACGGTCGTGAAGTGGTCTGACAGTCATGGTTTCAACTCCGGATTGACTGGCGTGACAGGTGAATTACGGGATCAATAAATACGACTGCGCGCGCAACTCCCGGCTCAGCCTGGCGTGGCGCAACCGCCACGGCTCGAATCGCCGCGCGATGGCGGCGAACAACTGCGCTTTCGCGGGCGACCGTTCGTGTGCGGCCGCGCGACTGAAGAAAGTGGCGCCGAGCTGTCCATACCAGCGCACGTTGTATCGGGGACGCATCTGGTCCTCGAAAAACCCCGCCAGCAGAAGGCACTGGGCGCCGGCGGTCTCCATCATCGGCGCGTCGGTCAGCAACGCGGTGTTCGCGACGAAGTGGTCGAAGATGTCGCCGAGGCTGCCCGGCGCCGGAACGTCGACGGCCGGCTGGGTGGAGACTTGCGCGTAGTGCGCCAGCAAGCTGGCGTTGTAGAGCAGTTCGCGGCGGTCGACGGTCGGGTCGCATAGTTCCTCCAGCTGTCCGGCGAAAAACTCCAGCGTCTGGTGGTGATCGATCGCGAGCAGCTCCCGGAAGGGCCGCATGACACTCCAACGTGGAGGCCTTGATGAGTGGCTGAAGCGGAGGGCGGAAAATACCGCGGAAGGCTGCAGGAGCTCACGAAAGCGAGACCTCTCGACTCTACTCCAGTCGATCCGTCCCCACAACTCGGCCACGCATATTGGTCGACAGCCAGTCTGTGCTCAATTGCACACCGCCTCGCGACGCGGGCATCGGTTACGCCAGGCGATCGAACAGCTCGCGCGTCACTCCTTCGGTCATCGGCAGGCGCGGCAGGTCCACGGTGAACACGCAGCCGATGCCAGGCAGAGAACGCGCGTAGACCCGCCCCTGGTTGGCTTCCACTGCCCAGCGGCTGAAGGAGAGACCCAGTCCCAGGCCGGTCCGATTGGCGCCGCGTTGTTCAAACGGCTGAAACAGATCGTCCAGGTCTCCGGCCGGCAGACCGCCACACCGATCCTCGATTTCGATGAGCACGCGCTCGGCGCTGGCGCGAACGCGAAGCGTGACGGTCGTGCCAGCATGGGTGAACTTGAAGGCGTTCTGCAGCAGGTTCATCACCACCGCGCTCACCACCTGGCGGTCCACCTCGATCGCCAGGCTCTCATCAACCAGCGGCGTCTCGAGAACCACTCCTGCGGCGTCTGCCGCCTGAGCGGCGGTCGCGGCCAGATCCGCGATCACCCTGGCAACCAGAACGATCCCGCGATGCCGCGCGCTCTGCGTCGTCCGCACGTCCTCGAGCGATCGTTCAATCAGATCGCGCGCACCGAGCAGACTGCGGGCGAGCACTTTTCCGGTGCTACCGGCGATCCCGACATTGCCGGTTTTCAGGACCTCGAACGCGACGATCGAGGTCTGGATCAGGTTGCGCAGTTCGTGGCTGAAGTAGCCGTGGCGTTCGTTCTCGCGGACCGCGCTGCTTTCGATCGTGGTCTGAATCCGCTGACGGCCAAACTCGGTCACCGCACTCGCAATCGCATTATCGAGGCAGGCGTTCAGCAGACGGAAATCGTCTGCTGCGATCGGCGCGTCGAGTTCGCCGGCCAGCTCGGTGATCGACTGACACACGTCGCCATAGTCATGCACGACTTGCGAGACCGTGAAGCCCTGTTCCAGCAGGTCGTGGCCGTGCAGAATCGCGGTCCTGCCGATATCGGGGCCATCCGACAGTCCGGCCCGCAGCGCCTCGACCAGTTGATCGAGGAACACCGGCACGCCGTGATCGATCTCCGCGGCCGTCGGCGTTGGAATCGATCGAATCGCGACCTTCGCGCGGCATCGGCGGATGATCTCTTCGCGATTGAGAGAGACGAATTCAAACAACATAGGGGAACTTGCGGGAGATCTCAGGATAACGGCCTGCGGCGACGACCGCTGTCTCGTTCTGCACACCCCGCATCAGGACAATCCAGCCTGTCGGAAAAGGAAAGTGGTTTTCCGGCTCGAGCTGCTGTGCTGTTTTGCACACGGCGATCGCCCGGATCGCCATAACGTGCTCCAATGAGCGTCATCGGTTGGTTGGAGCGCAAGGGATTGCGCGCTCCGCGTCCTTCGCCAGCACCAGTTGTCAGCCAGGCGCCGCCGGCGCGCGCTGTCTCAGGGCAATACCGGCCGCTGTACAAATACCTGCAGGAGCGCTACGCGGACCGGATCGTCATGACTTTCTCGGAGGTGGAAGACGTGCTTGGCGTCAAGCTACCAGACGAGGCACGTCGTGACGAGGCCTGGTGGAACCGGCCGGTGAGTGGCGTTCGTGCGTCGAATCACGCCGACGCATGGATCTTCGCGAGTCGGTTAGCGACCCCCAATGTGGCGGCGCAGATCGTCGTCTTCGAACGCCTGCCGTAACACAGCGGATTAGCCGCGCTCGGCGAACGTCTCGAGGCCCGCAGAGAAGGCGTCCATACCTGGTTCGCGGCGAGCGACCGTCTAGGTGGGGCGGCGATATTTCGAATCGTCTTTGATGACGGACGCCGCGGCCGGCCGGCGGATCACGACATCCTGGCCGTCGGCCATGCCGACGCAGACCTCCCACGGACCAACGGCCTTGCCGTTGAACTTCACCGGAATCATCTTTTCGGCGTCCACTCCCATCCAGTCCGAGAGCAACTCATTGGTGCCCCCGAAGGTGACCCACTTCACTCCCGCCGGCGTTCGGATGTGCGGCGCAGCGACCACCGGCTGATTCGACGAGCGCCCCGGCACATCCGGATAGAAATAAAAGCCGGGCATATCCATCGGCCACTTGTCCGGGCGGCCATGCGCAAAGCGCGGCGCCGACTGATACGCGAGCACGTACCCGTCGGGCCGTTGGAAATGACCGTAGGGATTAGTGCGTGAGTCTTCCGGCGTGACATCGCCGCCGAGGCGTTTCGCCACAGCTTCAAGATCGGCAAGCGAATCCACGCCGAGCATCAGGCCGGTCCAGTAGTCGCCGTTGTATTCGTTGTCCACAGACAGCACGTCGTAGCGATAGTTCGGCCGCGTGTCCTTGAGGTGGCCGTGCGCGTCGACGGAACACTGAATCTCGATGAACGCATCCTTGCCGTGCGGACCGTTGCCGAGCGGCACCATGTGGCACGAGATGTCGCGAACCCACTCGCCGGTCCAGAAACTGAGGCCGGTCTCTTTACGCAAGCGCGCCGCCGACTCGAAGGCGTTGCGCGCTCCCAGCGAGAAGTGATTGATGTGGATGTTCATCGTGATGTCCTGCCGCTGCTCGTCACAGCTCCGGCGTCAATCCGTAAACCTCGAGACCGGGACGGCATCCGATGCGGCCGGCCGGCGAATGACGATGTCGTCGCGGCCTTCGGCGCCGACCGAGACCGCCCAGACACCGAGCGATTTCCCGTTGAACTTCAGCGGCAGCATGTCCACGTACTGCATGCCGCCCAGCCAGTCCGCGAGCTGCTGCGCGGTGCCGCCGACCTCGACCCACTTGATGCCGGTCGGACGCACCTGGTTCGGAATTGGATGGGTTGGCTGACCGCTCGAGTGCCGCGTGCGGTCCGGGTAGTAGTAAACGTTCGGCAGTCCCTGCATCCACACCGTGCGTTTGGTCACCGGCGTGGACGCCATCGGCAGGATGTAGCCGTTGGCGCGCTGGAAATGCGCGGCCGGATCCGGATCGTCGGCTCTGTTCACCGTGCTCTTCCAGTGTCTGGCGAAGGCCTCGAGCTCGTCCATCGTGTCCACACCGAGGCACAGTCCGTTGAAGTGATCACCGGTTTCGGTGATGTCGAGCAGCCATTGCCGGCGCTCGTTCATCTGCCTCAGCGAGAAAATATCGATGATGCCGGAGATCTCGATGAAGTTGCCGGGAGGTCCGAGCGGCACGATGTTGACAGACGATTCGCGCAGCCACTCGCCGGTCCAGTAGCCGAGCCCGGTTTCCTTGGCGATCGTGTCCGCCGATCGGAAAATGTGCGGCGACGCCAGGCTGATGTGATCGATATGCAGCGGCATGATGTGCGTCCTCTGCTACAAGCCGGTCGCCGACGGCCGCCGGATCACGACTTCGCCGGCGTCCGTGCTGACGCCGATGGCGTACAGGCCGGCTGACTTGCCGTTGAACTTGATCCGGAGATCGTCGGGATTCTGTCCCAGCCACTCCTGCATCTTTGCCTTGGTGCCGCCCATCTCGAGCCAGGCGACGCCGCCAGGTTCGACGAGGCCTGGCGCGTTGACGACCGGCTGGCCGCTCGGGTGCGCGTAAAGCCGTTCTTCCCAGCAGCACCAGGTCGGCTTCCCTGTCTCCCATGGATCAGCCGAGCCCGTCCCGAACGGCGCGTCCCAGAACTTTGCCGTGACGCCTTCGGGTGGCGTCCGGATCGACGCTTTGGCGCGGACCGCCCCGCCGTTGCGTTTCGCCACCTCGCGGAGTTCGTCCATCGTGTTCACGCGCAGGCAGACGCCGCTGAAGATCGACGACTTCACCGCGACCGCGCGCTTGTACCACCACGGCCGCGTTGCCGCGTCGGCGGTCGCGAACGGATCGACGATGCTCTCGATTTCGAGATACGCCGTTCCGCCGAGCGGCATCGTCTTCTGGCCGACACTGGCGTTGCCGGTGAAGCCGCCGTCGTAGTGACCGATCTTCGTGGCTTTGGTCAGCTCGAAGGTCGTCGTGTAGATGTTGGCGCAGCCGATGTGGACGTGATCGAGAATCGCAGCCATCGCCTTACACCGTGTCCCAGTGATGATGGCGATCGCGATCGAAGATCTCGCCGGTTGCGGTGTCGTGATCGGGCGCGACCAAGGCATCCACGCGAGCAGCGTCCACGGGCGCCGCTTCAGACGCCGCCGAGTCGATCGCGTCAATCTTCCCGACCGCGACCAGGCCGGCGGTCAGGCTGGCCGTGCTGCGCAACAGCCACCGGCGACTGACCCTCTTGTCTGGCGCGGCGCTGTTGACCTTGTCAGCATTCATATTGATCTCCTCGATCGGTGCCGTCATCGGTCCATCGTTGCGCCGGGACCCGGACCAAGGCCCAAGGCCCAAGGACGGACCAAGGACCAAGAACGGACCAGGAACCAGGAACCAGGCACCAAGCCCTGTTCTAATGTTCCGTGGCTGAAGGCCGTCTGATCACGATCTCGCCGCCCTTCATTTTCTTCACGCCAACACCGTAGACGCCGGGCGGCTTGCCGTTGAATTTGAACGGGACGCTGCCAACCGGCATTTCCAGCCAGTCGTACATCTGCTTTTCGGTCCCGCCGACTTCGATCCATGCGAAGCCGTCGGGCCGCGTGATGTTCGGCCAGCTGAACGGCGGCTGACCGCTCGGATGCATCGGCAGATCTTCGAACCAGTACCAGTTCGGCAAGCCCTTCGCCGAGGTCGTCTGCGCACTGGGAGCGGAGCGCGCGCGCATCACGTAGCCGTTGGGCCAGACGCGCGAGATCGGCGCTTGCGCGATGGTGTAGTGCTTGTTCTTCGCGATCGCCTCGAGCTCCTCGAGCGTGTCAACGCGGAAGCCGACGCCAGTGAAGCACTCGCCGACGGTTCGCACCTTGTCGTACCACCAGGGACGATTCTTCGGGTCGGCCACCGATTCGGCGCTGACGATGCCGTTCAGTTCGAGGTAGGTGTTGTCGCCGAGCGGGAAGACGCGAGTGGCGTGGTCCCCGTTCTCGAAGTGGCCGCCGTCGTAAAAGCTGAGTGTGCTCTCCTGGCGGAGACGATGAGCGCCGTAGAGCAGGTTTGGCGAGCTGATCGACACATGATCGAGGTGAATCGCCATGGTGGTTGCCGCTCCTTCACAACCGAATCCTTATTCGGTGTCGCTGTGGCGGGACTAGGAATAGCAGACCGCTTGGCGTTTGGCAAAGAATTTCATCGAGCCTTCAACTGCCGCCGTCTCCGCCTCCCGCCGCAGCTGGCGGACCCGGCCGGGGCCGGCGTTGTAGGCGGCGAACGTAAAGAGCATCTGGTCGACATGTAGCGGATGTATTTCACGCCGATTGCGCCCACCTGGCTGCGGGCGTTCTGATCGAGTCGCGATTCCTGGAAACCCTGCGCCGCCATCATCATCCAGTCCAGGTTGTACTGCGCACCATACTTGCGGAACATCGCAACCATCGAACGGAACCGCGCCGAATCGGCGGTCGGGATACACCAAGAGCGACGGCCACACGCGCTGCCAGAACCACGCCTTGTGGTTGTCCACGATGAGTGTGTCAACGAGGCCGGCCTTCGCCATCTCGAGCAGGTCCTCGTCTTCGAGCTCCTCGGGCGCGAGCGCGACCTTCACCGCTGGCTTTCCCTGCGACGCAAGCTTCTCGTTCAACGCGAGCAGGCTTGGTAATACGAGCTGCTCGGCCTGACGAACACCTCGCGTCCGGCGAGGTCGTCTGCCGAGTGCAACGGCGGCGCGTTCGGACCGGTCACGGCGATTTCGTCCACACCGGCGATCCACGGTCGCGTGAAAGCCACGTGCTATATCACGCGGATCGTCGAGCTACGCTCCTGCCGGTCGATAGCTGACGGCCTTCTTGCAAGCCGCATCTACCTCCTCGATCGACAGAACCGGCGTCGTCGAAATCCGCACCGCGCCGGTCGCGTTGACGGCCAGGCTCAATGCCATGGCGCTGATCGCGTCCGGGACATCGCAGACGACGATGACGTCGGCAGCGCCGAAGGTGAAGTAGAACGTCTCAATTTTGCCGCCGAGGCCTTCGAGCGCCTTTTGCACCGCGGCTTTTCGCCCGGTTCCGCCCTCTTTCATCAGGCCCCTGGCGCCTTCCGCCGTGTAAGTGCCTTGAATCAGGAACTTTGCCATCGCGTCGCTCCTTTCTACAGTTGACGTATTGACCCTTCACGCGTTCCTAAAAGAGATCGCCTGAGCGCAACAGTCTACTGCAGCGCTTGACTGGATCGACGCGGCAAACCGATCCCCGCCACCCAAAAGACACCGACCTGCGCTAGACCCCGAAACGGGACTTGAACTCGCGATGGCCGACGGCGGTGACAGCCAGGGCGCGGCTGTCGAGATCCTGAACCACCCACTTCCGCTTGAGCGCGATACTCAGAAAAGCTGCGCCCATCGCGCCGCCCAGATGCGGGCGGCGTTCGCTCCAGTCCAGACACGCGAACGCGAAACGGCGGCGTCGCGATCGCGCAGTGTCGAGATCGATCCCGAGTACCGTGAACGCCTTGACGCCGGCGGCGGTGAGTTCGTACGCATCGACGGCGGCCGGACTGGCAGCCAGCCAGCGCAGCGCGGTGAAGCGATCGTGCAGGGCCACGGCGATCGTGCCGGCCATGTGGTCGTAGCAGGTGCGGGCGACCCGGAGGCGATTCGGCGCTGGCGGGACGAACGCGTGCGGCCGGGGATTCGCGATCACGCTGAGCGCCTCCAACGCGTCGGCCACCTGTTCGCCATTGAGGCGGTAGTAGCGATGCTTCCCCTGCGAGACCATCATCACCAGCTGCTCGTCCTTCAACCGGCCGAGGTGCACGCTGGCAGTGGACGGGCTCACGTCGCCGACGACGGAGAGCTCGGTGCTGGTGCGGGCATGGCCATCGAGCAGGCAGTACAGCATCCGCGCGCGGGCAGGCTCGCCGATCGCGGCCGCGATCCGGGCCACGGCTGCATCCGGTTGTTCGACATTCATAGTTTCATCGTAGACGAATTATGACGGTCGGGCAATCGCCACACTGTCTGTCGATGCCTGACGAGACCACCGATGCCATCGATCGACGCGAGCTGTTGTTGACGATCGCGACGGCCGCGACCGGACTGATGCTCGCCTCGGGCACAGTCGCCGGCCAGGAGACGACCAGGAGGACAGCGATGACGATCACCTGTGTGATTCGCTATCAGATCGACCCGTTTCAACGCGACGCCTTTGCGCAGTATGCCGACAACTGGGGCCGTATCATTCCCCGCTGCGGCGGTCATCTGGTCGGCTATTTCCTGCCGTACGAGGGCACCAACGATGTCGCCTGGGGTCTGATCGCGTTTGAAAACCTTGCGGCCTACGAACGTTATCGGAACGTGTTGAAGTCTGATCCGGAAGCCCGGCAGAATCTGCAGATGGCGCAGAGCAAGCGGCTGATTCTGCGCGAAGAGCGGAATTTCGTTGAGATCGTGGGCAGCACATTTTGCAAGCCGTCAACCCTGGCGCCCCTGTAGATCGATCGCTTCAGATCCGAGGAGTTCCTCGTCTACCACTTGCGTGTCGGCCCGTTGACCGAGGACACGGCGCTGCCTGCCCGACCGGAAACCTGATTCTTCAGAGTTCGCCGATCGTGACGTAATAGCCTCGCACCGCCATGTCTCGATGACTGCCCGGGCGTGCGCGACACTCGCGAGCCCGCAACCGACACGACGTGCGATGAACGCTCTCATCGTTCGGGTGCTATCGTTGGCCCATTGCGGCTCGGGCGGGCATTGGGCGCGATCGAACCCAACGAGGAGGCGGAATGACATCTGAGTTCCCCGGCGCCGTCCCAGAGATACCGGTGAGCGACATCGGTTCGGCGGCCGCTTACTACCAGAACAACCTGGGCTTCACATTGGACTGGGGTGGTGAGGAACTCGGACTGGCCGGACTCTCGAAGGGCCGCTGCCGGCTATTCATGGCGAACCGGCTGTATCGGGAAGCGTATGGCAACACTGGACCCACGCTGACGTGGCTGAATTTGAATAGCAAAGAAGACGTGGACGAGCTGTATCGAATCTGGCTCGCCAACGGCGCCAGACTGATATCTTCCCCCGAGTCGAAGCCGTGGGGCTTGCACGAGTTCACGGTCGTGGATCTCGACGGCAATCTATTTCGTGTCTTCTACGACTTCGCCACCGCTGAACGCGCGAACAACTCTGAACCAATTGCTCGACATCGAATTCCTTGACGTCCATGCGAGAGTGGCGGAATGGCCATGTTCAAACAATTCTGCGCCCTGGTAACGGCCGTGGTGGCCAGCGCAATGCTGCTGACCGTGGATGGCGGCAGTGCCGCGGCACAACTACCAGGTGTGACGTCTGCGCCAGCTGCGGTGGCGCCGGCCGTCCCGGATCCCCTGGGACGTCAGACGCCACTCGGCACGATCACCGGGTTCAGCGCGGCAGTGAACGACAGCGATTTCCTGACGGCAGGCAGGTACCTGCAGCGTGGCGGCCGGACGGGACAGGATGTCGAGAACATCGCGCGCGATCTGAATGAACTGCTCGACCGCTATTTCACGCAAGGGATCAATACGCTCAGCACGTCGCCGGCAGGAAGGGTCGACGATGGCCTCCCACTGAACCGCGAGCGGGTGCCGCTGAAGATCGGCGCGCGCTCGGTCGACCTCTTTCTGACACGCGTGCCCGACCCGCAGACCGGACAGATCTGGCTGGTGTCGTCAGACACGCTGGCTCAAGTCCCTTCGCTCATCGAGTCGCCCCAGGTCACGCTGGTCGAGCGCGTGATGCCGGCTACCTGGGTGTCGCGTACCTTGTTCGATGTCTCGCTGGCGCAGTGGGTGCTCTACGCCGCCTCGATCGTCATTCCGCTGCTGCTGTTCTGGACGCTGGCCACCGCCGCGAACGCGCTGATCCGGCGCCGCAACCCGGACCTCACGCGCCGCGCCCTGGTGTCGTCGTGGTGGAAGGGCGTGAGCTGGCTGCTCGTTCTGGGCTTCTCGCTCGTGGCGCACCTGGAGTTCATGCCGCTGCTCGGCTTCAGCCTGACCTTCCGCTACACCTATTCCCGCTATGCCCTGACCGCTGGCGTGCTCGTGTTCGCGTTGCTCGTCTGGCGGCTCATGACGGTGTCGTTCTATCACGCGCGGCTGCTGGCGCTTCGCCGCGGGCGGTCCGACACCCGGTCGCTGATGCTGCTCGGCGAACGCGTACTCAAGGTCCTGGTCGTCTTGAGCGCGCTTCTCATCCTGCTGAGTCTGGCGGGCGTGGACACCTCCACCGCGCTCGCCGGCGTCGGCATCTTCGGCGTGGCCGTGGCGCTCGGCGCGCAGAAGAGTATCGAGAATCTGCTGGGCGGCATCTTCCTGCTGACCGACAAGGCCCTTGCGGTCGGCGACTTCTGCCAGATCTCGGACCGGATCGGCTGGATCGAGGACATCACACTTCGCTCGATACGTCTCCGGACGAAGGAGCAGACGCTGCTCTCGATCCCTGCCGGTGCCCTGGCGCAAGGCAACATCGAGAACTTCGCGACCCGCCAGAAGATCCCGGTCGAGACGGTCCTCCCACTGAAATACGGCGCCACCCCGGATCAACTGCGGTCGGTGCTGAAGGGAATCCGCGGGCTGTTGGACGGGCATGCGCTCGTCGAGAAGGAGACGTCACGGATCCGCCTGGTCAACTTCGGCCCGAAAGCAATCGAGTTGGAGTTGTTCGCATACCTCGAGACATCCGACGCCATTCGCTTCATGGCCGAGCGAGAAGATTTGTTGCTGGCTGCGGCGACCATCCTCGAGTCGTGCGGAACCGGGTTCGCCTCACCGGACCAGTTCGTATCCTTGTCTCTCGATGCCCCCCGTCAGCAGCCGGAACCGGATCCGTCCTGACGCGTTCTGTCGACTCGTGACGATCCCGCCTTCAGACGTCCCGGGATGCGGGACGTCATCGGACCCGCCTCGCCGGTGTATCGTGAAGGCATGAGCCCGCCCGCCAGCCAGACGAGGCACGCGCGGCGGATGCGCATCCGCCTGCGCGTCGGACTCGGCGCCGCCGTCAGCGCGCTGGTGACCGTCACGCTCGGCGCCGTCAGCTGGGTCACGTTCGTCAACACGCGATCGGCAATCGTCAAGCAGACCAATGAACGCGTGGACGCCGTGCTCCGCGAGGTCGCGCAACGCGTCGACAGTCACCTCTCTACGGCGGTTCCGGCGGTCGAATTCGCGCGAACCCTGCTGCGCGACTCGCTCGTGAGCGGCAGCCCCGACGCGCTGGCGCGGCAGTTCGCGCTCGCGTTGCGCAGCCACCCGTCCTTTTCCTGGATGAGTTATAGCGACGAGGCCGGGACGTTCACCGGCGCCTACCGCTCGCCGCAGGGGAGCCTGAACGTCAGCCTCAGCACCTACGACGCGGCACACAGCGAGCTCCGCGATTACTCGGTCGCAGACGATGGGCGGTGGACGACCGTGGATCGTCAGTCGGATTACGGCTACGACCCACGCACCGATCGGTTTTACGTCGCTGCGCGTGAAGCACGTTCACGCGTGTGGGTCGGGCCGTACGTCTTCTATGACGAAGGTGTCCCCGGCATCACGTGCGCGTCGCCGCTCTACGACGCCCGCGGCAGGCTGCGTGGAGTCTTCACAGTTGACTTCAACCTCAACGTGCTGTCGCAGTTCGTGGCCGCGCTGCCCTTCGGCGAGCACGGACGGGTCTTCATCCTCACCCGAGACGGCACGGTCGTCGCGCATCCGACCGTCCGGCTCGTGCAAGTGACGGGTGAAAAGGCCCGCGGCAAGCTCATCACCGTTGCGACCGCCGGCGATCCGCTGATGCGCGAATGGTTCGACGCGTGGAAACGCGGCGGCACGGAGACGAGCACCACGAGGCAATTCGCGTTCGAGTACGGCGGCGAGCGCTACATGGCCGGCGGCCGCGAAGTGCTCGTCGACCACGGTGTGACCTGGGTCATCGGCGCCGTGGCGCCGGAGTCGGATTTTCTCGGCCTGCTCGAGCGGAACCGTCGGGCGGCACTCGCCATTCTTGTCGCCTCGCTCGTCTTCGGCATCGTCGCGTCGCTGGTGCTGGCGCGTCGGCTCGCCAAGCCCCTGATCACGCTGGCGAAGGAGATGGAGCAGGTCGGCAACTTTGTGCTCGCGGACCGTCCGGAGCAGCGCACCATGTTTCGCGAAGTTGCGCTGATGGACGAGTCGCTGCTGCGCATGAAAGGTGGGCTGCGATCGTTTTCTTACTACGTACCGACGGACCTCGTGCGTGCGATGCTGGCGTCGGGACAGGAGGCCCGGCTCGAGGGCCACACCCGCAATCTGACAGTGTTCTTCTCCGATATCGAGGGCTTCACGTCCGTCGCTGAAACGATGACGCCGGACCAGCTCGTCGAACACCTGAGCCGCTATCTCGACGAGATGACGCGGATCGTGGCGGCGGCAGGCGGGACGATCGACAAATTCATTGGCGATGCAATCATGGCGTTCTGGGGCGCGCCGATGGCACGGGCGGACCACGCCGCTCTGGCGTGCGTGGCGGCGGTGCGCTGCCAGCGCGCGCTCGCGTCGCTGCGGGCCGCGCCGCCGACGCCGTGGCTCGCACGCCTGCACGCGCGAATCGGCATCGCGTCGGGCGACGTGCTCGTCGGCAACGTCGGCACGCCCGAGCGTTTCAACTACACCGTCATGGGCGACACCGTGAACCTGGCGTCGCGGCTCGAGGGACTGAACAAGCAGTACGAGACGTCGATCCTGGTCAGCGAAAGCTCGTTTCTGCCTGCGCGCGACCACGTCATCGGCCGTCTGGCCGACGTCGTGCAGGTGAAGGGCCGGCACACCGGCGTGCGCGTCTACGAACTCCTCGGCCTCGTCGAGGACGGCGACCAGCAGGCGCTCGAGGTCGCGACACTGTGGGACGACGCGTTTGCCGGCTACCTCGCTCGCGATTTCGAGTCGGCGCTGACGCTCTTCGCACGCGTTCGTGGTCTTCGTCCAGCCGACGCACTGACGACAATCCTGGAGTCGCGTTGCCGTGCCTATCTTGTCGCACCGCCGCCGGCAGACTGGACCGGTGTTCACGTGTCGACGGAAAAGTAGCGCTGAGTGCCGCAGCGACTCATAATGGATGCGATGTCACACGTCCGTTTCGCGCTCTGTCTATCGGCCCTGATGGTCGTCGGTCGTCCCGCATCGGCACAGCAACGTCCCCTGGTGACCCAGGATCCGCAGCCGATCGCTGGCGGACAGGTCCTCATCGAAGCCGGCGTCGACGCCGCGCACG
>DASXIR010000243.1:0-3639 GCA_036497895.1 Vicinamibacterales bacterium | reverse complement strand
TCGAGGACAAGCTCGCGCTGCTGAAGAAGGCGTACGATGCGCTGCCCAAAGGCGGCGCGCTGATCGTGTACGAGGCAATCATCGATGACGACCGCTCGAAGAACTCGTTCGGGCTGCTCATGAGCCTGAACATGCTGATCGAGACGCCGGCAGGCTTCGACTATTCGGGCGCCGATTGCACCGGGTGGATGAAGAAGGCAGGCTTCCGCAAGACCTTCGTCGAACACCTGGTCGGGCCCGACTCGATGGTCGTCGGGATCAAGTAGGAATCCAGCTGCGCGTTACTTCGGTACCGCGCAGCTGAAATTCGCGGCGTCGTTCATGTCGCCGCTGCCGTTGTAGTGCGAGACTTGCGGATACGGACACAGGGGCCGCTGCAAGGCGACTCCTTTGACCGGATCGTTGTCCACGTACTTGGTCGCGACCACCTTTGCCGGCGCGGCTCCGGATTCCACCCAGCGTTCGAGGGCGCGGAAGATATCGTGATCCGCGTCACGTTGTGACGCGGGCGCGGGCTCCGAGGTACCGAACGCGATCGGACCCGGACCGCCGGCGCAGTGGTAGAGACCGGGCACCAGAAACGTCCGGTAAAACGCCTGCGTGCGATCCATGCCCTTTTCAGCCTTCACCACCGACTCGTAGTAGTTCACGCCGTTCTGCGCCGGAATCAACGGATCGGCGGCGCCGTGGTAGTAGACCAGCTTGTGTCCGAGCCGCCGAAACTCGTCGAGGTTGGCGTCGGTGGCGTTGGTGATCGGCGCGAGCTCCTTGTCGGCGCGCTCGATGTCGCGCGCGAAGTCGAACGTCCTGAACGCCCAGTCCGGCTTGTGAAACAGCCCGTAGGCCCAAAAGTCATTCGAGCTGACTCCTGATGTCGTGGTCCGATTGATTACGACACCGCTTGCCCAACCCATCTCGCCGCCGGGATACATCCCCGCGTAAATCGGCTCTTTGGTCAGCGGATTCCGCGGACCGCTGTAAATGTCACGCACTGCGGTGACCTGCGCCGCCGTCAGGCAGTTCGAGGAGTCCTCGCCGGTGCACTGCAGCACTCCGGGATCGAAGCGGCAGTGCATGGGATCGCTGATGATGCCGTCCTTCGCGCCGTCGAGCCCGTCACACGCGGCCATCGCCCGGTCCTGAACCATCTGCAGCTTCTCTTTCGACAGGTTGCTCTCGGGCGAACTGGTGACGACCCCGTTCCAGACTTCGCTGGCCATTTGATGGGTCCAATAGTTCGCGGCGTCGCCGGCGAGAATACCGTCGAAGTCAGCGGGGTAGCGCTGCGCCTCCATCAGTCCCTGCTTGCCGCCGGTCGAACAGCCGGTGTAGTAGGCGTACTTGGCTGGCTGGCTGTAGTACGACTGCACAATCGTCTTTGCGCTCACCGTCGTCAGATGCAGTGCCCGGTAGCTGTAGTCGATCAGGCGCTCGCGATCCTGAAGCCACGCGGCCGGCTCCGCGGCGGTATGGCCGGTGTCGGTGCTCGCGGTCGCGAACCCGTCACGCAGCGCGGACGCCATCGCCGGATAACTGATCGTGCCGGCAAGGCCGCCGTTGCCGACCACCTGCAGCTTGCCGTTCCAGTTGGTTTCGGGCAGCCAGACTTCGAACTGAATCGACGACTGCGGCGTCGGTTTGAAAACGCCGCGCACCGAGCAGAAAGGTGGAAGCGAGTCGAGCGCCCGCGCCCGCGCACCTGGTGGCGTGAACTGACCGCTTGAAACGGAGCGAACTTCGAGCTTCCCGGTATCGGCGAGCTTGAGGCTCTGCAGCGCCTCGCAGCTGGGCGCAGCAGCGGCCGGCACGGCTGCCACCGCGCACGTGACACACGCCGCGAGCAGACTGAGGACGAGACGTCGCATGATTCGCTCCTGTTCGAAAGACGGCCTATTCTACGGCTGTTTTCGAAACACGGAGCGTCCAGCCCACTACATTTTCTTTAGCCCGAGACGGCTGCGACGCTCTGTGGCAGGACCGTCAGCATTCGGGGCCCCTCGGGTATCGGCGGGACCGCCGGAACGTCTCCCGTGTCGGGGCGCAGGTACCTGAGTTGAGTGGGCCTGACGGTTTCGAGCAGTTGCTTCCTGGTCTTGATCGCGATCGGCCGGCCGATATGAATCTTGCCCATGCGAGCCATCAGCGACTCGGGCATCGCACCCGAGAACATCAGCAGCGGCCAGGTGAACGACGGACCGTTCAGCTTTCGGAGCTTGTAAAGCCACAGGCCAATCGCGCCGGCACGCCACGCCGTTGGACCCCACCAGCTGACTTGACCGGGCCGCAGGTTCATCTTCCAGCACTTCATCATCAGCTGCCACTGCAGCGGTGTCAGGTTCCGCGTCTCGGTGACGCCCATCGCATGCTCG
Source organism: Vicinamibacterales bacterium (assembly GCA_036497895.1). Taxonomy (GTDB): domain Bacteria; phylum Acidobacteriota; class Vicinamibacteria; order Vicinamibacterales; family CAVVIG01; genus CAVQFC01. The sequence goes on along the minus strand of DASXIR010000243.1, from coordinate 1,270 downwards.
AGCCGGGTGTCGTGGAGCGGCGTGAATATCGACGGGATGAAGAACGCGAACAGGCCGCGTCGTTCGACTTCGTAAATGAGGTCGAGCGTCGCCTGTGTGTCCTCGTCGGTTTCGCCGGGGCTGCCGATGATCAGCGTCATGGCCGGAAACCAGTTGTGCTTGTTGAGCACGCTCAAGCCGTTGACGATGACGCTCGGCCAGTCGTCTATGGCGAACGGTACGCCCTTGCTCGGCATGATCTGCTTCGCCAGCCGTACCGATCCGGTTTCGAGTCCGATCAGCGGCACCAGCGCCCGGTGCTCTTTGTGGGTGCTCAGCAGTGGCAGCCGGATCGGGCTCTTGTCGAGCAGCATGTCCGACAGTTTCTCGATCAGCACCGGATCGACCACCGCCGGCGCGATGGTCGCGTGGCTCAGGACGTGCTGCTCGACCCCGGGCGTGTTGACAATGCTCGAATAGAGATCGAGCAGGGCCTCGCGGTTCGGGAAATAGAACGGCGTGTCGGTGTGCACCTGACCCCAGATGAACATGTCCTCGGTCGCCAGCGAGATCTGCTTGTTGCCCTCGCGGACATTGGCTTCCACGCCATACATGATTCGATCTTTGGCGACGTCGATCTGCGGGTTCAGGTCGGGGACGCAGAACTGGCAGCGCCGCCCGCACCCGGTGGTCATCTCGACGACACCGAACGTCGTGCGCCGGTCGGGAACGAGGATGCTGTCGCGATCCTTGGGATGGTGCACGTCAATCTGACGCGGCAGCGCCTCACCCTTGATCGCGCTTTCGAACAGCGTGATGGTTTCAGCCGACTCGGCGCGGCCCTCGACAACGCAGTCGATGCCGAGTTCGTTCCAGGAATTGGTCTGCGTGATCTGCCATCCACCGGAACCGCCGACCAGCACTTTGAAGTGACCGCGATGCGGACTGCCCTTGACCTTCTCGAACAGCTGCCGCGAATAGTGCGAATTGATCGGCTGTTTCGACTCGCCAAAGATCGACGTGTACACGCCGGCCGCAAAGGTGACGCCGAGCGGATTGTGCGTCGAGATCGCCACCACCCGGGTCGCCGGGCCGACGAATTTTTCGAGGTCGTCCGGGTAGCAGGCAACGACGTCCTCAGGCGCGTAGTGACGGAGCAGCGCCGCCTCGAGCACCCGCAGGCCGGCCGGCATGTAGCGCGCCGAGCCGTCGTCGCTGTATTCGAGATTGCGCCAGTTCGGATATTTGCGATTGAGGATGCCTTCGAGCCAGATCGGCAGCGACGCCATGC
>DASXIR010000242.1:0-14376 GCA_036497895.1 Vicinamibacterales bacterium | reverse complement strand
AACGGCAAAGACACGATGTTCGCCAGCTACGCGCGCTACAACCCGGCTGCCAGTTCGCTGCCGCGCGCCGCGTCGTGGGATCGTAACCTCGCGGTCTCGCAGAACGCGGACTTCGACGCCAACGGCAACCTGTTCGAGCTGGAGAACGTCGCTGCATCCACCGGCAAGCTGTTCGTGCCGGACATGACACCCCAGCGCTTCGACGAGTGGGTCATCGGAACCGCGAAGCAGTTCGGCACGGCCTGGTCGGGCCGCGCGTACTTCCAGTATCGCAAGGGCACGCATTACTGGGAGGACACGCCGAACATGTCTCGCATCCTCTACAACGAGGGCTACACAACCGTGCCCGGCACGAACGCGCCGATCCCGCAGCTGCCGTACATCGCGAACCTCGCCGCCCAACTGGCGCCGATTGGCGGCAACGGCAACTCCTACGTCATCGCTGACCTCGATGGCTCGTTCACCGATTACCGCGCCGCGACGCTTGAGGCGGAATACCGCAAGGGACCGCTCTGGGTCCAGGGCTCTTATACCTACAGCCGGTACTACGGCAACTTCGATCAGGACGGCTCGTCGACGGCCGAGTCCAATGACGCCAACATCTTCATCGGCTCATCGAACATCGGCGACGGTCCGGGACGCCAGCTGTGGGACAACAAGCTTGGGCGCCTGCAGGGCGACCGGCCGAACGCCGCCAAGATCATGGGCGCCTACCAGTTCTCGTGGCATGCCACGCTCGGCGCGTTCGCGTTCGCGCAATCGGGACAGCCGTGGGAGACCCATAGCTATTTGCCCTACGCGGCGCTCACGACCAGCACGAGCAACACGGCGCGCTATGCCGAGCCTGCGGGGTCCCATCGCTCGGCCTCGGTCGAGCAGTTGGACCTCAACTACACGCAGGACATCCCCTTCATGGCCCGCTACAAGGGCAGCATCACGGCCTACGTGTACAACGTGTTCAACCAGCAGACCGGCTACAACATTCAGCCGAACTTCAATGCTGCAAATTACGGGAAGCCGGACACCTTCTATTTCCCGCGGCGGCTCGAGCTCCAGTTCAAATTCACTTTCTAGCGTCCCACGCTGTCGAACAGCTTTTCGCGCGCAATCAGCGGACGCGTCTCGGGGTCGGCGTGCGCGCGTGCCGCGGCGATGCGCGCCGCCACGTCAGGATCATTCAGCAGGGCGCTGACCTGCGCGCGCTTGAAGAGCGCCATCGGATAGCGCGGATCGGATGCCGGCACGCGGTCGAGGGCCTCTCCAGCATCGACGAAGCGACGCGCCGCGAGATACAGAACACCGAGGTCGAGGTCACGGCGGAAGCCCTGGGGGTCGAGGCCACGCGCGCGCTCGAAGGCGGTAATCGCAGCACCGGTCGCTCCAATACCCATCTCGAGATCGCCGAGATGCGCAAGCTCCGGCGCCGACGGCGACCGGAGAGCGAACGCCCGCTGCCACAGCCCGATCGCGTCGGGTGCGCGGCCCTGTCGCTCGCGAATCGTCGCGAGCGCCTCGAGCGCCGGCAGCCGATCGGGCGCGGATGCCAGGACCTGATCGAGAAGTGGCGCCGCTTGCGCCCAGTCCGGACCTCGGGCGTAGTGAAGCGCGAGATATAGCCGCACGTCCGGTGAATCCGGCGCCATCGCCGCCGCCCTCCGGAACGTCGCCTCCGCCTGCGCGTTCTGCCCGAGCGCGGAGTACGACGCTGCCAGCTGCAGGGCGACGCCGAGGTTATGTGGGTCGTCGCTCAGGATCTTCGCGAGCAGCGGCGCTGCGGTGGCGAAGCGGCCCGCGACGAACAGGCCGTCCGCCTCCCCGATTGGCTCGAAGAGCTTCGTCATGTCGGCCGGACGGGCCGCGTCTCTTCTCACCGGCGCTGTTACCCCGCCGCTCACATAGCCAAGGCTCGACAGCTTCTGCCGATCCTCCGCGCTCAGCGGCGGCGCGTTCTGCGCGGCCGCGGTCAGCGACGGAACCGGGTAGTCCCACAGCGCGGTCCTTATGGCCGGCGGCAAGGTGACGGTCGCCTGAAGGTTGTGCGTCTCGCCCGGATCGGCTGCGACGTCGTAGATCTCCTGCACCTTGCCGGCGAGGATCGCCTTCCGCGTGCCGTCTACGATCATGCTCTGCGGCTGCCAGCCGAATTCAAGAAACGGTTTCATCGCTTCCGCAAGTACCGGATCCGAGTCGCCGGCAAGCAGGCTGTGCGCCGCTCCGAGCCCTGCCCAGTCGAGGATGGTGAAGAAAATTCGTCGCGTGCTGACCGGTGTCTCCGTAAAGCCGGTCGCTACGCCGGGGCCGACCAACACCAGCGGCACGTGCATCGTGGACTGATACAGCAGGTAGCCGTGCTGCGGCTCGCCGTGGTCGCCCAGCCCCTCTCCGTGATCCGCGACGATGGCGACCGCACGCGGTTCGGGGACGTCGCGCGCGAACGCCGCCACGAGGCGTCCGAGCTGCGCGTCCATCGTCGCGACCTCCCCGAGGTACGGGTGGCCCTCGTAACGCGAGCGGTATGGCTCCGGCGGCTCGTACGGCGCGTGCGGATCGTTGTAGTGAACCCAGAGGAAGAGCGGCATCTCCGCATGGCGGTCGAGTAGCGTCAGCGCCGCATCGGTCGTATCGCCCGATGAACGCTCCACCGCTCCAGCCGGCAGCGCGTCATCGTAGACGTCGAAACCGCGGGCGAGGCCGAAGCGGCGCGCCAGTGTGAATGTCGAGACGAATGCCGCGGTACCGTAGCCGGCGGCGCGGAGACGCTCGGCCAGAAGCGGCGTCTGGTCGGACACGCGGCGGCCGTTCTCGTGCACACCGTGGCCGGCCGGATAAAGGCCGGTCATCATCGAGGTGTGCGACGGCAACGTCTCGGGGACAGTGGCGTAGGCCTGCGTGAAACGTCGCCCACGCGCGACGAGCGCGTCAAACGCGGGCGTCGCGACCCCTTTCGCGTCCGGTCCAATCACGTCGGCGCGGGTGGTGTCCAGCGTGACGAGGAGGATCGACGGCCGCCGACCTTCACCGGCTGGAGTGCCTGATGAGAATGGCCCGCCTCGTCCGCAAGCGACCAGAAGCAGGACCGCGGCGGTGCAGGCGGTCGCACCCGAAATGCGATTGATCATCGTCTGACGTAGGGCTGGCATGTGTCTCGACGTCTCGCCGAAGACGTAGCCCAAATCGTAGCGCATGACGGTGACGAGCCATCGAGCCACGTCGGTCGCTTGTTCGTTTACGCTGAGCGATCACCTCAAGAAAACGCCTGTCGATACGAGAATGGCCTACTTTCACTCTCACGAACCAAAATAGCGGGGATCCGCAGACTTCAACACGACCCTACGATAGCCTCCGGCAATCAAGGCCGACACATCGACGACGATGCGCAGCAAGCCAAGTCCGCCGGGATAGACCAGATACCGCGGCTTCCATTGGGGGCGAAATTTCTGCTTGAACGCCCGCAGACCACGGAACGGATAAAAGGGTTCGCCGTGTGCGTACAGGAACGACCCGACGCGGCCCCAGAACGGCGCCACGGGTGACCGCTCCAGACCGGAGAGCGGCGCCACACCGAGTGAGAACCATCGGTAACCCTGTGTCTTGCCCCAGGCCATCACGTGGACCAGAAGGCCTTCCATCGTTTCCGGCGGCGCGGCGCGAGTAAAGCGAATCAGATCGGTCGCGAGCTCGAGCCGCCGCGATCCCGCCCAGAGGTTGGCGAACGCGATAATCTCGCCGTCGCGTTCCATCACCGCGATGTCAAAATGTGACAGATAGTCGGGATTGAAGGAGCCGAGCGAAAAGCCCTTCTCGCCGCCTGCTTTTGCGGCGAGCCACTCGTCGGACACGGCCTGAAGACGGTCGGTCACCGCAGCCGTTTCCTTCCGTGGGATCACCCGGAACGTCACACCGCATCGTTCCAGACGATGAAGACGCTGCCGCTGCTTGCACCAGTGTCCACCGGTGAGGGTGAACGTCTCGAGATCCACCCTCGCCTCCTCGCCGATCTTGATGAACTTCAAGCCGAAATCCGCGTACCGATGCAGCTCTTCTTGCCGGACTTCGTAGAACACCGGCACGCCGTCGCAGTCGTGGCACTTCTCCAGAAAGCCGCGAATCAAGGCGGCCCTCCGCTCGGGCGGACCCACCGGATCGCCGAGCGCGACCCACGTGCGCCCCTGCACGCCGTACATGACGAAACCCTGCCGCTGGTCGTCGAACAACACCGCTTTGTCGCGCAGGAGCGCCAGAGAGGGAAACGTCCACGGCTGTCGCTCGATGATTGCGCTGACAGCGTGGAGGTCGTCGTCGGTGGGTGCCGCGAGTTCGTGGGTGGGACCTGCCAGCAGGTGCGCGAGCACGCGCGCAGCCGGATACCTGCCGGCGCTGATGGGCAGCATCCTGGGCACCTCAATCATCGACGAGTCACCGTGACGCGTTCGCCTGGATCCACGCGATGGCGTCCAGCAGGCGCTCGTCGAACTCGGAAAGATTGTCGCTGAATCGATGGTCTGACGCATTCACGACCCACAGCCGCTTCGGTTGGGCGGCATGCTGCATGACCCGTTCAACCTCAGCCAGTGGCACATATTCGTCGTGGGTCGAATGAATCGCCGCCAGCGGAATCGGCGCGATGTCAGAAGCGATCGCCGCGACGCTGAAGGTCGGCTCGTTCGGAATCTTGTGAGTCAGATAGGTGATCGCATCCTTCCAGCGCCATCCCAGCTCGTTCCAATCGGGCAAGCCCACGGCGACGATGCCGAGGACGTTGGCTTTTGTGCGCGGATCGCTTGTCGCGAGGACCGACAGACCTGCGCCCTCGGAGACGCCAACCAGAATCGGCTTTGTCGTGCCCAGGCCGATCGCCGCCTGCAGCAGCGTGCCGTAGTCGCGCGGCTCGTCGGCCGCACGCAGCGTCGTCGGTCCAGAGGTAAAGCTCGCGAGATACGCTTTGACGTCGAAGCCCGTGACAGCGAAACCTCGGGCCGCGAGCAGCTGCGCGACGTGCGGTCCCAGGTGAATCCATCCGCCGTCCCCGCTCGACACAATGACAGGATCGCCAGCTGGAGGGCCGTATGGATGCAGCGTCTGCGGACGTCCACGCAATGTAATGGTCCGCGGAATCTGTGGCGAACTGGAGATCGTGGCCGCGATCAGGGCAAGACACGCTATCGACGGTCTCATCGCGTCCACCGTTGACCGAGACGGGGACGGATCACTTCCCCACGATCGTGAAGCTGATGTTCACGACGTCTTTCACGGAGACGACGCCGCCGACGCTTACGGGCTTCATCCCATAGTCGGTTTGTTTGACCGGGAAGCGCCCGGTGGCGGTCAGAGTGCCGCCATCCATCCGCACGTTGACCGGTACCGTGATTTCCCGGGCCATGCCTCGGATCGTCAGTTGGCCGGTGACCGCGACATCCAACGTCGTGCCCGTGTGCGCCTTGAGTGCGACGTTTGTGCTCGCAAATGCTATCGTCGGGTACTGTTGCACGTCCAGGACTTTCGGGCCGGCCATCGTCTCCTGGACCTTCGGGACGTCAGCGGCCGACTCACCCTTGCCAGTCACTTTCAATGCGGACGCGTCGATCGTTACCCGGACGCTTGAGTGGGCGGGATCGTCGACATCGACAGCGATCGTACCGGCGAGCTTGGAGGCGACCGCCTCGTGGCTGTGGCCAGCGGCGAAGCTGAAGGCGCCGGACTTCCCGACCTCGATCGTCGCGCTACTCCGACCGGCATCGATGGTGTACGGACGCGCGGCTGCGCCGCGGACAATTGCGGCGGCGACAATGACTCCGACGGCGAGCGCGGTCAGGGCCGGTCTGTGGCGAGTCATCGGGTCACCCGGTAACTAAAAAGCGCCCGGACATTGAACATCGAATCAATCGAGGTTGCGGTCTCCGCCGTACGCCGTACCGTGAGTGGCGCGTAAAAGACGTCCGCCGAAAGTGTGAGCCGTTCGGTCACCATGTATCCAACTCCTGCACTGATCGAAAAGGTTGCGCCTGCTGACTGCAGACGCGTGTGATCGGGCTGGCCGAAGGTCTGCGCATTTGTCTGGAAGAGGTTGTCGACGACGTTCACACCTGCCGCGGCATGCGGGACAAGCCGCTGGCCGATGCGGCGCGCGGCATGGAATTCGACACCCGCATACCGCAGTGCAGTGGAATCCGAGGACTCGGCCGTGCAGCCGGTCGGGTTGTTCGGCGAGCCCGGTGGGAAGGAGACGACGTTCGCGGGGCAGGTGAACGCTGCCGTCACCGTGCCAATCTGGCCGTGGGCGCGCCAGCCGAAGATCCATGGGCTCGCGTCATGAATGATGCCCTCGAGACCCAACGCCAGCAGCCGCGGCGTCACCCCAAAGGTACGGATGGGCGGATCAACGGCCACGATCAACGTCGTGCTGTGGGGTAAGCCGACCGCCACTCGAGGCCTCAAGAACACGGGCGCCATATTGAGATCTTCAGGTGCGGTCCCATTGAATCCCACGAGCTCCTGGGATGCGCTCAACGCTGGCAACCAACCCCCCTCGAACTGAATGGCCAGGGATCCCGGGCTCAGTTGATCGGGTGTGGCCAGGCCACTCAATGACGTCGCTGACGTGAAGTACTTCATCGCCCAGGCCTCCGGCCGGTCGAACGCGATCCGGTCAGACGGAGAGGACGACGATGTTTGCGCAATTACGTCGCTCGTCAGAACCTCGAGCAGACAGCACATCACCACGATCAATGTGGCGAAGCCGTTGCGGTCGTGCCTCATTGAACCGTGACGGTCCCCACCATTCCCGGATGGATCGAGCAGTGATACGGGAAGGAGCCGGCGACTGTAAAGGTCATGCTGAATTTTCCACCCGGTGCGATCGAGCCGGAATTCCAGGCGCCGGCGTTGGCCACGGAGGTATGGGTGATGGAATCATTGTTGGTCCACGTCACCGTGCCGCCGACCGACGCGGCAATCGGATTCGGCGCGAAGGCCGTCGTGGACAAGGTCGATGCACCAGAAACGATCGATACTGCGCCCGGACCTGCAGACGACGTTGATGCCGGCGCCGCCGGCGACGATGAGCCGCATGCCGCAGCGAAACCTAGCAGGAGCGCGATAAGCGTGAGCCTAAAGGACGTGTAATGAACGTTAGTCATGCAGGCAACAGGCGCAAGCTTGCGGCCACGTCGCCAGCCACGATTCGTAGCCACTTTTCTTAATCAAGCGGTGCAAGAGGTAGTGAAGGACGAGTTACGAAATGCAGGAACGATTTCGCAGGATGGCCGCGGCACGGTCCCTCAGGGGCCTGAGGAATTCACGGCACTTCTCAAGCCGAACCGATTCAGGGCTGGGGTGACGGCAGAACGGACTCAGCCGGGGCAGCGAACCAGTCCTTCCGGGCGACGACCTTCGGCGCGGCCGGATCGACCATGTAGTTCGGCGACATGATTTGCACGCCGTATTCGTTGAAGAGATCCTGGATATTCGCGTGCAGCGTGTTGAGCGTGAAGGGGCGTGTCTCCTGGCGCTTCAGGCAGAACAACAGCGCGTACTTGACGTAAAAATCCTCGAGGGACACCTGAAGCACAATCGGCTTCGGATCGTTCCGAATACCTTCGGTTCGTGCGGCTGCCTCGAGCAACAGCGCGTGAACCTGCCGCCACGGCGCGTCGTAGCCGATCGTGACCGACGTCGGGATGAACACGCCGTCGCTGTCGCCGAATCGTGAATAGTCGGTGGTGGTCTGGGCGACGACGACGGCATTGGGAATGGTGATGTCTTCGTTGCGCAGCGTCTTGATCTTCGTGGACAGCACGCCGACATGGATGACGTTGCCCTCGACGTCGCCGACCTTCACGAAGTCTCCCAGCCTCAACGAACGCGAGAACGTGATCACGAAGCCGCTCATGATCTGGCTGACCAGACCGCTCGAGCCGATCGTGACCATCAGACCAATGAACACGCTGACGCCCTTGAAGGCATCGCTTTGACTGCCGGGAAGGTATGGATAGGCGATGACCGCTCCGAACAGCCAGGCCAGCGTCGTCAACAACCGGCGGGTCGGCTGAGCGGTCTCCGGATGGATCCATCGAGCGCTGACCGTTCCCCGCTCAACTGCCCCGAACCAGAGTCTGATGACTCGGACCGCGAAACGGGTAATCACGAAGATGAGGCCGACGGTGAACAACCCAGGCAGGGCCCTGATCATCCCCAGACCAAGATTCTCGACGGTGAGTACCAGAAACCCGCGCAGCGACTCGCCCCAGGGTCGGCTGTACGGGAACTGCCGCAGCACAAACGTCATGACCCAATAGAGCACGATCAGATCGAGCGCCACCTTTGCGGTCGTGACCAGTCCCCGCTCGAAGTCGACCAGGTGCAACCCGCTAAGCATCTCGACATCGACCATTTTCGACCTGGCTACCCTCTTTTCCGCAGCGGCCACGAACCTGCCGGAGACGTACCGCTGCCCCCTGCCGATGATCGAAAAGGCCGCGAGCGCCAGAATGATTCCGAACAACGCGGTCGCCGTCGCGCGCAGCACCGTGCGCACACTTCTGGCTTCGCCGGCTTCCTCGAGCGCCTGCCGCAACCGCGCGACAACGCCTGCAGACACACTGTCGAGCGTCTCCCCTGACAAGGTGTCAACATCGGGCGGCGTCAGAACCAGGACGATCCGGCCTCCCACGGTGATGAGTGCGCCGCCCTCGAAGGGCTGGGCGACGACGGGGCCCCTGATTTGCTGCCCCACCAGAGTGTCAATCGCGTCGGCGGCGGCCTCTGCCCGCTCCCTCGGCGTCCGGCCAAGAACAGTCGCCTTCAGAACCGCGATCGATCGATTGAAATACGAGAGCGGGTAGGTATCACGGGAGGGCGTCGCATTCAGGAGCGACGTGATCGGCGGCGCGGCTGGCTGCTGTTCGAGCAGCAGAGCCCGGGCGTCTGCAGGCGCGACAAGGCTGGCCCAAAGCGCGCCGCAGAGCACCAGGCCGGCGCTGGCGCCTGCGAGGGCACGAATTCGAGACAGTAAGCGGTTCGGCATGCCGCGGACGCGACCGTTCAGTAGGTTTCGCGCACGAACCGTCGCCGCGCCAGCGTGGCTTCATCGTCGTACGCGTGCTTGCGCGAGCGGTCTGGCAGCTTGACCTTCGGGCGCTTGAGCTTCTTGTGCGGGATGGACCGCAGGATGTGCGCGATGACATTGAGACGCGCCCGCCGCTTGTCGTCGGACCTGACAATGTGCCAGGGAGAGAGACGGGTATCGGTCGCCTTGAACATGGCGTCCCGGGCGCGCGAGTACTCGTACCACTTGGCGCGCGCCGGCAAATCCATCGGGCTCAACTTCCACTGTCGGAGCGGGTCGTCCATCCGGGCCTTGAACCGACGCTCCTGCTCCTTGTTGCCAACTTCGAGCCAAAGCTTGATCAGGATGATGCCGTTCTGCAGCATCTGCTTCTCGAATCCCGGTGTGACTTCCAGGAACCGGCGGTACTGTTCGTCGCTGCAGAAGCCCATCACGCGCTCGACACCGGCCCGGTTGTACCAGCTCCGATCGAAGATCACGATCTCGCCGGCCGCGGGAAAGTGCTGGATGTAGCGCTGCACGTACATCTGGGACTTCTCGCGGTCAGAAGGCGCCGGGAGCGCCACGAGACGGAAGACCCGGGGACTGGTCCGTTCGGTGATGGCCTTGATCGTGCCACCCTTGCCCGCCGCGTCGCGGCCCTCGAAGACAATGACGACGCGCAGGCCCTTCTCCTTCACCCAGTCCTGCAGGATGCACAGTTTTCCCTGAAGGCGCCTGAGCTCCTTGTCGAACGACTTGCCTTTCATCTTCTTCGGTTCGGTCGCCATCAGTTCCTTCCCGTCCGCTAGGGTTGCGGTTGCCAACCACCGCCGAGGGCCCGGTACAGTTCGGCACGCGCTCGCAGTTCAGCGCCCTGGATCTGCGCGAGGAGCAGCTGCTGCTCGAAGAGCTGCTGATCGGCGGTCAGGATTTCGATATAGCTGGCGAGGCCCGAATCATACCGGGCGCGCGCGAGCTCCGACGCGTCCTGCAGAGCGATGACCCCCTCACGCCTGGCGCTGCGCTGCTCTGCCAGCTTTTGAATCGTCACCAGCGCGTTGGCGACCTCGCGATAGCTGTTGAGCGCGGCTTTCTGGTATTCGGCGAGCGCGGCATTAAACCGCGCCTCGGCCGCTTCGAGGTTCCGGCGAATGCGGCCGGCCTGGAAGATCGGCTGAAAGAGGCTCGGACTCAGTGACCACACCCCGCCACTGCCGCCAAGAAATGTCGTGAGGTCGCCGCTCACGCCGCCTAAAAAGCCCGTCAGGCTAATCGTCGGGTAGAAGAGCGACTTCGCCACGCCGATGTCGGCATTGGACGCCACCAGCACCTGCTCGGCCTGAACGACGTCGGGCCGGCGTTCGAGCAACGTGGTCGGCAGGCCCGGCGGAATCGGCGGCGGGAGCGACTCGTCGGTGGTCAACGCCTGCCGCGTCACCGGCCCTGGCGGGCGGCCCAGGAGCAGTGAGATCTGGTTTTCGACCACACCAATCTGACGCTCGAACTCCGGAATCGCGGACGCCGTCTGCTGGCGCAGCGCCTGAATCCGATCGAGCTCGAGGCGATTCGAGACGCCGCCATCCAGGCGGTCCCGGAAATAGACGACCGTCGCGTCGTTCAGGCGGAGGGTGTCGCGGGCGATCGCCAGGTCGAGATCGAGTTCGCGCAACTGGAAGTAGTTGGTCGCGACGTCTCCAACCAGCGTCACCAGCACGCCGCGCCGACCCTGTTCGCTCGCCAGCGCGAGCGCGATCGCCGATTCCTGACCTCTGCGCAACCGGCCGAACAGGTCGATCTCCCACGACAGCCGGAAGCCGTAGATGCCGCTCTGATGCGTGGTGTCGTTGCTTTCCTCAGTGGTCGACGCCCCGCGCACGCCGTACGCAGCGGTGCCGTCAACCTGGGGATAGAGGTACGACTTGGCAATCCCGGCGACCGCTCTCGCCTCTTCGACGTGAGCGACGGCGACGCGCAGATCGAGGTTCCGCTCGATCGCTTCCCGGATCAGCGCCTGCAAAGCTGGATCGTCGAACACCTGAAACCACGGAGCGTCAGCGAGAGACTGCGCCTGTGACGCCATTTCGACGAAGCGGTACTGGGGCGGCGTCGGCATCGCGGGCCGCTGGTAATTCGGTCCAACGACGCATCCCGCGAGCGCTACGGACGAGACGATAGCGAACAGGCCGGAACGAGCGAGCTGTGTCGGCATCTCAGTGCCCCTCTCGCCCGTGTTCGGTCGCCAGTTGTGGCGGCGACGCCGGCGCGGGTACGTGGGCCGAGCCGACGACTTTTTCGACGGCGACGTACAGCATCGGAATCAGCAGCACACCGAGAATCGTGGCGACGAGCATCCCGGAGAAGACGGTCATGCCCATCACCTTGCGTGACTCCGCGCCGGCGCCGGACGCGGTCAACAGGGGAACGACGCCGAGGATGAACGCGAAGGCGGTCATCAGAATCGGCCGAAAACGAAGCTTGGCCGCATTGAGCGCCGATTCGACCAGCGGCTTGCCCTGGTCGTATTCCATCTTCGCGAACTCGACGATGAGAATCGCATTCTTCGCGGCCAGGCCGATGAGCATGATCAGCCCGATCTGCGCAAACACATTGTTGACGTAGCTCTGACCGAGATAGAGCCGCGCCAGCCATAGTCCGAGATACGCACCGAAGGCCGCGAACGGGGTGCCGAGCAGGACGCTGAACGGCAGGCCCCAGCTCTCGTACTGCGCCGCGAGGATGAGGTACACCAGGAATATGGCGAGCGCGAACACCGTCGCAACGCCGGGCGCCTTCCGCTCCTGATACGACATGTCGGACCAGTCGTAACTCATGTCCGGCGGCAACACGTCACGCGCGGTCTGCTCGAGCGCGTCGAGCGCCTGTGCCGACGAGAACCCTGGTGCCGGCACGCCGGTGAGCTCGGCGGATCGGAACAGGTTGAAGCGGTTGGTGAACTCGGGTCCCGAACCCGGGCGGGTCGTAATCAGCGTGTCGAGCGGCACCATCCCGCCGGCTTTGTTCTTGACGAAAAACAGCCCGAGCTGCTTCGGATCTTCGCGAAACTCAGGCTCAGCCTGCACATAGACTTTGTACACACGACCGAACCGGTTGAAGTCGTTCACGTAAGAGCTGCCGAGCAACGCGCCAAGCGTGGTGTTGACGTCGTTGAGCTGGACGCCCGACTTCAGCACCTTGCTGCGATCGATGTCGGCATAAACCTGCGGCACCGCCGCCCGGTAGAGACTGCCGATACGTCCGATCTCCGGCCGCTTCCGCGCGACGTCCATGAAGCGCCGGGTCTGCTCGGCGAGATACTCCGGCGGACCGCCGCTGCGGTCCTGCAGTTGCATCGTGAAGCCGGCGCCTGTGCCCAATCCCGGAATCGACGGTGGTCCGAAGGCGATCACCCCCGCCTCGGGAATCTCTTGCGCAAAGGCGCGGTTCAACGAGGCGAGCACTCCGTTGGCGTGCGACGCCTCCGTCTTGCGCTCCTCCCACGGCTTGAGCTGGACGAAGAAGAAACCCATGTTCGAGGAGTACGCCGCTGTCAGCAGCGAATAACCGCTGATGGTGTTGAACCCCTCGATCGCCTCGTTCTTCTCGAGAATCGCCTCCGCCTTCTTCATCACCGCATCGGTACGTTCGAGCGACGCGGCATCGGGCAGCTGCGCGTTGACCATGATGTAGCCCTGGTCTTCCTCCGGCACGAAGCCACCAGGAATCTGCCGGACGAGCACGACGATCACGTACATCAGCACGCCGATGAAGGCGAGACTGCGGAACATCTTCCGGACCAGGATGCTGGCAAAACTCACGTACGCATCCGTTGTGCGGCCGAACACCTTATTGAAACCGTTGTAGAAGGGCGTCAACAACGAGCGTTTGCCGGACGCCGGCTTCAGCAGCATTGCCGCCAGTGCCGGGCTAAGTGTCAGCGCGTTGACCACCGACAACAACACCGACAGCGCGATCGTGATCGCGAACTGCTGATACAACCGGCCGGTGATGCCGCCCATGAAGCCGACCGGGACAAACACCGCGCTCAGAATCAGCCCGATGGCGATGACCGGACCGGACACCTCCTCCATCGCCTTGATCGTCGCCTCCTTCGGCGCCATCCCGTGCTCGATGTGGTGCATCACCGCCTCCACCACCACGATCGCATCGTCCACGACGATGCCGATGGCGAGGACGAGGCCGAGCAGGGAGAGCACGTTGATCGAGAAACCGAGCAGCGGGAAGAACATGAAGGCGCCGACCAGCGACACCGGAACGGTCATCAACGGGATCAGAGTCGCGCGCCAGTTCTGCAGGAACACGAACACGACCAGGATGACGAGTGCGACCGCCTCGAACAGGGTGTGAACGATCTCGTTGATGCCTTCCGATACCGGTAGGGTGGTGTCGAGAGAGACCAGATACTCCATGTCGCGCGGGAAGCGCTTCGACAGGTTCGCCATCTCGCCCTTGATCTGGTCGGCGACGGCGAGCGCGTTGGTACCGGGAATCTGGAAGACCGCGATGACCGCAGCCGGCGTGCCATCGTGACGGCCGACGGCGTTGTAGAGCATCGTCCCGAGTTCGAGGCGGGCGACGTCCTTCAGCCGGACTTCGGAACCGTTCGGATTGGTCCGGATGATGATGTTGCCGAATTCCTCTTCGTTGAGCAGGCGGCCCTGGGTACGGACGGTGTAGGTGTATTCGGTACCCTTCGCAGCCGGCGGCCCGCCAATCTGTCCGGCCGGTGTCAACTGGTTCTGCTGGGAAATCGCGTTCGCGATTTCCGGGATCGTCACGCCCAGACGGCCGATGACGTCGGGCCGCAGCCAGACGCGCATCGCGTAGTCGCTGCCGCCGAACAGGTTGATCTGGCCGACCCCGGGAATACGCGCGATCGCGTCGTTGATATTGATGGTGGTGTAGTTCGAGAGGAAGTTGCTGTCGTAACTCCCCTTCGGCGACTTGATCGAGATGATCAACAGCGGAAACGCCAACGCCTTCTTCACGGTGACGCCGTAGTTCTTGACCGACTGCGGCATCTGCGGCAGGGCCTGCGACACGCGGTTCTGCGTGAGCACGTTGTCCATGTCCTGGTTCGAGCCGACCTCGAACGACACCTTGAGCGTCAGGGTGCCGTCGTTGGCATTCGTCGACTTCAGGTAGATGCCCTTCTCGACGCCGTTAATCTGCTGTTCCAGCGGGGTGGCGACTGAGGCCTCGACGTCCGTCGCACTCGCGCCGATGAACGTGGTCGTCACCTGGATCATCGGCGGGACGATCTCGGGATACTGCGCAATCGGCAGGCCCTGCATCGCGACCAGGCCGAGCAT
>DASXIR010000241.1:0-7255 GCA_036497895.1 Vicinamibacterales bacterium | reverse complement strand
GGGTTGAAGAGCGGCGACATCGTCGGTCAGGCCGGCATCGAGAAGGTCTACAACGCGATGCTGAAGGGCAACGACGGCGCCAAGCGTGTCGTGGTCAACAGCGTCGGACGTGAAATCCGCACCCTTGACAAGGACGAGCCGACCGAAGGGCAGCGCCTGCAGTTGACGATCGACTATGACGTGCAGAAGGCGATCGAGGACGGCTTCCGCGTCGCCGGGTTCAACGGCGCCGCCGTGGTGCTCGATCCGTCCAACGGCGACGTGCTCGGCTTCACCAGCGTGCCCGCCTACGATCCCAACGCCTTCGCCTCGGGCATCGACCGCTCGACCTGGTCGTCGCTCAACACCGACGCGCTGCGGCCGCTGCAGGATCGCGCGATTCAAGGACGCTATCAGCCGGGCTCCACGTTCAAGATGGCGGTCGCTCTGGCCGGACTCGAAGAAGGCATCATCACGCCCGACTTCCATGCGCACTGCGCCGGTCACGCCAACTTCTACGGGCACGAGTTTGCGTGCTGGAACAAGAAAGGACACGGCTCGATCGACTTGCGCCACGCGATCGAGCAGTCGTGCGACGTCTACTTCTACACGGTCGCCAACATGGTCGGCGTGGACAAGATCAACAAGTGGGCCACGCTCCTCGGTCTCGGCGTGAAGAGCGGCATCGATCTTCCCAACGAGCTGGCCGGGCTGGTGCCGTCGACCGAGTGGAAGCGCGAGAAGATGCACGAGAAGTGGTACGCCGGTGAAACCATCTCGGTCGGCATCGGCCAGGGCGCGGTTTCACTCACGCCGATCTCGATGGCGGTCTACATGGCGACGCTCGCCAACGGCGGAACCCGGGTCACGCCGCACCTGCTGAAGTCGGTGGACGATGGCGCGGGCTGGAAGCCGGTGCCGCCGCCGCCGCCCCAGTCGAAGATCGAGATCGATCCGGACAAGCTGCAGGCGATCCGCGACGGTCTGTGGATGGTCGTCAACCAGGGTGGGACCGGCGGCCGGGCTCGCCTGGTCGGGTACGACGTCTCCGGCAAGACCGGATCGGCGCAGGTGATCTCGAACACCGGCCGCGTCGCGGCGGGTCGCACCTCGAAGGATCTGCGCGATCACGGGTGGTTCGTGTTTTTCGCACCGCGCGACCATCCGACTGTCGCCGGAGTCGTCTTTCTCGAACACGGGATCCACGGATCAAATGCGGCCGCTGTGGCACACCACATTCTTGAAACGTTCTTCGCGAAAAAAGAAGGGCATCCGCTCCCGCCGGTGCCCGACGACTTCAAGCTGAATTATATCGACCCGTTTGCACACCTGACCGCGGGTGTGAGCGCGGAAGGAAGAAACTGACGCTGTGTTCGAGCGACGCCTCTATTACCACATCGACTGGGCGCTGGTCATCGCCATCCTGCTGCTGTGCACGCTTGGCGTGGTCATGATCTACAGCACGACGTCCGACCCGACCCGCGCGGTCTCGCATATTTACCGCACCCAGCTCTACGCCATCGTCATCGGCCTGATCGCGATGACCTGCACGCTGGCGCTCGACTACCGCACCCTGACCGACAAGTCGCACCTGATCTACATCGCGCTGCTGGCGGTGCTCGCCTACGTGCTGTTCTTCGGCATGGTGCAGATGGGCGCACGCCGGTGGATTCCACTGCGGATCTTCAATCTCCAGCCGTCGGAATTCGCCAAGGTCGGTGTGGCGCTGGTGCTCGCGAAGTTCTTCGGCGAGAACCGCGGCGCGCCGGCGTGGACCGACCTCGTCATCGGTGGCCTCCTCACCTTGCTGCCGTTCGCGCTGATTGCCAAGGAACCCGATCTCGGCACCGCGGTGACGCTGCTGCCGGTGTTTCTCGCCATCGCCTACCTGGCCGGCATGCGCATGCGGATCCTCGGCCTCATGTTGCTCTGTTTCGTCCTCGCGGCCCCGGTCGCGTGGAAGTTTGCCCTCAAGGACTATCAGAAATCTCGTATCTCCACGTTCCTCGACCCCTCACAGGACGCGAAAGGCGCCGGGTACCAACAGATTCAGGCGCGCATCACCGTCGGTTCGGGGGGGCTCGAGGGCAAGGGTTTCAAGCAGGGCACGCAGGGCCAGCTGCGGTTTCTTCCCGTTGCCCACAACGACTTCATTTTTTCGGTGCTGGCCGAAGAACAGGGATTTGCGGGCGTCCTGGTGGCGCTCGGTCTGTATCTATTCGTGATTCTGCGCGCGCTCGAAGCGGCCCGCCTGGCCAAGGACAGGCTCGGCTCGTACCTCGTGCTCGGCGTGCTCGCCAGTTTTACCTTCCAGGTGATCTACAACATCACCATGTCGGCAGGATTGGCGCCCGTGAAAGGGCTGACGCTTCCGCTCATGAGCTACGGAGGGTCGTCGATGATCGCGACCCTCGCTGGCTTCGGGCTGGTGCTGAACGTACGCATGCGCAGATTCACGAACTAATTTTCAGTCCGCTGCAGGGCCGGTTTGCAGGCTGGCCCATGGGAACGGCTCGAACGCCGTTCCCTGCAGGGGACGACAAGGAGTTTGTGAATGAACAAGGAGATGATCGTCTCCTCCAACGGCCACGAAACCATGGTGGCCATCCTCGAAGACGACCTCGTCGCTGAAATCTTCGTCGAGCGCGAACGCCATCGCGGCGTCGTCGGCAACGTCTACAAGGGCCGGGTGTCGAAAGTGCTGCCCGGCATGCAGTCGTCGTTCATCGACCTCGGCCTGGAGCGCGACGGTTTCCTCTACGTCGCCGACGTCATCGACACCCTGGTCGAGTTCGACAAGCTCGCCGGCGACGATGATGACGAACCGAAAGCCGACGGTAGCAAGGCGCGCGACGGCCGCACCGATCGCGAGAATCGGCCGCAGCAGAAGATCGAGGACCTGCTCAAGGAAGGCCAGGAAATCGTCGTTCAGGTGGTGAAGGAGCCGCTCGGCACCAAGGGTGCGCGCCTGACGTCGCATGTGACGATGCCGGGACGGTTCCTGGTGTTCATGCCGACCGTCGATCACATCGGCGTGTCGCGCAAGATCGAATCGCGAGAGGAACGGCAACGTCTGCGCGGCATCGTCCGCGAGTTCCGGGAGGCGAACGGCTTCACCGGCGGCGTCATCATCCGAACGGCGGCGGGCGGACGGCCGAAAGAGGACATCCTCGGCGACCTGGATGCGTTTCACAAGATCTGGACCGAGATGCGCCAGCGCAACGAGTCCTCGCGCGCACCAGCGGTGCTGTTTCAGGAGCAGAGCATCGTCAGCCGGCTGCTGCGAGATCTGCTGACCGAGGATTTCCAGGCTATCCGCATCGACAACTTCCAGGAATACCAGCGTGTGCTCGAACTGGTGCAGCGGATCATGCCGACGCTCGCGCCGAAGGTAAAGCACTACGCCAAGCCGTTCCCGATCTTTGAAGAGTACGGCGTGCAGGCCGAAATCGACAAGGCGCTGAAGAGCAAGGTGTTCCTGAAGTCAGGCGGATCGATCGTCATCAACCAGACCGAGGCGCTGGTCGCGATCGACGTCAACACCGGACGATTCGTCGGCAAGAAGACCAGCGGCCGGCTCGAGGACACGATCGTCAAGACCAACCTCGAGGCGGTGAAGGAGATCGTTCGACAGATCCGCCTGCGCGACCTCGGCGGGATCATCGTCCTCGACCTGATCGACATGGAGGACAAGAAGAACCGCCAGAAGGTCTACGCCGCGGTGGAGCAGGAGCTGAAGAAGGACCGCTCGCCGTCCAAGGCCCTGCAGGTCTCCGATTTCGGCCTGGTCATTGTCACGCGCAAGCGCGTGAAGCAGAGCCTGGAGCGGGTCCTCACCGAACCCTGCCCGTACTGCGCCGGCACTGGCGTGATCAAGTCGAGTTCGACGATCTGCTACGAGATCCTGAACGAAGTGAAGAAGGTAAGTCCCGACATCAACGGCCACCGGCTGCTGCTGCGGGTGAACCCGGACATCGCCCGGGCGCTGAAGGAAGAGGAGAGCGGCGTGATGAAGGACTTACGGCAGGCGATTGGAAAGGACGTCACCATCAAGGCTGACGTCCATCTCCATCACGAACAGTTCGATGTAATGGCGGTTTAGGCGGCCGACACCGGTAGATTGATGATGTAGTTCGTGCCGCCCTTGTTGATCCAGACGCGCCCGTAATCGCCGCCCTTGAGAAGCTGGAACATCGAGGTGCCCGGCTTCGGGTGCGCGCCCTTGACGATCTTTCCGATCTCATCGGCCGGCACGACGGTCGCGACCTCGCGGCCGACGACTTTGCCGCCCTTGAGGAATTCGACGTAGCGTTCTGCGCTTTGCGTCTGTCCCACGCCCGGCTTCGGCTCCTCGGTCGTCAGCCGCACCATGTAAGTGCCGGCCGCGAGCGGTTTGCCGTCCGCCATCACATTCTTGGCAATGTTCACGGTGCCGAGTGATGGGTTGTCCGACTTCATGCCCTGCGCGAAGGCTGGTGTCACGCCCAACGCCGAAACCAGTGCACCCAACACAATCAATCGCTTCATTCCGGCCTCCAGATTAAAACGCCCGATAGCTGAGCCCACTGCCGCCATTATACCGATGTGGGAGCAAAGCGGGTGCCATACATGAGACGGTTGAAACAGCCGATATCTATTGGTCTTTGTGGCCGCCGGGCTGTATTGGATCGATGCGAGCGAGGTCTACTGTTTGGCGATCACGACGTCACCACTGAAAGTTCTGACAGAGATGGTGGCACTGCCGTCGCCGTAAGTGGCCCGCATGTTATGACTGTTGACGGAGCTCGTGCGGCGCCGGTCGCTGTTGCCATCGGCGGTGGTCGAGCTGCTGCGTGAAGAGTCGCCGCCAATCGTCAGCGGCAGCTCCGAGCGAATCGAGCCGCTGAAGCTGCTTGCCGTCAGCTCGAAGCCCGGAGGATTGGCCAGCGTCAACCGCACATTTCCCGAGTGCGAATTGATCTCGTAGCGGCCCGCTTTCGCAATTGTTCCGGAGTAGCCGACGTTGCCGCTCACGGACTTGACCGTCAATCGCTCGCACGCGACGTCGCCAAGGGTGACGTTGCCGGAAACCGAATTCACGTCGAGTCCGCGAACCTTCACGGCCTTGGCCGAAACGTTGCCGCTGATGCTGCCGACGATGACGTCACCGTCCGCCACGCCACTGAAGGACACGTCTCCAGAGACGCTCTTGGCGAGCTCGAGTTTGGGCGTATCGCTGGTGGTGACATCACCGCTGATCGTTTCGGCGCGCACGGCGCCGTGGACCGCCGTGATCTTCACCGTCCCGGAGATTGAGTGCAACTCCACGCCGGCCGATGCCGGCACCGTCACGGAGTAGTCGACCGAAACGCCATTACCCCGACGCCCGCGGTCGCTGCGATTCGATTCGCTTTCGGTCCGGACATCGACCCGCCCCGGGCGGTCGTCCACCGTAATCTGCACCAGCGCCAGTTCGCTCTTGTCGCCATGCGTCCGCTTGACCGCTTCGATCGATACGTCATCTCCCGAGCCGCCGGTCACCGTGATGTCGCCCGAGATGTTCGTGATGGAAAGGCGACCGTCCCGTCCGAGCTTGATCTTGCGCGAGAACCGCTCCGTCTGTTCGGGACCGTTGTTGTGCCCCTGATACGCGTGCGAGGTTCGCACCGCATCGCGGACGATGACGCGCGGAGGATCGGGCGGCAGCGGAGGCTGTGCGGCGGCCGGGACGACCGTCGCCGCGAATCCGGCCACGACGAACGAGAGTATGAGTCGCATGTCAGTCGCCCTTTGTCTTGAGGTCCGAGACGATTCTTGCCGCCCCGGCCTCGTTGCCTTTGCGCATTTCGTTGATCAGCGCAACCGTGTCTTCGAGAAGAGACAGCTTGGTTTTGAAGTTTTCGATCAGGCTCTGCTGCGCCGGCTCGCTCGCCGGCTGCGATCGCACCGCCGCGCGGCTCTCGCCGATCGCCTGATCAATGACAGCCAGGTTCTTCTGCAGTGTCGCCGCCGTGCGTCCGTCGAGCGCGCCCTGATCGTCCTTGGCGATCTGCTCGAGCCCCTTGATCGCCTTCTCGTAGTGCTGCTCGGCCTGACGCATCTCGCTCTCAAGCACATCGGCGTTCGCGCCGCTGGCGGCCGCATCCGGCGCCGCCGTCGCTGGGCCGCCGGCGGAGGCCGTTGGCCGTTCGGTCATCGTCGAGCGGAACTGAGAGCGGCCAATGGTCAGACCGACAGCGGTCACCAGGACAGCCGCCGCGGCCAGCCAGCGCCACCTGTGGTGTCCGGCTTTCGCCGGACCGTCGTTGGCCGTTTCCAGCTCGATCGCCCGTTCGATTCGCGCCCACGCTCGGACTGGCGGATCGCGGAACTCGAGGGTCGAGGCCGCATTCACGATCGCGCGCAAATCCTCAACGAGACTGCGACACGCCGCGCAGGCCCCGAGATGCCGTTCGACCTCGGCGCGTTCGCCCGGATCGAGCGTCGCGTCGGCGTAGGCGTTGAGGGTGTCTTCGTTCGGATGCATATTTCACGTCCGGCTAAAGCCGGACCCTACCAGTCAGCTTTTTCCCAGTAGCCCGCGCAGCTTCAGCCTCGCCTTGAACACCTGCGACTTCGACGTTCCCTCCGCGATGCCAAGCATCCGGCCGACCTCCTTGTGATCGTAGCCCTCGATGTCGTGCAGGACGAACGCCTCTCGACAACCGTCCGGCAGCCGTTCGAGCGCCCGGTCCAGATCCAGCCGTGTGATAGGAGTGTCGTGCCGCGCGAGCGGCTCGAACGAACCAGCCGCGTCCAGCGTATCGGTGACCTTCCTCATCTTGACCTGCCGACTCCGAACGTAGTCGAGGCAGTGATTCAAAGCCAGACGGTAAAGCCACGTGCCGATCGCCGATTCTCCCTTGAAGCCGCCCAGCTTGCGATGGGCCTGGAGGAAAATTTCCTGCAGCAGATCCTCGCCGTCCTCGGTCGACCCGGCCATCCGGCAGGCGAGACTGAAGATGCGGGGTGCCTGCTCCCGGTAAAGGGTTTCGAACGCCTCGATGTCTCCCACCTGAAACGGCGCGCCAGCCCTCCGATCCTCGGGTTTACGCTCCAACTGCTTAGACGAGAACGGTATCGGGGGGCGTTGCTTCGCGGCGGTCACACAAGCAGATACGAGAAAAACAGGCCCGAATGTTCATCTCCGGCGGCCGCGCGGTGGCTTCCAGGTCACCCGATCGAGTTCGCGGACGCGCTTCCCGGAGACGACGATGCCCTCGGCGATGAGCAGCGATCGCTTGAGGTGCTCGTTGCC
>DASXIR010000240.1:0-25138 GCA_036497895.1 Vicinamibacterales bacterium | reverse complement strand
TAGCTGCAGCGGACCTCGACGATCTGGCCGCGATCGTCCTTGACCACCTCGGTGCAGGTGATGAAGTAGGCGCAGCGCAGCCGCACCTCTTTTCCCGGCGACAGCCGAAAGAACTTCTTCGGCGGATCCTCGCGGAAATCGTCGTGCTCGATGTAGAGCACGCGTGAGAACGGCACCTTGCGCGTTCCCGCCGACGGATCCTCCGGGTTGTTGATGACGTCAACCTCTTCGACCTGTCCGTCGGGATAGTTCGTGATCACCACTTTGAGCGGACGGAGCACCGCCATCACCCGCGGCGCGCGCCGATTCAGGTCCTCGCGGACACTGTGCTCGAGCTGAGCGACGTCGATGACGTTTTCCTTCTTGGCGACGCCGATGCGGGCGCAGAAATCTCTCACTGCCTCCGGCGTGTAGCCGCGCCGGCGCAACCCGCTGATGGTCGGCATCCGGGGATCGCTCCAGCCGGCGACGTGCCGGTGCTCGACCAGCTGCAGCAGCTTGCGCTTGCTCATCACCGTGTAATTCAGGTTCAGCCGCGCGAACTCAATCTGCCGCGGCTTGTCGCCTTCGATGACCGCGTTCACCAGCCAGTCATAGAGCGGCCGATGGTCCTCGAACTCCAGCGTGCAGAGGGAATGGGTGATGTGCTCGAGGGCGTCCGACAACGGGTGGGCGAAGTCGTACATCGGATAGATGCACCACGTATCACCGGTGCGGTGATGTGTGGCGTGACGAATCCTGTACAGCGTCGGGTCGCGCATGTTGAAGTTCGGCGACGCCATGTCGATCTTGGCGCGCAGCACGTGCGCGCCGTCGGGGAACTGGTCGGCGCGCATCCGCGCGAACAGGTCGAGATTTTCTTCGATCGATCGGTTGCGGAAGGGGCTTTCCTTCCCCGGTTCGGTCAGGGTGCCGCGGTAGGCACGGATCTCGTCCGCATTCAGGCTGTCGACGTACGCCTTGTCATGGCGAATCAACTCGACGGCGAACTGATAGAGCCGCTCGAAATAGTCCGACGCGTACAACTCGGCGCTCCACGTGAATCCGAGCCAGGCGACGTCCTCCTTGATCGCGTCCACGTATTCGACGTCTTCCCTGGTCGGATTGGTGTCGTCGAAGCGGAGATTGCAGATGCCACGCTGTTCCCCGGCGATGCCGAAGTTCAGGCAAATCGATTTGGCGTGACCGATGTGCAGGTAGCCATTCGGCTCGGGCGGAAAACGGGTGGCAACCCGGCCATGGTGCTTGCCCGACTCGACGTCCGCCTCGACGATCGATCGAATGAAATCCACCGGGCCGCCGACTTCGGCCTCGGACACGTGGTCGTCCGTCATGGTATGGAAGCTATTCTAGTGCGGCAGGCGCGGACGCAGAAGCCCGTAGACCCAGGTTCCCACCAGCGCGCTGACGAGAGCGGCCAGCATCACCGGCACGCCGCCGGCGACCAGCGCCACCAGTGGACCCGGGCACGCGCCGGTCAATGCCAAGCCCACCCCGAAGATGCTGCCGCCGACAACATAACGCAGCCCCGAGCCGAGCCGCTTCGGCGGTAAACCCAGCGGCTGGCCGTCGGCGCCGCGAAGACCGAGCCGCTTGATCACCAGCAACGACCCTGCTGCGACGGCCACGGCGGCGCCCATGATGCCGTACATGTGGAAGGCATCGAACCGGAACATCTCCTGGATGCGGAACCAGGAGATGGCTTCGGCCTCCATAAGGATCGCGCCGAACGCCGCGCCGACGAGGAAATAGCCGATCACAGAATCCTCGGCAGCAGCAGAAACGTGGTCGCCAATCCACCGGCGAAGAAACCGATCACCGCGAGCAGCGATGGCAGCTGGCCGTCAGCGAGGCCGGCGATCGCATGACCCGAGGTGCAGCCGCCCGCGTAGGCGGTTCCAAACCCGACCAGGAAGCCGCCGACGATGATGCAGAGGAAACCGCGGAGCGTGAGCAGCGACGACCACGCGAACACGTCATGAGGAGCAAGGCCGGAAAAATCGTGAACGCCGATCGCCCGCAGCGCGTCAACGGTATGCGCGGAAATCTGGACCGGTGGCGGCGCGACTGCTGCGGCGATCATCGCGCCGACGAACAGACCAGACAGGAACACAAGATTCCACGATCCTGTTTTCTTCCAGTCGTGACCGAAAAACTCGATGCCGGCTGGCGCGACCGCGGCGCAGATGTCACGGAAGTTGCTCGAGATACCGAACGCCTTGTTGCCGAGCAACAGCAGCGCTGGAACCACCAGGCCGATCAGCGGTCCGGCGATGTACCACGGCAGCGGATGCGGCATCTACGGCTCCCGCTTCCAGGAAGAGCGGCAGGCGATGCCCTGTAGGTTGCCGGCTTGCGCGCCTGCAGTCGCGGCGAAACCAAGCGTCATCAGGCCGGCGAGCGCCCGGATGTTTCTCATGTGCTGACCCCTCAAGACGAAAAGATGTTACCGCGTCCAGTAATCGTAGGCGGCTTTGGTGATTCTGGCGATGATCGTGATCCGGCTCGCGCCGGTCGGCGACTCGGTGAGCCATTTCCTCAGCCGACCTTGATTCGCCGGCGACAGGCCGCCGCCCCCGAGCACTTTGATCATCAGATCGACGGCCGCGTTCGGCGTCGCCGTATCTCGCGGATCGCGCTCGTGGGTTTCGAGCAACAGCGCGGCTGCGCCGACCCGCCCATCGTCGGACGCAGCGATGGCCGCCATCTGCGCTTCCAGAGTGTTTGTCTGGCGCTCGTTGGCGTGAACGACGTACGCGGTGACGGTCACCGACATCAGGAGCACGCCAGGAAGCAGAGGACGAGCGACTGGCTTCATGAGTCCAGCAACGCTTCGAGACGTTCGACCGTCAACTCGCCGGCGTGAGCAACGGTCAGATTCGCGCCGCTCAGATCGTGGGCCGCCGTCAGCCAGTGCGGAATCGCAATCACCGTCATGCCGGCGGCTCGCGCCGCCGCAATCCCGGGACCGGAATCCTCGATCGCAATCGATGTTCCCGGATCGACGCCAAGCCGTCGTGCGGCTTCGAGGTAGACGTCGGGCGCGGGCTTGCGATGGGCGACCGCATCACCGGTGACGATTGTTCGGAACACCTGCGTCAGGCCGATGCTTTCGACTGCAGGGGTGACCCATCGCGCCGGCGCAGACGAAGCGATGGCGACCGGGATCCGAGCGTCGGCAAGCCGGCTCAGAAAATCGCGGATGCCGCGCATCGGTTCGCGCGGCACGATTTCGTCGAACATCGTTCGACGCTCTATGTGATACGCCTCACGTGACGGCGCTGCCGCCGATCGCGCAGCCAGTTGCGTGATCCAGCGCTCGTCGTGCCCCTCGCTCCAGGTGCCGATGACGCCGCACCACTCTTCGATCGTCAGCGTGGCGCCGCAGCGCTCGTAGATCCGGCGATGCGACTCGAACTCCGGGGTCTCGCTGTCGAGGACGATGCCGTCGAAGTCGAAAATTACTGCCGCGGGCAACATCTTCGAATAATAACTGGTCCTTGGGACCTGGTTCTTGGGACTTGGTCCGTACCTGGTCCTTGGTCCGTCCTTGGTCCATGGTCCTTGGTCCGTCCTTGGTCCCTGGTCCATCATCGCGGCCACGTGCGCTCGCTTTGCGACCTCTCACTTCCTGTCACTTCCGGCCTCGCGTATCTGACTTCTGATTTCTAACCTTGACTGGCACCCGTCGTGCTCCAGCCTGTGCGTGGGTGTTTGTCGATTCGAAGATTTGAGAGTGTGGCAGGCCGCCAAGACGCAGAGCGACCACGTTGGAATACTCATCAAGAGACCCGAAATCCGCGGCGACCGCGTCATGGCCGACCAAATCAACGCGGCAGCGTTGTCGGTGATGTTCAACATCGCGGAGGGATTTTTGCGAAGGCGGGACAAGGAAACCGCGCAGTTTCTGCGATATGCCTTCGCCTCGAACGGTGAGACGAAGGCCGGCTACTACGCGTGCGAAGGGCGGCAGTACATCACGCAGACGGAACTTGCGGATTTGATCGCGCTAAACGACAGCATCGCCAAGATGCTGCGCCGCTGGCAAGCAACGCTCGCGACGAGGACGAAAGACGGTGCCTAGAGCGCCCTCGATACGGACCAAGGACCAAGGACCAAGGACCGACCAAGAACCGAGGACCAAGGACCGACCAAGGACCGAGGACCAAGAACGGACTAAGTCCTAGGTACGGACCAAGCCCCAAGCACCAAGCACCAAGGACCAAGGACCAAGGACCAAATCTATTCCGACCGCAACGCCACCATCGGATCGACCGATGTGGCGCGGCGGGCGGGAATGTAACTGGCGAGCAACGCGACCAGCGCGAGAAACGATGCGGTCGCAACGAAGCTGATCGGATCGGTCGCGCTCACGTTGTAGAGCAGACTGGTGACGACGCGTGTGACCAGCGCAGCGCCGAGCACGCCGCAGACGATTCCGATCGCGGCCAGCCGGGCGCCGTCGCCGACGATCAGGCCGAACACGCTCTGACGGCTGGCGCCAAGCGCCATCCGCACGCCAATTTCCTGCGTTCGCTGCGACACGGCGTAGGAAAGCACACCGTAGACCCCGATTGACGCCAGCGCCAGCGCAATCCCACCGAAGATTGAGAACATCCATCCGAACAGCCGGTACTGCCAATAAGTGTTCTCGCGCAGGTCGTCGCCGCTCTGGACGTTAAACAGCGGCAGCGACGCGTCAGCTTTCCTGATCTCCTGCCGGATCGCGTTGGTGATCGACGCGGGCGAGGCGCCGGCGACCCGAATGGTCAGCCCGGTATTGCGGGTCGGGTCGTAAGCGTAGGACACGAACGCGTACGGCGAGGGCTTGCCGTCACGGACCGTGAAGAGACGAAAGTCGGAGACCTGACCGACCACCGTGATCCACTGGTTGCTCTTGTCGTCGAGCAGCCGGAACCGTTGACCGATGACGTTGTCGAGTTTTGGCCACAGCCGCTTCGCGAATACGCCATTGACCAGCGCGACGCCTGATTTTCCCTGACCTTCAGCGTCCGTGAGATCGCGGCCAGCGACGAGCGGAACGTTCAACGTCTTCAGCAGATGCGGAGTGATGGCGTAGTAGGAGATCTGCGGCTCTTCGCCAGGGTTGACGGACACGCCGTCGGCCACCACCGCCCCGTCCGATCCGCCGCCACTCAGCGGCACCATGTTCGATGCGATTGCCGACACCACGCCGGGCAGCGCTTCGACGCGCCGCACCACATCCGCCACCCGGCTGTCCATCGCCTCAGGCGCATCATAGCGGCTGCCGGGCATGTAGAAGCGAAGCGTCATCAACGGCGCGGTATCCACGCCGGCGCGCGCATCCTGGAGATTCATGAAACTGCGAATGAACAACGACGCACCCACGAGCAGCACGAGCGACAAGGCAATCTCGGCGACGACCAGGATGCTGCGCAGACGGTTGCGCGCGCCGCCGGCGCTGCCGCGGCCGCCGTCCTTCAACGATTCGGTGAGCTGGGTCTTCGACGCTTGCAGTGCCGGCGCCAGTCCGAAAATGAGGCCGGTCAACACCGACACCATCACGGTGTAGACGATGACGCGAGGGTTCATGCTCCAGTCGACGTAGTAAGGCGCCTGACTCTGGGGCGGGATGGACGAGGTCAGCCACTGCAGCCCGATATAGGCGATGGCGACGCCCAGCGGCGCCGCGGCGAGGGCGATGAGAAAGCTTTCGGTGAGCAGCTGGCGAACGATGCGGGCGCGGCCGGCGCCAAGCGCGGTGCGAACCGCAATCTCGCGCTGGCGCACCGTCGCTCTCGCCAGCAACAGGTTGGCGACGTTGGCGCACGCGATCAACAGCACCAGGCTGACGGCTCCCATCATCGTCATCACGATGAGCCGGATGTCGGACGGCATCATGCTGTCGCGCAGCGTGATTGCCGACGCGCTCCAACCTTGATCGTCACGTTGTTCTTTCGCCAGCTGCTCGCCGATCGCGGCGATGTCGCGCCGACCGTCGCTGAGGGAGAGCCCCGGCTTGAGACGACCGAACACCTCGAGGCTTCGTGTTCCGCGTGGATTGCTGTATTCAATCGGCGTCTGCGGAATCCACAGCTGCGAGCGGTTGGGAAACTGAAACTTCGGGGGCATGACGCCGATGACCGTGTGAGGGTCGCCGTTGACGGTGATGGTGCGCCCGACGAGGGCCGGATCGCCGGCATAGCGGCGCTGCCAGATGCCGTAGCTGAGAAGAACGACGTGCGCCGCGCCGGGTTTGTCTTCTTCTTCGCGAAACTGGCGGCCGAGAACCGGCTGGATCCCGAGCATCGGAAACATGTTCCAGGTCACCGTGGCGCCGTCGAACCGCTCGGGCTCGTCGCGGTCAGACAGCGTCAGGCTGCGGCCGGTGACGGCGGCCATTTCGGCAAAAGACCGGGTGCGGGATTTCCAGTCCTGCAGGTCGAGATACGAGACGTTGCCGCGATCGATGCCGTTGACCGGCTGAGTGGTGATCAGAGCCAGGAGGCCGTCCGGGTCCCGGAACGGCAGTGGCCGGATCGCGACCGTGTCGACGACGCTGAAAATGGTGCTGTTGACGCCGATGCCGAGCGCCAGGCAGGCGACGGTCAAGGCGACGAACCCCGGCGCCTTGGTCAGCGTTCTGAAGGCGTAGCGCAAGTCGTAGAACAGCGTCTCCATATCCACACCTTAGACGAGGAGCCGGCGCGACTGTTCCGGCTGTCTGCGTCAGGCGTCATACTTGCGGGCGTGCACCTCGAAACGGAAGTCTGGCTGCCGCGCCCACGCGACCAGGTGTTCGCCTTCTTCTCGGAGCCCGCCAATCTCGAGTCACTGACACCACCGTGGCTGCATTTTCGGATCGTGACGGCCGCGCCAATCGTCATGGGCCCGGGCACACTCATCGACTATCGAATCCGGGTTCATGGCATTCCGATTTCGTGGCGATCCGAGATCAGCGTCTGGTCGCCGCCGTCGCGGTTCGTGGATGTCCAGGTCCGCGGCCCGTACCGTCGCTGGGAGCACACCCATTCGTTCGAACAGGTGCGAGACGGCACCATCGTTCGTGATTCGGTCGAGTTCGAAGTGCCGTTTTCGTTCGTGGCCGGCCCGTTCGTCCGCCGCGATGTCGAGAAGATCTTTGGCTACCGCAGTCAGGCGCTGCTGGCACGGTTCGGGGGATGACGAGTGGTTTGTGAGGAACGGCCTTTCAGGCCGTTCCGCTACACGTAACGCAACCAACTGTCACGGCGCCGGCGCTTCACGTCCGCGTACCACCGGCACAAGGGGTACAACGCGATCACCAGTGCAACCCAGGGACGCCGAAGAAGTCGCGAACGTGGTCGAGCGCATCAGAATCATGATCGCGCCGCGAACGAGGTCCACCGATTCGATGCGACTCGGGCGGTGGATGCAGCCGACGTCACGTGATGGTCCGCGGGGCCGCGGTCAGTACTCGATCAGCAGGCGCGCCGCGCGCTCGATCTGCGCATCGCTCGGCAGATAGAACTCCTCGAGCGACGGCGAGTAGGGTACCGGCGTATCCAGCGCGCCGACGATGCGGACCGGTGCGTCGAGCGATTCGAACACCTCTTCCTGCACAATCGCCGCGAGGCTCTCGCCGATGCCACCAGTGCGCGAGTCTTCGTGGATGATCAGCACCTTGCCGCACCGGCGTGCGACGGCCAGAAGCGCCTCCCGATCGAGCGGGACCAGCGTACGAAGATCGAGCACGCTCGCTTGAATGCCGTCCTGCGCCAGCTTCTCCGCCACCCGCAGGCCGACATGTACGAACGCGCCGTACGAAACGATCGCAATGTCGCTGCCGGCGCGACGAAGCGCGGCACGCCCGAGCGGCAGCGGCGCGGGTGCGGCGTCAGCGAGCGCCTGCTTGATTCGCGGATCCCGGTACAGCGCGATGTGCTCGTAGAACAACACCGGATCGGGATCGGCGACCGCCGCCGCCATCAGTGCCCGTGCGTCGTGCGGCGTGGACGGGACGACGATCTTCAGACCCGCGGTGCGGTAGAACCATGCTTCGGTATTCTGGGAGTGGTACGGGCCGGCGTGCCGCAATCCCCCCCACGGCATGCGCACCACCATCGGCACACTGCCGCCCCAGCGGTAGCGAATCTTGGCGGCGTTGTTCACGAGCTGGTTGAAGCCGGTCGCGACGAAGTCGTTGAACTGAATCTCGCCGATCGGACGCTGGCCGGCCAGCGCGGCACCGACACACACGCCGAGCACCGCACCCTCGGCGAGCGGCGAGTTGATGATGCGATCGCCGAACTCCTTGAGCAGCGGGCGCAGCAGCAGGAATGCATTGCCGTAGCGACCACCGACGTCTTCGCCGTAGAGAAACACGCGCGGATCGGCGCGCAACGCGTCGCCGACACCAAGCATGACTGCTTCGAGAAACGTGCGGCCCTTCGGGTCGAAGGCCGGCGCGGGTTCGACGCTGGTCGAACGCTCGACGATGCCGGCAGAGATTTCGTCAACCGCGGCGCTCTCGAGTGCCTCTGACTGTTCAGGGTGAAGCCTGACGCCGGGGTCGAGTGCCTCGTGATGAGTGCGAGCCTTCTCTCCGGCGAACACGCCGACGCCGGCCTGGGCCGGCTCCGGCCAGGGTGCGTCGATCACGGCGCGCGCCTCGGTCTCGACCAGGGTCTCGGCTTCGCGCTTGAAGCGATCGACGTCACCGGCCTTGATGATTCCCTCGGCCTGCAGACGAGCGGCGTAGGTCACCAGCGGATCGCGCACGGCCCAGTACTCGTAGAGCTCGCGATCGGCGTAGCCCGGTTCGACCAGCGACGGATATTCCCACGAGTTCTGGGGATCGCGACCCAGATAGAGCATGTCGTCATGATGGGCGTGGCCGCACATCCGCATCATCACGGTCTCGATCAAGGTCGGTCCCCGGCCGGCGCGCGCCCGTTCGGCCGCCCAGGCAAACGCTGCAGCGATCTGATCCGGATCGGTGCCGTCAATCGTGATGCCGGGAACACCGTAGCCCGATGCCTTATCGGCAAACACGCGCACCGCGGACTGGTCGGCGACTGGCGTCGACAGCGCCGTCTGATTGTTCTCGATGCAGAACACCGCCGGCAGACGGCGCGCCGCGCAGAGGTTGATCGCCTCGTGCCATTCGCCGAGCGAGGAACCGCCTTCGCCGATGAACGAGACGGCGACGCGCTCGGATCCGTCGCGCTGAAAGGCCATCGCCATGCCGGCGATGGTCAGAGTCGCGGTCGTCAGTGGCGCAGCCGGCGGCAGCACACCGTGGGCGAAATCGCCGATGTGCAGGTCCTTGCCTTCGAGCGGTGGACCCGCCTTGCCCATCTGCGCGTTGAGCACCATGCGCACGGTCACCGCTTCGGGCCGCATGCCGAGCGTGACGCCGAGATCGCGGATGACGGGACCAATCACGTCACCAGTCCATCCGCCGTCGGCGGTCTGATAGGCGGCGCCGCGACGCAGCCGGATCGCAGCGGCGTAGATGGCCTCCTGCCCGAGCGACCTGAAGCCCTTGCCTTGAAACGCGGTGCCGCCGAAACGCACTTCGCCGCCGGTGAACAGACTCTTGAGCCGGTTGTCGGTGGCGCGTGTCAGCAACATGCCGCGCAGGATCTCGATCCGCTCGGCCGGGGTCAGGGATGCCTGAATGGCGGCGCGGCGAAGGAAGGCGTCGCAGTCGTCTATCAGCTCCGCTGCCGCCTGTTGCAGCCGCGCGGTGGCAGCCGTCCGCGGAGAGGACTCCGCCAGACCCTCAGGCGCCGCGCGTGCTGTCAGGCGCCTGGTCAGCTCGCGTCGAAGCAGTGGACGCAGCGCCTCGATCTTCTTTTCGTCGCGCGCGGTGCGGCCGTGAGCCGCCGACTCGAACGCGTCGAGTGCGTCAGCCAGCGCGAATGGATGGCGTTCGGCGACGAAGGCGCCAAACCGGCTCGCAAGTCCCGACAGTTTCTCGACCTCCGCGGTCTTCCGCATGGGCGATGCATCCTATCAAAAAGAGTCATCGGCGCAAGGCCGGGCAATCAGATCGTGCGGATCAACCCGGACCGTTCGACCACGAGGCGATCGCCGGACTTCAGGCGCGCGAAGTCAGCCGGCTCGAGCGCCACGACGGGGAACGACTTGCCGTACATCACGTCCGCAACGATCGAGGCCAATGCAAAAAACGAGTCAACTCCGGTGGTCAGGATCGCGGCGGGTGCGGTACCGGCTCGCACTGCCTCGAGCAGCACGGCAGTCGTGGTTGAAGAGCCTTTGCTGTACGGCACCGCCAGGATGCGTCGGGTCGCGCACACTCCGGCCAGCGGGTGATGACGATCGATGATCTGTCCAGTGCGAAAGTCGAAGCCGCCCCAGAACGAAAGCGCCTCACTGGTGACCAGGGCCTCACCTTCGGCGCTGCCGGCGACGATGGCCCGGCCGTTGATCATGCCTGGAGCCACACCGACTCGTCGCGAACGACCCGGCCTTCAACCGCCGAGTTGACGCAATCCGCGAGGCTGCCGAACGTGACGCGCGTGTCGAGCAGGTTCGGCGCGTAATAGGCGTACTTGGCCGAGTTGGTCATCAGCGTCCTGATCTCGGGCGGCAGCATCGGCGAGGCAAGGATGCAGGTATCGAGCGTGATCTGTGCGCCGAACGCCACCACCGGCTCGAGCACACCCTTTTCTTGAGCGTGCTCCTTCATCAGGCGGCTCGAGGTGATCAGGAACTTGACGCCCGGGTGCGCGTGCCGTCCGCTCACGAGCGGCGCGAGCAGGCTGAACTCGGCCAGCGAAAAGTGCGGGCTGCCAAGTATCACCATGTCGAGTTCGCGGCCGTCCGCGGTCGTCAATTCCCGCCGGGCGGCACGAAGGTCCTCGACCGTGATGGCGATGGCGGCGGGAGGCGCCTTACCCTGGAACGCGGCGTCCAATGTCGGCGCTTCCGGGGTGATACCGACCATGTGAAACAGCGCCACGCGCCCAGACGAGGCGGCGGCGGCAGCGAATGCCTTCAGGTGATCCTCCGACGGTTTCGCGACGATTCCGCCGATCACCGGGATGCGATCGCCGACCCGCGCGCCGGTCAGGTGACCGAGCACGGCGAAAAACTGATCGTCCTGTTGCAGCGCGTCGGGCACGTGGTCGAGTTGCAGCAGTATCTCGCCGGCGCGATGCTCGGTGAGATGGAGCCCGATCGCCGGCACCCGGCCGGCAATCGCGCAGCAGATGTCGAGCAGGTCGGGATACCGTTCGGTGCGCGCGCCGATCACCGAGTTCGCGAACGCGATCGCGTTCGATTCGCCCCACGCGATCTGCTGGCCGAACACCGGGCGCATGTGGGTCTGGTACGGCGCGCAGGTCCATGTCGGCACCGCGCCCATGCTCTCGTAGGCGAGCATCTGGCGGGCGGCTTTCGCGGCCCACTCGGCCTTGACGGCCCAGTCCTTCCAGCCGCATTCGTCCACGCCGCTGACGTTGAGGCTGGTCGGCACCGCCACCCGCGCGCCGAGGGAAGCAAGGCGCTCGGCGAACTCGAGCGTCGCGTCGCCCAGGTAGATCGTGCTGTCGATATGGGCCTGCGAGATGTCCATCAGCTCGCCGGCGCCGTAGACCTCGGCCATGCGCACGAGGATCGACATCGCCAGCTGCGGCGCGAGTCCCCGCTCGCCCGCCAGCATCGCGCGGTAGTCGTCGCTCAACAGCAGCATCGCTTTAACTATAATCCCGGCATGCGTCAGTCCATTCTCACGCTCGCTCTCGTCGTCGCCGCTGTGCCGACGATTGGCGCCGGACAACGAGCGCCGCGCGATCAGCCCGATGCGACCGTCACCATCCTCAGACCGGCGCGGGTGTTCGACGGCGAGACCATGCATCAAGGCTGGGTGGTGAGGGTGAAAGGCGATCGCATCGATGCGGTCGGGACCGCAACCAGCGTCGCGGCAGCCGGCGCGACAGTCATCGACCTCCCCGGCACGACGCTGACGCCGGGGCTGATCGAAGGCCACTCGCACATCCTGCTCCACTCCTACAGCGAGGCGTCGTGGGACAACCAGGTGTCGCGCGAGGGGCTCGGGCTCCGGGTCGCGCGCGCGACCAATCACCTGCGCTCGACGCTGATGGCGGGCTTCACGACGGTTCGCGATCTCGGCACCGAGGGCGCGCAATACGCAGACGTCGAGCTGAAACAGGCGGTGGTCCAGGGCATCATCCCGGGGCCGCGGGTGCTCGCCGCGACCCGCGCGATCGTCGCGACCGGCAGCTACCAGCCGAAATTCATCCCCGAATGGAACGTTCCGCAGGGCGCCGAAGAAGCCGATGGCGTGGACAGCCTGATGCGGGTGATCCGCGATCAGATCGGCAAGGGCGCCGACTGGATCAAGCTGTACGGCGACTATCGCTGGGGGCCGCTGCCCGGTTCGCATCCGACCTTCACGCTGGACGAAATGAAACGCGCGGTCGAAACAGCTGACAGCGCGGGAGTGCCGATCGCAGTCCACACCAGCACGGTCGAAGGCATG
The DNA here is from genome assembly GCA_036497895.1 of Vicinamibacterales bacterium. Taxonomy (GTDB): domain Bacteria; phylum Acidobacteriota; class Vicinamibacteria; order Vicinamibacterales; family CAVVIG01; genus CAVQFC01. The sequence goes on along the minus strand of DASXIR010000240.1, from coordinate 12,645 downwards.
CGCCGGGCGACGCTGGCCAACGTCGCGACCATCGAGCACGGCAACGACGGGACGCCGGAGATCTTCAAGCTGATGGTCGAGCACCACGTCGCCTGGTGTCCGACACTCACCGCTGGTGCCGGACCCTGGCCGCCGGCGGATCCCGACTCGCCGGCAAACATGCGAAAGCGGGCGGTCTTCAAGGCCGGCCTCGACGCGGGCGTGACCATCATCAACGGCAGCGACGTCGGCACGTTTCCGCACGGCGAGAACGCGCGCGAAATCGAAGCGATGGTCGCCTACGGCATGACGCCGGCTGCCGCCCTCAAGAGCGCGACCTCCGTCGCCGCGCGGGTACTGCGGATGGACACGCAGATTGGTCAGGTCAAACCTGGGCTCTACGCCGATCTCGCTGCCTTCGACGGCGATCCCACTGCTGACGTCACTGCGCTCCGGCGCGTCAAGTTCGTCATGAAGAACGGCGTCGTCTACAAGAACTAAGATCAGGCATGGCTTTCACGACATTGATTTCGACGGATGCGCTCGCCCTTCATCTCGGCGAACCGGATTACGCCATCATCGATTGCCGCTTCAAGCTCGACGATGTTGCATGGGGTGAGGGCGAATACGCGAAGGCGCATGTGCCGGGCGCCGTCTATGCGAGCCTCGATCGTGATCTGTCAGGCGTCAAGACCGGCACCAACGGACGTCATCCGCTGCCCGAAGTCGATGCGTTGACGCAAACCTTGAGCCGGCTTGGTGTTGCCTCCGGCGTTCAGGTGATTGCGTACGACCAGGACAACGGGATGTACGCCAGCCGATTGTGGTGGCTCTTGCGCTGGCTGGGACACGACGCGGTTGCGGTGCTCGACGGCGGCTTCGCGAAATGGACCGGGGAAGGACGTCAGACCAGCGCCGGAGTTGAGTCGCGCGTGTCGCGCACCTTCACGGCGGCGTTGCGGGCCGAAATGGCCGTTGACGTCAACGCCGTGAGCTCGCGTGTCGGCCGGCCGGACTGGCGTCTGGTCGATGCTCGCGCCGGCGAACGCTATCGCGGCGAAGTCGAACCGCTCGACAAGAAGGCGGGCCACATTCCCGGCGCAGCGAATCATTTCTTCGGCTCGAACCTGGCAGAAGACAAGACGTTTCGCACTCCCGAGGAACTGCGAGCCAGCTTCAAGGCCGCGCTCGGCGATCTCCCTCCCGATCACCTCGTGTGCTACTGCGGCTCCGGGGTGACGGCGTGCCACAACCTGCTCGCGCTCGAGCACGCCGGCCTTTCCGGCGCGGTCCTCTATCCGGGATCCTGGTCGGAGTGGTCCGCCGATCCCTCGCGTCAGACCGAAAAAGGCTGAGCGCCTCGGCGTCACGTCTAAGAACAACGGAGGTTTTCGATGGTCAAACAGATCGCCCTCGCGGCGGCCGTTATCGGCGTCGCGGCCACCTCGGCAACTGTCTCGCTCGGTCAAACCGCGCCATCAGCCAGCCGCTGCCTGCACGGCGCAACGGAGCAGCCGGGCCAACGCTCGCGCCGGGAACTGGCGCTGAAACTGGCGCAGCAGATCAATCAGGCCGAGCACGCCGGTCCGACGCTTCTGCCGTCGCAGCCGAAGCGCGAATACAAGCCGTTCGCGGAGCTCAGGAACCTCCCGGCCACGCCCGCCGGGTTCACACTGCATTTCTACACCGACACCGAGACCTATACGTTCTCGCTCAAGGACACGCTCGACGCGTGCGAGTTCGCGATCTTCTCGGATCAGGACAAGGGCATCTACGAAGGCACGCCGCGGACCGGGACGCGGGTGCTGCCGGCTCAGACCTTCTAGATCGCCTTTTCTGAAAGGAAGTGGCGGCGTCCACGCGATAACATGCGGCCATCATGAAATCGACGCACACGCCCGTCCGCTCCGCCAGCCTGCCCGCCCCTGCTGGACCGTATTCACCCGGCATGGGCTTCGAGCGCCTGATCTTTGTCTCCGGGCAGGGCGGCGTCGATCCCGCCACCGGCATCCTCGCCGGCGATATCGAGGCGCAGACCGAGCAGGTGCTGAAGAATGTACAGGCCATCCTCGAAGCTGCCGGCTCGAGCCTGCAACACGTCCTGCGCTGCGGCGTATTTCTCATCGACATCGGCGAGTTCAAGAAGATGAACGGCGTCTACTCGCGCATGTTCGGCGATCACCGTCCGGCGCGGACGACGGTGCAGGTTGCCGGATTGCCCGGGCCTGGACTGCGCGTCGAAATTGACGCCATCGCCTACAAACCGTGAGCTGATGCCATCACGCCCGCAAGCCCGATCCTGACCGACACTCCCCCGTCGACGCGGGTCGCGTCGTTGTGGACGACGGTCCGCGAATCACTCGCCGGATCGCATCACGGTGAGTACACCGAGGGTCCGATCGACCGGGCGATTCTCCTGCTCGCGATTCCGATGGTGCTCGAGCTCGTGCTCGAGTCAGTGTTCGCGGTCGTCGACGTCTTTTTTGTGTCGCGTCTGGGCGCCGACGCGATCGCCACCGTCGGCCTCACCGAAGCGCTGATGACGCTCGTGTACGCGGTGGCGATGGGTCTTGGCGTGGGTGCAACCGCCACTGTCGCGCGCCGCATGGGCGAGCGCGATCCAGATGGCGCCGCCGAAGCGGCGGTCCAGGCGATCGTCCTGGGATTCACGGTCGCGGTGCCGGTCGGACTGCTCGGGTTTTGGTTTGCGCGGCCGATCCTCGGCCTGATGGGCGCCACACCCGAGGTGCTGGCGCACTCGTCGTTCCCGGCGATTCTGTTCGGGTTCAACGGCGTTATCCTGATGTTGTTCCTGATCAACGCCGTGTTCCGCGGCGGCGGCGACGCGGCGATCGCGATGCGGGTGCTGTGGATCGCCAACATCATCAACATCTGCCTCGACCCCTGCTTCATCTTCGGGCTCGGACCCTTTCCGCGCCTCGGCCTGACCGGCGCGGCGGTCGCCACGACTACCGGCCGCGGCATCGGCGTGCTCGTCCAGCTGTACTTCCTCTCGCGGCGGGACGGCCGGATTTCGATCCGCCGCCGCCACCTGCGGCTCAATCCCGGCGTGATGCTGAGCATGGTGCGCCTGTCGGGCAGCGCGGTCGTCCAGACCCTGATCGGGACGACCAGCTACATCGGCTTGATGCGGATTCTCGCGTCGCTTGGCAGCGTGCCGGTTGCGGCCTGCACGATCGTGATCCGGATCATCATGTTCGTGCTGCTGCCGTCGTGGGGACTGTCGAACGCCGCGGCCACGCTGGTCGGCCAGAATCTGGGCGCGGCGAAACCGGACCGGGCCGAGCAGTCGGTGTGGCGCGCGTGCCTCTACAACTCTGGCGTGCTCGGTGCGCTCGGGATTGTCTTTGTCCTGTTCGCGGATGTCGTGGTCGGATGGTTCACCCAGGACCCGGCGGTCAAGCCGCTCGCGACGAACGGACTGCGGATTGTCAGCGCCGGTTTTCCGTTCTACGCCGCAGGCTACGTGCTGACGGCCTCGTTCAACGGCGCCGGCGATACCTTCACCCCGACGCTGATCAACCTCGGCTGCTTCTGGGCCTTCGAACTGCCGCTCGCCTATGCGCTGGCCGTCACGCTCGGCTACGGGCCGCCCGGCGTGTTCTGGTCTCTCGCCGTGTCGTTCTCGCTGATGTCACTGGTCGCGGCCTGGTTGTTCCGGCAAGGTCAATGGAAGCTGAAACGCGTATAATCCGCGCCGACATGAAATCAATTCGCCTGCTGCTCGCCGCCGCGATTGCCGCGCTTCTGACGATTGCGACGAGCGCGAGCTCGGTGCCGATTCGCGCCCGTAAAGGCATCGTCGCCTCGCAAAACGAAATCGCGTCGCACGTCGGCGCCGACGTCATCGCCGCAGGTGGCACGGCGGTGGACGCCGCGGTTGCGACGGCCTTCGCGCTCGCCGTGACTCATCCGACCGCCGGCAACATCGGCGGCGGCGGCTTCATCGTCTACCGATCGGCCAGCGGCGAGGCGGTGACCTACGATTTCCGCGAAAAAGCGCCGGCCAGATCGACGCCGACGATGTGGCTGAAGGACGGTGAGTACAGCAATGAACTGCACCACAACAGTCTGCTCGCGGTTGGTGTGCCTGGCACTGTCGCCGGCCTGCACCTCGCCTGGAAAGAACAGGGCAAGCTGCCGTGGAAGCGGCTGGTCGATCCGGCCGTGGCCCTGGCGCGCGACGGCTTCACGGTCAGCGAAGGCCTCGCGCGTTCGCTGAAGAGTGTGCAGCGCACGATGCAGAAGTATCCAGCGTCGGTCGCGGCGTTCACGAAGAATGGGACGCCATACGAACCCGGTGAAACGCTGAAGCAACCCGACCTGGCGCGAACGCTCGATCGGATCGGCACCCAGGGTCCCGCGGGCTTTTACGAGGGTGAAACGGCGGCGCTGATTGAGAAGGAGATGCAGGCGCACGGCGGCATCATCAGCCGGGAGGATCTCAAGAACTACACGGCGGTGCGGCGCGCGCCGATCAAAGGAACCTACCGCGGCTACGAAGTGCTCTCGATGGCGCCGCCTTCTTCCGGCGGAGTCGGCATCGTCGAGATGCTGAACATACTCGAAGGCTACGACCTCAAGGCGAAGGGGTTTGGTTCGGCCGCGACGATTCACGTGATGGCCGAATCGATGAAGCGGACTTACGCCGATCGCGCTCACTTCCTTGGCGATCCCGACTACAACAAGACAATGCCGATCGATCGCCTTACGTCCAAGGACTATTCGTCTGAGGTGCGCAAGACGATCAGCGCTGACCATGCCAGCAAAGCGTCACCGACCACGTTCGAGTGGCCGCACGAAAGCGACGAGACGACGCAGATTTCAGTCGTGGATGCGGACCGCAATGCCGTCTCGATGACCTACACACTCGAGCAGGGATACGGCGTGAAGATGGTGGTGCCAGGCGCAGGGTTCCTGCTCAACAACGAGATGGGCGACTTCAACGACGCGCCGGAAATGACCAATGACCGCGGCTCGATCGGCACGAAGCCGAACCTGGCCGAAGGCGGCAAACGCATGCTGTCGAGCATGTCGCCGACCATCCTGGCGAAAGACGGCAAGCTGTTCATGGTGACCGGCAGTCCGGGCGGCCGCACCATCATCAACACGGTACTCGAAACCATCGTTGATGTCGTGGACTTCGGGATGAACGCGCAGGAAGCGGTGGATGCCGCCCGCTTCCATCATCAGTGGCTGCCGGACGTGATCAACTACGAGCGCTTCGGCTTTTCACCGGATACGATCAAGGAACTCGTGCGTCTGGGACACACACTGCGAGAAGGCGGCGGCCAGGGCGTCGCGCAGGTGATTGTGTTCGACGCGAAAGAAGGTGTGCTCGAGGGGGCGACGGACCGGCGGGCGTCTGACGGCGCGGCCGTTGGAGTTCCAGGCCAGGCGTCAGCTCATGCTGCGACTGCGGGACAGCGATAGGACACCCAGCCGTTCTGAGACCGGCGGACAGTCGTGAACGCGCTCTAGTGAACCTGCGGCGCCTGCGGGAATCGGACGTCAGCGCGTCGCACGCGCCAGTCGTCTTCCAGAATCGAGAAGAGCGCCTGGTCGAGGTAGCGGCCTTTGCAGAAAAACGACTGGCGCAGCACGCATTCCTGAACCGCACCGGTCTTGAGTAACGCGCCATTGCCGCGACCGTTCAACACTGCCGCGCGAGCCTCCAACCGGTGCACGCCAACCGTGTCGAACGCGAACTCGAGTACCAGATCCGCACTCTCCTGAAACACGCCGGTGCCCCAGAACGGCGAGCCAATCGCGAAGCCCCATTCGGCCGTTTCGAACCCAGGCTCGGTCTGGCGCAGCTGGAAGATGCCAATCGCCGTGTCGTAGCCCTGAAGCGTGACCGCATAGCAGGCGTAGCCGCCGGCGGCGCGCTGACGCTGCGTCCAGGCGATGAAACGCTCGAAGCCGTCGAGCGTGGTCGGCGGCGGCGAGATGAAACGGGACACCTCTTCGGTGGTGAGCAGCGCAAAGAGCGACGCCGCGTCAGAAGAGCGCAGCTCGCGCAGCATCACGCGCTGGCCGGTCAACACCGGCAGGCCATCGCGCCAGTCGGTGCTGGTCGGTCCAGCCGATGGTCGCGGCGTGTTCACCTGAATGTTCGTGTAGAGATCCAACTCTGCACGATACGGCATCTTCTCCATCAGAAGCCACCCTTCAGCGTCGTCGAAAGCTTCGTCGTCGTCTTCGGCAACACCGTCGAAGTCGTCGTCACCGTCGTCGTTGTCGTGGTCGCGGTCGTTGGCGCGGTCGAAGAAGTCGTTGGCGTAGTCGAAGAAACGGTCGTCGTCGCGGCTGGTCCGGTCGTCGCAGACTGAAGGGTTGTGATCGTCGGCGACGTCACGACTGTCAGCAGCGATGATGGCGCCGAAACCGTCGTGGCTACCGGAGTGGCAACCGCGGTTACCGCCGGCGCGATGTCGGCGAGGGCCGGGGGCGCGACCTCGAGCAACTGGAGCAGCGTCTTGTCCGAGAGGCTGTCGAACACCTGGCTGCCAGTGAGCTGTGTCTGCGAGCCGCTGGCCGAAACCCAAACCGTGGCCAGCGAGTTCGCGGTACCCCAGACGATGTTGTCGCCGTCGGCTGCGACGCCCCACACGACACTCTGTCCGTCGGCCGACGTGCCCCACACGATGTTGTCGGCGGCGGCCGCCGTACCCCACACGATGTTGTCGTTGTCGCTCGCCGTGCCCCAGACGATGTTGTCGCCTTCGACGGCGGTACCCCACACGATGTTGTCCGCATCGGCGGCAGTGCCCCACACGATGTTGTCGCCGTCGCTGGCAGTGCCCCACACGATGTTGTCCGCGGCGGCCGCCGTGCCCCAGACGATGTTGTCGCCTTCGCTGGCGGTGCCCCACACGATGTTGTCGGCGTCGGACGTGCCCCACACGATGTTGTCGCAGTCGGCGCCACCGCAGTCGGTGCCCCAGACGATGTTGTCGTCGCCGGACGCCGTGCCCCAGACGATGTTGTCGCCGTCGGCCGCCGTGCCCCACACGATGTTGTCCGAATCCGCCGAGGTGCCCCACACGATGTTGTCGCCCGCGTCGGTCTGAGCAACGCCCCAGGTGGTGCCGGTCGAGAACGCATTCGCTGTGAGCTTCAGCGAGCCGTTCGACAGCATGTGGTTACCCCAGATGATGTGCTTGCTCCACATCGCCTGGGACGGAACCTTGTCGGTCGGCTGCGCCGTCGCGTAGAAGCGCGCGAGGCGGATGGCACCGACGACGTTGAGGAAGCCCGCGCCTTGAGTAAGCGCGTCATAGTTCGGGTACTGCTGCGCGGTGTACTGCAGAATGGCCTTCACCGCGTTCGGCGTCAGGTTCGGATTCGCCTGAAGCATCAGCGCGACCGTGCCGCTGACGACCGGCGCCGCCATGCTGGTGCCGCTGAGGCTCAGGTACGGAGTAAACGCCGTCGGCACGAGGCCCGGAAGCAACGCCGCAGTGAGGTTCGTGTAGAAGTTGCTGCCGGGCGTAGCCAGCGAGACCGTACCGGTTCCCGGCGCAACCAGATCCGGCTTGGCGCCAAAATCGATTGCCGACGGTCCGCGCGAGCTGAACGTGCCAATCGTGTCGTCGCCGCGTGTCGGCGTGCCGTTCGTGCTCGACGCGCCCACAGTGAGTACCCACGGCGCGTTGCCGGGTGCACTGATGCCGCCGTACTGTTCGTTGCCGGACGCGTTCTTTCCGAGATTGCCGGCCGCGCCGACCACGACGATGCCGGCGTCGACGAGACGCTTGGCGGCGAGGTCGAGCGGGTCGGTGAAGGCGGACTCGTGAATCGCCGAGCCGACCGACATGTTGACCACGCGGATGTTGTAGGTGGTGTGGTTCGCGAGGACCCAGTCGAGTGCGGCGATGATGCTGCTGACCGAGCCGTTGCCCTGATCGTCGAGGACGCGCAGCGCGATGATCGACGCCTCGGGAGCGACGCCGGCCTTCTGGCCGTTCGAATCGTAACCGTTGCCGGCGATGATGCCCGCGACGTGCGTGCCGTGACCGTCGCCGTCGTGCGGCGTGGTGTAGCTACCGACGAAGTCCACGAACTTGGAAACCCGTTGATTCCCGTATGGGTAGACCGTGCTCGAGGTGTTGGTGAGGTCGTCGTGCCAGCTCGTGATGCCCGAGTCGATCACCGCGATGCCGATGCCCCGGCCGGTGAGACCCAATGTCTGCTGGACTACGCGCGAACCGACCGTCAAGGAGGTGCGGTAGTTGAACTTACCGGACGGCCGGTCGTAGTGGATGCGGAACACCGACGGGTGGGAAGCTATCTGCTTCAGCACGCCATTCGGGATGTCGAGAACCTGCCCGTTGATGATGCCGAGCTTGCCTGAGGACTTTGCGTATTTCGCGAATTCCTGGGGTAGCTTGGCCCCGGGCACCAGTTCGACGATCGCCCGGGTGGTCTGGTAGGAATTGCCGCCGGACCGCTTGGTCAGTTCGCCGTCGAGTTTGTAGTTCTTCGCGAAGCCGTTGGCGTGGCCAGGCTTGACTTTCGGTGCGGCGAACGCGTGTTTCGCCTTGGGTTTGAACGAGTTAGCGCCCGCGGCCGTCGCGTTCGGAGTCGCACTGAAGAGAAAGAGGACGGCTGCCACGAATCCAAGCGTGGAACGCTTGGGTCCCCAGACGGCCTTACGTCTGAGCGCAGCCACAGGTCGAGGTAGACACATAGCACGGCAGTAAGGTGCAAGAGCTCCGCCACCTGTACCGTTTCCAAATCGCTGTACTCAGTTCGTTTAAAATCAGCGATTTACAGGATCAGGTCAAGCACGCAGCTGCGCACTAAATCGCGAGCTGTGCATTTTCTGGACAGCTGCCAAGGTCAGATCTAGCAGGATCTGCCAAAAAGCCCAGTAAAACTCTGATCGTTAGTGAATGCTCCGATTCAGAACACGTTTGTCAAAAATGAGCACATCAGGGGTCCAGAGTACCCGTCTGTCATGTCTGGATGTGAGGCGGTCCGGTTTTCCGTGCAGATCTGTGGCCGAAGACAGATCATAAAGGAACGCGGAGAGGGCGATTCGGGTCTAGTGAACCTGTTCGGCGCGGAACATGCGCGCCGTCTGGGTCATCGAGCGGTCGGTGTCGAGAATCGTGAAGAGTCCCTGATCGAGGACCTTGCCCTCGCAGCGGAACGACTTCCGCATCAGACATTCCTGGACTGCGCCAATCTTCGTAAGCGCCGCAGCACCACGCCCGTTCAGCACGGCCGCACGCGCCTCGAGGCGGTGAACGCCGAGCACCTCGAAGGCGAAGTCGATGGCGAGGGCGGCGCTCTCTTCGAACATACCGCTGCCCCAGAACGCCGACCCGATCGCGAAACCCCACTCCGCGGTTTCGAAGCGCCCGTTCTTCTGGCGGACCTGAATCACGCCGATCGCCGTGTCATATCCGGTAATGGTGATCGCGAAGCAGACTTCCCGTCCGGCCGCGCGCCGCGTGCAACTCGACGCGATGAACTGCTCAAAGCCATCGACCGTGGTCGGCGGACGCGAAATGAAACGGCCGACCTCCTCGGTGTTGAGCACAGACCAGAGTGACTCAGCGTCGGAGGGCCGGAGTTCGCGCAACATCACACGTTGACCGGAGAGCACCGGCAGCCGATCGCGCCAGGCGCTCGTGATCGCTGTGCGACCGGATACCACGGAAAACAAATCGAGGCTCGCCCGATACGGTGTTTTTTCCATGACTGCTGGCCTTCGCGTATGGCGGCTCATTCAGCGCCGTCCACCGGAACCAAGGACGAAGGTGTCGCCGAACTCACGGCGAATCCACGCGACGTCGTTTTGGAAATTGAGGAACCAGAGATACGAGGGATTCTGGAGCAACGGCTGCGCCTGCCCGTCGCCTCGACGTGTTCGCAGCCGCGTTCCCCAAACGATGTTGTCGTCGGACGCCGTGCCCCAGACGATGTTGTCGTCGAATGCCGTGCCCCACACGATGTTGTCCCTGGCGGCCGTCCACCACACGATGTTGTCGCCATCGCTGGTGCCCCAGACGATGTTGTCGTCAGCGCTTGCGGTGCCCCAGACGATGTTGTCGCCGAGTTCCGCGGTGCCCCACAGAATGTTGTCGCCGCCGGCAACGGTTCCCCACACGATGTTGTCGCAGTCGCCGCCGCCACAATCGGAGCCCCAGACGATGTTTTCGCTGGCGCGCGCGGTTCCCCACACGATGTCGTCGCCGGCCATCGACGTGCCCCAGACGATGTTGTCGTCGGTCTCGGTTCCCCACACGATGTTGTCGTTGCCGGCCGTACCCCAGACGATGTTGTCGCCGCAGTCGCTGACGCCGCACGCGGTACCCCAGACGATGTTGTCGCCGGTGGCGCCGAGCGTCCTGGCCGTGCCCCAGACAATGTTGTCCGCCCAGGCATTCGCGGCCGGCACCATGATGCCGCCGCTGATCTGGTGATTGCCCCAGATGATCTGCTTGCCCCAGATCGCTTCGACGGGAACGTGCGCGCCTTTCGTCGCCGTCTTGTAGAACCTGGCCAGCTTCACGGCGCCGAGCGTATTCAGGAAACCTGCGCCCTCTTCGAGTGGACGATAGCCAGGCTCGGTCTGGGCGGTGTACTCGAGAATCGCCTTGACCAGATTCGGCGTCAGGCCAGGATTCGCCTGCAGCATCAGGGCAACGGCTCCGGTCACGACCGGCGCTGCCATGCTCGTACCAGTCAGCGAGAGGTACGGCGCCGCGACGTGACGGCTCCCGCCGATCAAACACGTCGGGATCGCGACGAGGCAGTTCTGGTATTCCATGCTGCCGAACGCAGCCGCGGATACGATGCCCACGCCTGATGCGACGAGATCCGGCTTCGCCGAGTAGTCGATCGACGTCGGACCCCGCGAGCTGAAGTCGGCGACGGTGTCGTCGCTCCGACTCAGTGAACCCATCGAACTCGAAGCACCGACGGTGATGACCCACGGCGCGTTGCCCGGCGAGGTGATGCCGCCGAACACGTGGTGACCCGCGCTGTCCTGACCTTCGTTGCCGGCCGACACGACGACCACCACGCCCTGCTCGACGAGCGCGCGGGTCGCCAGGGTGAGCGGGTCGGTCTCGTACGACTCGGTGACGGGCGTGCCGAAGGAAAGATTGACGACGCGGATGTGATGCTTGACGGCGTTGAGCGCGAGCCAGTCGAGCGCGGCCAGCACGTCGCTGAGCCGGCCGGAGCCGTCGGCGCCGAGCGCCTTCAGCGACCAGAGCGCCGCGTCGGGCGCCATGCCTGACTGTTTGCCGAAGGAGGCGGCGCCACTGCCGGCGATCGAACCAGCGATATGCGTGCCGTGACCGGCATCGTCCTGAGACCCAGTGCCGACGAAATCGAGACTGGCGGTGATGTGCAGATCGGGATGCGGGCTGACGCCTGAGTCCACGAACGCAACGCCGACACCGGCGCCGGTGAATCCGAGATCCGTGCGCGCGAAGAACGCACCGGACGTGATGCCGGTGCGGAAATTGCTCGAGTAGACCATCGCCTCATCGTGCACGTGCGCGACAGACGCGAGGTTCGACACGACACCAAGCAGGTTGTCAGGAACATCGATCACCTGCGCGTTGATCGACTCGAGCTTGTCGCCGTGAACGAACGGCTTCAGCTCCGCCGGCAATAGGCTGCCGGGGTGCAGCGTGACGATGACGCGGCTCGTTTTCAGAGTGTTCGTGACGCCGGCTCGGTCAGCGAGCCGCGCATCCAGCTTGGGGAACCGGTCCGCAGCGTTCGCGATAGTGGAGGTCAGGGCCATTCCCAGAATGGCCAGACAAACGGCGGATAAACTTTTGGAAATCAATTGTTTGCAGCTATCGTCGGTGGGCAGAAGTGTGCCAGACCGAGCAGAACGCGACGATAGCACAAACGGTGTCGAATGTCTAAAGAGTCGTTCTGAGGCTGTTAAAGAGCTGAGTTCTGACCATGCTCAACAGTAACGTCAGCAGCGCGCGGGTTCGTATGCGAGGTTTGACGTCAGCCATCTTTCGACCTCTTCCATTGACTGTCCTTTCCGTCGCCCGTACGCCGCCATCTGATCGGCGCCGAGCCGGCCGACGCTGAAATAGCGCGCGTGGCGGCTGGCGAAGTAGAGCCCGCTGACGCTCGCCGCCGGCGTCATCGCCGCGCTCTCGGTCAGCGCCATCCCCACATCGCTCGCGCCCAGCAGCTCGAACAGCTTGAACTTCTCGCTGTGGTCCGGACAGGCGGGATAGCCGAACGCCTGGCGGATCCCGCGATGTGTTTCGTGCATGACCTCGTCGGGCGTGCGCGCTTCGTCGATGCCCCACTCCTGGCGTGACCGCTGGTGGAGATAGGCAGCAAACGCTTCGGCCAATCGATCGGCGAGCGCCTTCACGAGGATCGCGTCGTAGTCGTCGAGGTCGCGCTCGAAGCGGGCCGCCAGTTCGTCGGCGCCGAGGCCCGCAGTCACGGCGAACGCACCGATATAGTCGGTCGGCCGGGTCGCCGATCGCGGCGCGATGAAATCGGCGAGCGACAGATTGGGTTTGCCGTCAGCGATGGCTTCCTGCTGGCGCAGCAGGTTGAATCGCACCAGTTCGCCGGCGTGCCCGACATCGCGGTAGACGGCGATGTCATCATCCTCGCTCGCAGCGGGCCAGTATCCGT
>DASXIR010000239.1:0-5780 GCA_036497895.1 Vicinamibacterales bacterium | reverse complement strand
AGTCACGGGACGCTATCAGTTCCACGGCCAGGATCAGGTCGTCGCGTCGTACACGCGCTCGTCGGCGGTCGGCGATCTGAACGACTACAACACTTACTACGGCAATATCCAGAACCCGATCATCGAGGCAAACGAGCGCGGGCCGCTGCCATGGGACGCGCCGAACCGTTGGCTGTTCTGGACCAGCCTCTCGCTGCCGAAAGGCTTCGGCATCTTCCCCGTGCTCGACGTCCGCACCGGTTTCCCGTATTCGATCGTCAACGAAGACCGCACGTTCGCCGGGCCGCGCAACCAGGCGGGCCGCTATCCGACGTTTGCTTCGCTGGATACGCAGGTGACGAAGCGGTTCCGTGTGCTGCGCCACAACGCGACGGTCGGCCTCAAGGTCTTCAACATCACGGATCATTTCAACCCGCGCGATTTTCAGGGCAATCTCGCGGCGACGGACTTCGACCACTTCTACAACAGCGTCAGCCGCACGTTCCGCGGCAAGTTCATCTATGAGTTCTGAGGAGCCGACCATGAAAACAACACGGTTCGCAACGGCGCTGAAGCGGCAGATCGAGACGGCGGAGATTCGCTCCGGCGTCATCGGGCTCGGTTACGTCGGCCTCCCGCTTGCGGTCGAATTCGCACGCGCCGGGTACCAGGTCGTGGGCCTGGACATCGACGTACGCAAGGTCGACGCGATCGCCGACGGCCGGTCCTACATCCCCGACGTATCCGACGCCGATCTCGCGCCGCTCGTCGCGTCCGGCGCGCTGCGAGCGACGACCGATTTCGCGGCGATCGCGCGGCTCGACACGGTAAACATCTGCGTGCCGACTCCGCTGCGCAAGACGAAGGACCCGGACGTCTCCTACATGGTCGCCGCGGTAAGCGAAGTCGCACGGTACCTGCATCCAGGGATGCTCGTCATTCTCGAATCGACGACCTACCCCGGCACGACCGAGGAATTGGCGCGGCCGATCCTCGAGGCGACGGGGCTCGTCGCCGGACGCGATTTTTTCCTGGCGTTCTCGCCAGAACGCGTCGACCCGGGCAACCCGTATTTCAACACCGCGAATGTGCCGAAGATCGTCGGCGGAACGACGGCGGAGTGTGCCGATCTTGCCCGCGCCCTCTACGAACGGGCCATCGAGCGCGTGGTCACGGTCGGCTCGACGCAGGCCGCCGAGATGGTGAAGCTGCTCGAGAACACGTTTCGCGCGGTGAACATCGGACTCGTCAACGAAATCGCGATGATGTGCGACACGCTGGGCATCGACGTCTGGGAAGTCATCGACGCCGCGGCGACCAAGCCGTTCGGCTTCATGCCGTTCTACCCGGGGCCAGGGCTCGGCGGTCACTGCATTCCGATTGATCCGTTCTATCTGAGCTGGAAGGCGAAACAGAACGGCTTCGATGCACGGTTCATCGAGCTCGCTGGTGAGATCAACGGCCATATGCCGGAGTACGTCGTGTCGAAAGTGACGTCAGCGCTGAACGAACGCCGCAAGCCGGTCAACGGTTCGCGCGTCCTCGTGCTCGGCGCCGCCTACAAGAAGGACATCGACGATGTGCGCGAGTCGCCGGCGTTCGACGTCATGAAGCTGCTCGCCGAGAAGGGGGCAGAGGTCGAGTACAGCGATCCGCACGTGCCGTTGCTCACGGCGGACGCGTGGCACGGCCCACGCACGTTGCAGGCGGTCACGCTCGACGCGGCAACGCTCGCATCATTCGATTGCATCGTCATCACGACGGACCATAGCCAATTCGATTACGAACTGATCGTGGAGCATGGCCGGAGCATCGTCGACACCCGGAACGCCATCGGCCGCGCGCTCGACGGTCTGCAGCCGGCGGTCGTCCGCCTCGGCGCGCCGTGCTCGGTTTCGGCGACAGCGGCAGCAGCGTGAGGTCGTGATGTTGATGACCCTCGCAGCCATCCTCACGACGACAGTCCTCGCCATGGGACCGGGCACCGCTGCCGCCAATCCTCACGGCGCCGTCGCCGGCACCGTCACACTGACCGACGCCCGAGGCGAGAGCTTCGACGCGCCAGGTGTCGAGCTCGTGCTGACGTGCGCGAGGACGCCGGACGCGCCACTCTCCGCGGCGTCAGACGAGCACGGCGCATTTCGATTTGCGGAAGTTCGACCAGGCCCGTGTTCGCTCAGCGCCGAACTGCAGGGGTTCGCGACAGCGACAGCAAATGTTGTCGTGAAGGCCGCCGACACGCTGGCGGTGGAGATGCATCTCGACGTGGCGCCCGTCTACGCCGGCAGCCAAGTGGTAGCCCTTGAGGACGAGTTCATGGCACACAAGACGGTTCAACTGAACATCGGACAGATTCTCACGGGCGAGCGATGTCCCGAGTGGATCGACGCCAGGCTACAGCGGTGCGCATAGCGTGCACGGTTCTCGTCGCGCTGGCTTGGTCCCTGTGTGCGGCGGCGCAGGCGCCGCCCGCGGCGGTCGCAGGAACGGTGGTGGATGCCGTCGGCGCCGCCGTCGCCGATGCACCGGTCACGCTGATCACCGTCGACGGGGCATCGGTACAGAACGCGACGACAGACGCGCAGGGCGCGTTCTCATTTGCCGACGTCGGGGCAGGCTCGTACGCCGTTCGGGTCGACGCGGCGGGATTCGATCCGTTCTCGTTCGGGCCCTTCGCCGTCACCGTCGATACCGGATCGCTGATGTTGCCGCGCATCGTCCTGACGGTCGGTGGCTTTTCGACATCAATCACCGTCCAGTCGACCGAAGCCATCGCCGAAGAGCAGATCAGGAACCAGGAACGCCAGCGGTGGCTCGGCGTCATCCCGAACTTCTACGTCAGCTACCTTGCGGACGCCGCGCCGCTGACTTCAGGCCAGAAGTTCATTCTCGCAGCGCATGACACGTTCGATTGGACGGCATTCGCGGGCGCCTCACTCACAGCAGCAATCGACCAGTCCACCTCTGCTCATCCCGGCTTCGGAGACGGTGTGTCTGGATACGCGAAACGCTGGGCGGCGAGGTTTGCCGATGACCGCACCGGCGATTTGTTGAGCCATTACGTGTTTCCATCACTGTTCCGTCAGGACCCGCGCTACTTCTACCAGGGCACCGGCCCGACGCAGTCGCGGCTGGTGCACGCACTGAGCAGCGCGTTCGTCGCCCGCAGCGACCGGGGCACAACGATGCCGAACTACGCGTACATCTTCGGCAATCTCGCGTCCGCCGCGCTGTCGAACACCTACTACCCCCGCTCAGAACGCGGGGCCGGCTTGGTGTTTTCGAATATCGCGATCGGCCTCGCGGGCCGTGCCGCGGTCGCAGTCACGCAGGAGTTCGTCGGGAAACGGCTGACGAAGTACCCGTCAACGCCGTAGGCGCCATCATGTTTCGTCCCACGACGCTGTTCTCGCTGGCTGTCTCCGGAGTGGCCGCCGCCGTCGTGGCCAGTAACTCGGTTGACACTATGTCCCCACTGCCCGCCTCAGCACAGTCAGTTCAGCCGGCGCCGATACTGTATCGCGCCCAGCCGGAGGATCTGCCGTCGTGGGCGGAGCAGGGGAATTTTCGTTTCATCCGGCTGGACGGCGGACAAATCGAGAGCTGGAAGTCCGAGCGGACCTGGTGGGGCAAAGAGTTCAGCGCCGAGGACAAGGACGCGCTGGCGCACGTCTACGACCGCGATTTCGACGAGATTCTCGGCTTGCTCAAGCAGGCGGAGTTCAATTGGATCTGGGTCACATGGAGCAACGGTTGGTCGTTCAAAGACGAGGACGACAACCGGGAGAACCTGAAAACGGTCATCGCTCGCTGCCACGCGAACGGCATCCGGGTCTCGGCTTACTTGTCGGCTTCGAACATGTTCCGCACGAGCGCGTACCGCGACGACCCGGAAACAAGGACGTACGGCCTCTGGATGCACGGCATCCCCTTCTTCTACGCCGCCCCGACCAGGACCAATCCGCACATCTCCTGGGACCGCCGGCTAGCCGACACACGCAAGCCTGGTTGGCGCGCCTATGTATTGAAGAAAGCGGAGCTGGCAGTGGACGCGGGAGTGGACGCGATTGTCTGGGACAACATGATCGGCTACAACGATGGCCTGGCCCAGTTGCTCGATGACACCCAGCGGATGGCGGAGCGTAAGGCGCGGGAGACCGGCCGGCCCAAAGTTTTGGTTTCTGCCAATATCCATATTCCGCCGGACCGGTTTGGGATGAACGACATCAACGAGGTGATCTGGGAGGAAGACGGCAAGGACACTCCCGGGGTTTGGGATGGCCATTGGCAGGTGGACAACGCGCGTCAGATCAAGTTCCTGAGCGGCGAGAAGCAGCTTTGGCAGTCCCTGCAGTATGAGAATGACGTTTACCACTGCGGCCCGCGGGAGCTCTGCATCCCCAGCCCCGCCGAGCAGAAGCTCTCCATCGGTGAGGCGTGTGCGTTCGGCGCCGCCCTCTCGCGCAACATCGAAGGACGATTCCTCTCCGCGCTGCTCCGGAATCAGCCGGAGGCCCGGAAGGCTTGGACCGCTATCGCGCAATACAACCATTTCCTGGTCGAGCATCGTGACCTGTATCACCAGGTAGCGCCGGCGGCCACGATCGCCTTGATCTCCGCGCAGCCGGCGAACCCACTGGCCGACGAATTCCTCAAGCGCAGCGTCTTCTTCGAGACGAAGGTGCTCACCCATCTGGACAAAGGGGTGCCTCTGGATCGGTTCAAGGTGCTGGTGATGCCCTCTCACCTGCCCAAGCTCAGCGCCGAACAAGAGGCCCGGTTGAATTCGTTTACCGCCGCCGGCGGCATCGTCATCAGGGCTGGAAGGGCAGAGGCGGGAGTTGCAGCGCGCGCCGAAGCGGCCGCGGGAGCGCCTCGTCTCAGTCTCGAGCCGCGCGGCTATGTGTTGGGCCAGTTAACTCGGAAACCTGACGCTCGGACTTTTATCCTTCACTTGCTCAACTACAATCACGAGGCGCCGGCAGAGAACGTAAAAGTCCGACTGGACCTGAGCGGGCTCGTTCATAACCTGAGCCGCTGGGAGGTAGAAGTCTTTTCGCCGGACACGGCCCAGCCTCAGTTCTCTGGCCGCTCTTTGCATGGCAGCGTCGCCGAGTTCACCCTGGGCCGGATCGAGCACTACGCCGTGGTGACGCTTTCGGACAGGGCGCTTGATCAAACACTGCTATCGAACTACGCGATCGATCACGAAGGCCTCACGCCCACTCACGTTGAGGCGCCGGAGGTCGCCATCTCCGCGCTTCCGCGATGAAGTTCAATGGTTGCGCTCAGCCAGGAACTCCGCACGATGGACGCGCAGCTCGGGTAGGAACTCGTCGAAGTCGGCGAGAAGCGTCGAAATGGTCGAGCAGCAGGCGGCCGGCCGTGCCGATCTCCGCAGCTACCGGACGCCGCTGCGCCACGCCCTGCAGCGCGCGTTCGATTCCGCGCTGGCCGGAAGCCTCCTAGCCAGTCGCCTCGACTCATGCTCCTTATCGGCGGATGCGCCGGGGCCGGTGACCGGTGCAGATTGCCGTTCAGAGCGTGGTAGATCTCCTGATTCTCACCGCCTCTTCCGGCCGAGCGGTCGGCAAAGTCGTTTACAGTAGTCGTGATCGTGCCGAACAGGCTACTACGACCGGCTGCACCATAGAGGAAGTCTCGATCGAATCCGTTACGCGGAGGGCCAGCGCATGAGTTCTGTCGCGCTCACAGTGAACGGCCGATCCCACACGCTCGACGTCGATCCCGACACGCCTCTGCTCTACATCCTCAGCGACGACCTCGAGCTGAAAGGCCCC
>DASXIR010000238.1:0-1977 GCA_036497895.1 Vicinamibacterales bacterium | reverse complement strand
TCGCCTGATCTGAGACCGGCTTGTGCGGCGGTGAGACTGCGCGTTTGACTGCGGTCCACGCTGAAGCCGGACGAGACAACCGGCTGATTCACGTCGACCGCGCGCTTGTCGGCCGCGCACATGAGCTTGTCGGTCCAGTTCGCTGCCGCCGGCGACTGCCCCGAGCTGAGGCTGGCATCGAGGGGCGCATGCCTGTAGGCGAGTGCTGGCGGGGTCAACGAGACGACGATCAAACCAGCCGTTGAGCAGATGGTGGCGTGCAGATTCAATGTCATACTCCATTCAGAACAGCCATGGGCCGCGAAGAAGGGCTAGCATATCGAGATCTCAAGGATTCCGGAGGTCGTTCGGACTAAAAAGGGCCGGAGAGCCGATGTCCATCCGGGTCCGCCCCGAACGACTATGGATTGTGAGGAGCGACATGAACTACCTGTGCCTGGTCTACCTCGGACAGGACAAGCTGCACGCGGTTCCCGACCGCGAATGCGCCGATTGCGGAAGGGCACTCAGGCAAAGCGGCGTACTGCTGGCCGCGGAGGCCCTCGAGTCGGTGGCGACGGCGACGACTGTCCGGGTCCGGAACGGCAGGCCGACGGTTACCGACGGCCCGTTCGCTGAAACCAAGGAACAGCTCGCCGGCTTTTATCTCGTCGAAGCCAGAGACCTCGACCACGCAATTCAGGTCGCCGCGTGGATTCCGGCGGCCCGCGAGGGCAGTGTCGAGATCCGGCCGGTCCGCCAGCTCAATCCGTAGGTCAATGCCATGCAAAGCCTCATCACCGACTTCAAGTTCGCGTTCCGATCGTTAGGCCGCGTCAAAGGGCTGGCGATCACCGTCATCGTCACGCTGGCGCTGGGCATCGGCGCCAACGCGGCGATCTTCAGCATCGTCCGCGGCGTGCTGCTGCGGCCGCTCGTCAACAGGGACGAAGAACGCCTGATCTACATCCAACAGAGCGCGCGCGGCATCGGCATCGACAGCGCCAAGTTCTCCGTTCCCGAGATCCGCGATCTCCGCGCGCAGGTCAAGACGCTCACGGCGTTCGGCGACTTCTCGACCATCGACTTCACGCTGGTCGGGCTTGGCGAGCCTCGCGTCGTGCGCGCCGGTGTCGTCGGCGGGTCGTACTTCGAGGTGATGGGGCTACGCCCCGTGCTGGGCCGTCTGATCGACCAGACCGATGATGGGCCGCAAGCCGCAGGCGTGGCGGTGCTGACCCACAGGTTCTGGACGACTTCGCTCGCGAGCGACCCGTCGGTGATCGGTAAGACGATCAGGCTGAGCGATCGCGCCGCAACGATCGTCGGCGTGGTCGAGCCGTCGGTCCCGTATCCGGCGCAAACCGAGATCATCGCCAACATCGTGACCAGCCCGCACCACATGTCGGCGACGATGGTCGAGGGCCGGGTGCACCGGATGACGGACCTGTTCGCCCGGCTCGCTCCCGGCGTCAGCCTGGAGACGGCGCTCGCCGAGTTGCGCACGGCTCATTCGGTGATGGTCGAGGAGCACCGCGAGTCGTATCCGAAGAAGTCGGACTTCCGGATCGATGCGGTGCGGCTCCGCGATCAGATCACATCGCCGGCGCGGACCATCCTGCTCGTGCTGCTGGCGGCGTCGGCGCTGATCTTCGTGATCGCCTGCTCGAACGTCGCCAACCTGATCCTCGCGCGCTCGGTCCGCCGCGAGGGCGAGCTCGCCATTCGCGCGGCGCTCGGCGCGGGCGTGGGCGCGCTGCGCCGGACGCTGCTGGCAGAGAGCCTGTTGCTGTGCGGCGCGGGCGCGACCCTCGGTGTCGTGATCGCGCAGCCGATGGTCGCGGTCCTGGCGCGGTATGCGTCGCGCTACTACGTCCGGGCGCTCGACATCACCGTTGACGCGACCGTGCTGTGGGTCGGCGTGGGGCTCGCGCTCGTGTCGTCCGTGCTCCTGGCGTTCGTGCCGCGCCTGCCCTCGGCCGACGCCTCCAACGGCTC
>DASXIR010000237.1:0-44836 GCA_036497895.1 Vicinamibacterales bacterium | reverse complement strand
TAGTCGCTCAATGCGCCGGCCACGCAACCGATCCACAGTTCCATGCTGGATCTGATCGCCGGGGGCACCTCACCGCGCACGACAACATCGGAGACGGCGAATCGCCCGCCGGGCTTGAGTACCCGGAAGGCTTCTTTTAGGACACGGTCCTTGTCGCCCGAGAGATTGATGACGCAGTTCGAGATGATCACGTCGACGGTATTGTCGGGCAGCGGAATGTGCTCGATCTCGCCTTTGAGGAACTCGACGTTCTGTAGACCGCTCTTTCGTTTGTTCTCCTCGGCGACCGCGAGCATTTCATCCGTCATGTCGAGGCCGAATGCCTTGCCGGCAGGCCCGACCCGGCGAGCCGAGAGCAGCACGTCGATGCCGCCGCCAGAACCGAGATCGAGCACGGTCTCGCCAGCCTTCAACTCTGCCAGCGCCGTCGGGTTGCCGCAGCCGAGCGATGCCTTCAGCGCGAGCTCGGGGACATCACGCTGCTCGCTGCCGTCGTAAAGGTTGGAGGTGATGGGGTCGCACGATGACTCGAGGCCCCCGGCGCCGCCACAGCAGCTGTTATCGGCGCCCGCCTTCGCGCGAAGCGCCGCCTGCCCGTATTTCTCTCGAACCACGTCTTTCACGTTGTCGTTCACGTTGCACCTCTCACTGATTGATGCGTTCTTTAGATATGCGTGTTAGCGTATGTGAAGGGTAGCGAAGTAAAGATATATCTGTCAACGCGTATATATGAGCACGCAGATTCAATCGATGGAGCGCCTGTTCAAGGCGCTCGGTGACGCGACGCGGCTGCGGATCCTTGGACTGTTGTTGACCGGAGAGGTCTGCGTCTGTCACATCCACGAGAGCCTCAACATTTCGCAGCCGAAGGCGTCGCGTCACCTGGCGTATCTGCGGCGTGCCGGCTTGGTGGCCGCGAGAAGGGAAGGGCTGTGGATGCACTACCGCCTGGCGGAGATCAGCGACTCGCAGGTGGACGCCATCCGGAAAGCAGTCACGCTTGCACTCACCCGAGTGGCCAGCGTGCGGCGGGACACTGGCCGGCTTCAGAAAACGCGATGCTGCGCCTGATCCGACAGAGTGGTTGGTATGCGAATTCTCCTGGTCGAAGATGAACGCTCGGCATCGCGCATGCTCATGAAGGGCCTGCGCGAACACGGCTTTGCCGTGGACCACGCCGGTGACGGACGATCCGCGCTCGATCGCGCCGTCTCGACCCTGTACGACGCCATCGTCCTGGACGTGATGCTTCCATCGATGAACGGCCTCGAGGTCTGCCGTGAGCTGCGCGCCAGTGGTCGCGCTGTTCCTGTGCTGATGTTGACGGCGCGCGACGGGCTGGACGATCTCGTGGGCGGACTCGAAGCCGGCGCCGACGACTACCTGACGAAACCCTTTCGGTTCGCTGAACTGCTCGCGCGCCTGAACGCACTGACGCGGCGCCGGATGCGCCCGCTGATCGCCGAGCACGTCGCGTGCGGGCCGCTGGTGCTGAACACCCGCAGGCACGAAGCGAGAGTGTCGGGCCGGCTGATTGACCTGACCGCACGCGAATACGCGCTGCTCGAGTATTTGTGCCTGAGGCCGGGCGTGGTCATCTCGCGCGAGGAGATTGCCGAACGCGTGTGGGACGACCGCTACGATCCGTGCTCCAACGTCATCGACGTCTACGTCCGCCGGCTGCGCCGGAAGATTGACGAGGACGGCGCGTCGTTCATCCGAACGCGCCGCGGTTCCGGGTATCAGTTGCTCGACGCTGCGGACCAGGAGGCATGACGCTGTCGATTCGCTCGCGGCTCACGCTGTGGTACGGCGGCCTGACCGCGGTCGCGATCGCGCTGCTCAGCGTCGGCGTGATGTGGTTGCACACGCGCTGGGGGCAGCGGCAATTCGACGCGGAACTTCTCGAACTCGCGTCCGGGATTTCGCGCGTGATGGTCGAGGAACTGGCCGAGAGCGGTAAGCTCGCCAAGGCCGCCGACGAAACCCGGGAGACCATGGATGTGCCGGACCTGGCGACCGCTATCTTGACGCCAATCGGAACGCCATCTGCCGCGGTCTGGCACGGCTTCAACTACGATCGCGCCGCCTTCGTTGAAGCGACCGCCGTCCCTCGATTTGACACGCTCGACGAACACGGCGCCGCATGGCGGGTTCTACGCGTGCGCGAGCCCTCGGTCGCCGGCGACTATGTGATTCTCGTCGCGGGCAAGCTGGAACCGTTTCAACGGCAGCAAATGCTGCTCCGACGCGTCCTCTTCACAGCCACGCCGATTATTGTCGCGATCACCGCGGGCCTTGCCTGGTGGGTGGCCTTTGTGGCACTTCGTCCAGTTACCACCATGGCCGCAGAGGCTGAGGCGTTCACGGTTCGCCCGGCCGATTGGCGTCTCGACGCGACGATGTCCAACGACGAACTTGGCCAGCTTGCGCGCGCATTCA
The DNA here is from genome assembly GCA_036497895.1 of Vicinamibacterales bacterium. GTDB lineage: Bacteria > Acidobacteriota > Vicinamibacteria > Vicinamibacterales > CAVVIG01 > CAVQFC01. The sequence goes on along the minus strand of DASXIR010000237.1, from coordinate 42,394 downwards.
ACCGGTTGCTGGGACGGCTCGAAGGTGCATCCAGCATGCAGCGTCAGTTCATGGCCGACGCGTCGCACGAACTACGCACTCCGGTGTCGGTCATCCAGACCGCAGCCGAGGTCACGCTCGAGCAGCCCGACCGGTCGAGCTCGGAATATCGCGAGGCGTTGACCATCGTCAACGAGCAGAGCACGAGGCTTGCGCGAATGGTTCGGGACATGTTCGTCCTGGCACGCGCAGACGCCGGCCAGGCGCCGGTGATGAAACCGGTATACCTCGACGATGTCGTTGCGGACTGCGCGCGCGCCATTGCCGTCGTCGCCGACGCCGCCGGCATCGCCGTCACGGTCGATCTGGACGAAGACGTCAGCGTGATGGGCGACCAGCATCTCCTCGAACAGATGGTGACGAATCTGCTCGACAACGCGGTTCGATTCAGCCCGCCCGGCGCTGCGGTCTCCATCGCGCTGAGGTCTGCGAATAACGTCGTCACCGTCATAGTCTCGGACCATGGACCCGGTATTCCAGTCGAGGATCGCGAACGCGTGTTCGAGCGTTTCGTGCGGCTCGATCGCGCGCGTTCGTCCTCGTCTGGCGCCGGCCTCGGCCTTCCCATCGCCCGCTGGATCGCCGAACAACATCAGGGTACGCTGATCGTTGAAAGCGGTGACGACGGCGGGAGTCGATTTATCGCGGTGTTGCCGACGCTCGTATCCAAGATGAACGTCAGGTGAATCCGACGCAGTTGTTCCGCCGGAGAGGACACCAGCCCGGCCGATCGGCGGCGTCCCCGGGCCAACACCTTGGCCGCGTTGTTGCTCTCGTTCGCAACAGGATTTCCTGAATGGCCACGGGGAGACGATGCGATTGCTGATTGTGCTGGTCTTTTCAGCGTTGATGGCACCGAGTGCGTTGGCGGCACCCGTAGAGCCTGTTCATTTACCTGACATGTTCGCGTCTGGCGGAGCCTCGCGGACGTGGCCCGCATGCGATGAATCACTGGCGCCCGTGCGGAAGACGACATTGAGCACGTCCGTCCAGTTCGCGGAGCAGGAGCCCGCTCAACCCCTCCACGCGGCAGCAGTCGAGCACAGCGACGGGTATCAGACGCGCGCGAAAATTCACAAGTATGCGAGTTTTGCCACACTGCCGCTCTTTGCGACGGAGGTGGCCCTCGGTCAGTCTCTGGCCACCGGGACGGAATCCAACGGCAAGAAAACGGCGCACGCTGTCGTGGGCGCCGGCATCTTCGGCCTCTTCGCCGTCAATACCGTGACCGGGGCCTGGAACATGTTCGGCGAGGGCCGCCAGGACACCGAAGGCCGAGGACTGCGTCTCGCTCACGGTTTGTTGATGATGGCTGCCGACGTCATGTTCGTAGTAACAACGGCCGCTGCACCAAGCAGCCACAGAGAGGGCGCGGTCACCTTCAATTCAGACCCTACGACCCATCGCAACCTCGCGATCGCGTCGGTCAGTGTTGGCACGGTGGGTTATCTGATCATGCTGTTTGGAAATCACTGACAACATGAATCACTTGCTCGAGTCCTGGGTCGCGCTGTACGCCAATCATCCGATGCTGCGGACCGGTATCGGCTTCGCGCACATCGGTGGCCTTGTCGCAGGCGGTGGAAGTGCGATTGCCGCGGACCTCGCCACGATTTCGGCGGGCCGTGGCGGCCCGGCCGGACGGACGACCCAGCTGCTCCTGCTGAAACGGACGCATCGCCTCGTCACCGTCGGCATGGTGGCTCTCACGATCAGCGGCCTGTTGTTGTTCGGCGCGGATCTCGACACGTATCTGTACTCAAAGGTGTTCTGGCTGAAGATGGGTCTGCTCGCCCTTCTGCTGGTCAACGGACTACTAATCCTGCGCGGCGAACGGCTGGTGATGCGCGACTCACCGGACGCATGGCCGCGCCTCCATTTCACGGCGGTCTGCAGTCTCGTCCTGTGGTTTCTGACAACACTGGCCGGCGCTGCGCTGCCCAATATCGGATAGGGAACATGTCAACCGGGAAAGACGGTCGAGAAGAGTGCGCCTGCGCCGAGGAAGACTGCCACGAGTCTGCCGCATGGGACCGCCGGCGTTTCCTGCAGACCGGCGGGCTCGGCGTCACGCTCGCGATGCTTGGGTTGTCGTCAGCCCGTGTCAGCGCGTTGCCGATCACCGAACTCCAGGGCGCCGCCAACGCCAGCGAACGCCGCTATCCGATTCCTGCAGCCGACAGCGTGAACATCGATCGGTCAGCTCAGACCATCGTGGTCAGAGCGGACGGCCACATGTACGTGTTCGCGCTCTCGTGCCCGCATCAGAACAACGCCGTGAAGTGGGTGGCGAAAGATCACCGGTTTCAGTGCACCAAACACGATTCCCAATATCGTGTCGATGGGCTGCACACCTCCGGCCGGGCGACGCGAAACATGGACCGCTACGTCCCACGTCGCGATGGCGACGCCATCATGATCGACCTGCGGCAGTGGGTCCAGTCCGACAAGGATCCCGCTGCCTGGTCGGCTGCGACCGTCGTTGTATGATCGCGCGCGCATGAGTGCGTCGACTGTCTGTCGGCGCTGCGCACTCGTTCTCGTCGCGGCGATCATCGCGTGTGTGCCGGGACTTGCGGACGCGCAGACTGACGAAATCCAGGTGTACACCGGAGCGCTGGCCGACGTTGGTGTGGTGAATCTGACGTGGCACAACAACTACACGCCGAACGGTCAGACCACCCCGGCGTTTCCAGGTGCGGTCGTCGCTGACAAGTCATTCAACGGCGTGACGGAATGGGCGCTTGGCGTGACGCCGTGGTTCGAGGCCGGCCTCTACTTACCGCTTTACAGTCACGACAAGGAGAGCGGCTGGGGCATCGACGGGTTCAAGCTCCGCGCCCTGTTCGCGGTTCCTCACGCGGACGACCGACGTTTTTTCTACGGCGCGAACTTCGAGTTCAGCGTGAATGCCGACCGCTGGGATTCGTCGCGTGTCTCGTCGGAGGTGCGCCCAATCATCGGATGGCATCTCAAGCCGGTCAATATCATCTTCAATCCGATCGTGGACACGGCGTACGATGGCTTCAGCAATCTCGAGTTCGTGCCCGCCACTCGCATCGACTATAACTTCGCCAGCGGCTGGGCCGTCGCGGCGGAGGAATACGACGATTTCGGCCCGGTTCACGAGTTTCTGCCGAGAAATGAACAGGTACATCAACTGTACGGCGTCGTCGACAAGACGTGGAAATCGTGGGATGTCGAATTCGGCGTAGGGGTCGGCATGACCGACGCATCCGATCGGCTGACGCTCAAGCTGATTCTCTCGCGCGATCTGGCGAAGATCGCGCGGATGTCCAGGAAGTAGCGGCGTCGACCGCCTGTCACAGCTTCGGAGGCTCCACCTTCAGCGGCTCCGCCTTGATCGGCTCGAGCTTGACGCCCAGCAGCAACCGGTTGACCGGCGGCATCCGTCCCTTGACGCCTTCGAGCACCGTCAGCTGTTCGTCCAGCCGGTTCGACAACGTCCGGAACATCGAATAGGACTGTTCGGTCGGCTGCACGTCGGCGCTCTCGATCACGCCTTGAAGCGCCGCGATCTTGTTGTTCAACTTGATGGGGAAGTTGAGCGGATCCTGGCTGCTTTGCAACTTCACCTGGTAGATCTCGCCTTCGATCGTGCTGAGCGCGGCCTCGAAATCATTCAACGCCTTGAGTACGACCGCGTCTTTCTTCACATCCAGCTTGCTCCGCCGATCGTCAATCTGCTGCTTGATGCCGCGGACCATCAGCACGGCGTCGTTGGCCTGGCTCGCCTTGTCGCGAACCTTCACTGCCAGATCGAACTCTTCGCGCAGGTCCTGGTCGGTCACGTCCTTGAGCAGCTGTGTCTCGCGGCGTACGGTGAACGGCTGCGTCTCGGTCTGACTGTCGGCGGTCACGCGCACCGAATAAGGTCCTGGAGGCGCGATCGGACCGCGCGAATTTGCCGCCCACATGATCAGTCCCGGAAAGTCGGTCGCGCCTGGATAACGCAGGTCCCACGTCTGCCGATGCAGCCCCGCGCTGACCGCCGGATGCGGTTCCGGCGGACGACGCGGCCCATCGTCGGTCGGCGCCGGCGGCTTGCGATCGGCGTCAGCGGGGGTTCCAGTGAACGTCCGGACTGCCTTTCCCTGGGCGTCGAGAAACTCCATCGTGATTTTCTCGACCGGCGTCTTCAGGAAATAGTTGACGGTCAGGCTGCGATCCAGCCCGCGCCGCGCGTCTTCCGGTTTGTAGAGACGTAGCGTTGTGGTGGACTGCAATCCGCCCTGGCGAAGCGGCGAGATATCGTCCATCACGTAGAAGCCGCGGCCGTGCGTCGCAATAATCAGGTCGCGCTCTTCGACCGCGATGTCGTGGACTGGCGTGTCCGGCAGGTTCTGCCGCAGCGATTGCCAATTCTCTCCGTCGTCGAACGACACGTAAATACCGTGTTCCGTGCCCAGGTAGAGCAGCTTCGGCTGTTTGACGTCTTCGCGGACCACGCGGGCGAATTCGTTCGCCGGCACGCCGTTGGTGATCGTCGTCCAGGTTTCGCCATAATCGTCCGTGCGGAAGATGTGCGGCGCGAAATCGTCCATCTGATACCGGTTCGCCGCTACGTACGCGGTGCCGGCGCGGAATGGCGACGCTTCGATCAGGCTGATTCGGGCAAAATCGCCGAGCGTCTTCGGCGTGACGTTCTTCCAGCTGGTGCCGCCGTTGCGCGTCACCTGCACGTAGCCATCGTCAGAACCGGCCCAGATCAGATTGCCGTCTTTCGGTGACGGGGCAATCGTGAAGACCGTGGCATAGGTTTCGACGCCGGTGTTGTCCTTGGTAATCGGACCGCCGGATGCGCCCATGGTCTTCGGATCGTGGCGCGTCAGATCCGGGCTGATCCGCTCCCAGCTGCGTCCCTCGTTGGTGGACTTCCAGATGTGCTGCGAGCCCACGTAGAGAATCTGCGGATTCGTCGGCGCCATGACGATCGGGAACGTCCACTGAAAACGTTCGGCGATATCGGCTGACGCGTACCCCATCGGGTTGTCCGGGTACGGGTTGATCTGCCGTTCCTGACCTGTGCGCTTGTCCTGACGTGTAATCAAGCCGCCGTAGCTGCCCGCGTAAAACACGTCAGGTGCGCGCGGGTCGCTCACGATGTAGCCACTCTCGCCGCCGCCGACGGAATAGAACACTTGATCGGCGCTGCCGCCGGCGCCGCCAAGGCCGCCCTGTGGCGGCACGCTCGACACGCACGCGGTGCTGTTGTCCTGCTGTGCGCCGCACACGTGATAAGGCACGTGCTTCGTTGTGATCACGTGATAAATCTGAGCCGTCGGCATCAACTGGGCGGACCAGGTGTCGCCGCCGTTGATCGAGACGATGGCGCCGCCGTCGTTCGCTTCGATCATGCGATTCGAATCGTTCGACGCGATCCACATGTCGTGATTGTCGCCGTGCGGCTGGGTGACGGACTTCCAGGTCTTGCCCGCGTCGGTGGACTTGTAGAGATTGACGTTCAGCCCCCAGACGGTGTCCTTGATTTTGGGATCCGCGAACACTCGCGAGTAGTAGAACGCGCGCTGGCGTAAATCCCGTCGATCGCTCACCTTCGTCCATGTGGCACCAGCGTCGTCGGACGAGAAGAAACCGCCATCTTCAGCCTCGATTTGCGCGTAGACCCGATTCGAATCAGCGCGCGAAACGGTCAGACCGATCTTGCCGAGCATCGCTTTGGGCAGTCCGGGATTCCGCGAGATCTCGGTCCAGCGGTCGCCGCCGTCAGTGGACTTGAAGATGCCGCTGCCTGGACCGCCGCTCGACATCTCCCAGGCGTTGCGGTAGGCCTGCCACAGCGCCGCGTAGAGCACCTTCGGGTTGTTCGGATCGATGATCAGCTCGTCGGCGCCGGTCTTGTCGTCGCGATAGAGTATCTTTTCCCACGACTGGCCGCCGTCCTTGGAGCGATAGACACCGCGGTCGGGGTTGGGCGCGGCATGATGGCCGAAGGCGGCGACGTAAACGAGATCCGGATTCGTGGCATCGACGCGAATCTTGGCGACGACCTGCGTGCTCGCGAGTCCGATGGACGTCCACGTCTTGCCCGCGTCGATGGACTTGTAGGCGTCACCACCCTGGATGATGTTGCCGCGGATGTCCGCCTCTCCAGTGCCGATGTAGACGATGTCGGGGTTGGATTCGGAGACGGCAACGGCGCCGACGGACGAATAAGCGATCTGTCCATCGGTGACCGGCTTCCAGGTTAGTCCGTCGTCGGTCGTTTTCCACAGGCCGCCGCCAGTGGCGCCCATGTAGTACTCGTGCGGGCGCGCTGCGCTGCCTGCGACCGCGATGGAACGACCACCCCGTGCTGGTCCAAGGCTGCGCCAGCGCATCGCGCCGAACGGTCCGGTGTCAGCCGCCGGTTTGGCGGGCGCGTCCTGTGCCCGGAGAAATGCCGTTCCTGAAGCGACGGCGACGATGATGACGAAGGAAAAGAGAGCGAGTTGGGATCTACGCGACATTCACTGATTCTACCGCGCTGCCCGGGTGGCAGCGCGGGCACAGCCTTGGGGTCGACTACTTCATCGCCGTCCACCGCGCCAACAATTTTGTCAGCGCCGCTTGCCGTGCGGTGACGGCCTGCGTCAGCTGGGTGGTCGGCGTCGCATCGGCGCCCTGCAGCAGCCCCATCAGCTGATTCATGCTGCCGATGACGCTGTTCAAGGTGTCCGGGCCTTCGACCGCTCCGCGACCGCCGCCTCCTTGTCCTTCGATCGCATTCAATTTCGCCAGCAAGGCCGGGTCGCCGCTCTGACCAAGCGCGGCCTTCTTCGCGCGCAGTTCCTGCATCGCCTTTTGTCCGTCGATGATGCCGTCGTACAGGCGCTTGGACAGCGTGAACTGCTGCGAGAGTCCAAGCGGCGGCGTGCGGACGCGCGGATCCATCTTCAGCGTCAAGGGTTGGCTGAAGCTCTTGCCGTCAACGGTCAGCTTCACGGTGTACTGACCGAGCGGCGCCCACGGACCGGACGGGACGGGCACCGTGTCATGAGGCACGGCCGCGATCGGTAGTCCGCCGCGCCCGCCGCCACCACCAGGCAGCGGTTGATAGTGAATGTCCCAGAAAAAGCGATGCATGCCGGCAGCGGTCGATAGTCGCTGCACCGGCCGGTACCAGTACATCGGGACCGGCGCGTTGGTTTCGTTGGGCATGTCGACTGGGTCGTCGCTCGAGTAGCGGTGCACCGACTTACCGGCGCTGTCGAGGATCTCGAGCACAATCGGTCCGGCCGCGTTGGACGCCAACCTGTAGTTGATGATCGCGCCGTCCGGTGGATTCTGGCCTGCGGCTTCGTCCGGCGGAATCGGCGTGTCGGTATTGGTGTTTTGACGCACGCGGTAGGCCACCTGCGGCTTGAACAGATGGGTCGCGCCGACACCTGCTGCCGACGCCATCTCCCGCAGCGGCGTGATGTCGTCGAGGATCCAGATGCCGCGGCCGTGCGTTCCGGCGATGAGGTCGTCGCCCTTCACGATGACGTCGCGCATCGAGGTCGCCGGCATGTTGAGGCGCAGCGATTGCCAGCGGCCGCCGTCGTCGAAGGATACGAACACCTCGCGCTCGGTTCCCGCGAAGAGCAGTCCCTTTTGTTTCGGATCCTCGCGGACCGCATCCACCGGCGCGTTGTCCGGGAGGCCGTTGGTGACGGCGGTCCACGTCTTGCCGCCGTCGTGGGTGCGGTAGATGTGCGGCCGCATGTCATCGAGCCGCAGTGTGTTGATGGCCGCGTAAGCGGTAAGCGGATCGAAGTGCCCGGCGTCGATGAGCGACACCTTCATGAACGGCTTCAGATCCGGCGGCGTTACATCGTGCCAGGAGACGCCGCCGTCCGTCGTCACCTGAATCAGGCCGTCGTCGGTGCCGGCCCAGATGCGTTTGATGTCGAGCGGCGAGGGCGCGACGGTGTAGATGACGCCGCGCCGGCTGGATTTCGCGGTGTCGGCGCCTCGGTACTTGCCAATCGTCGCCGGTGGGTCCCAGGTAGCGCGGGTCAGGTCGGGACTGATTTTCTGCCAGCTGCGCCCGCCCGTAGACGTCTGCCACAGCGTGTTCGAGGCAAAGTACATCACGTGTGGGTCGACGGCGGAGAACGCGACCGGAGCCGTGCGCAGTGTGCGGAAGTCAGCCGGCCGCACCGGCGTCGGCGCGATGTTCTGCACCTGACTGACGCGGCGATCGTAGCGGGTCACCTTGCCGCCGTAGATGATGTTGTCGTTCAGCGGATCGGGAACAGCGTAGCCGTACTCCTCGACACCGACAGGATGCCATTCGCGAAACGTGATCATGCCGTCATTGCCGCGGCTCGACACGCAGGCCGATCCGCTTTCCTGCTGCCCGCCGCAGACGCGGTAGGGGAACCCGTTGTCGGCATTGACGTGATACATCTGCGAGGTTGGCTGGTTGTACCAGGAACTCCACGTCTCGCCGGCGTTGACGCTGACCAGGGCGCCCTGATCGCTCGCCATCGCAATCGTGTTCGAGTTGTCAGGGCTGATCCACGGTCGCTGATAGTCGTCGCCGCCCGGCGCGCCGCGGAGCGCAACCCAGGTCTTGCCGCCATCCTTTGAGCGGTAGCTGACGGTGCTGGCGATGATCACGGTGTCCGGGTTTTTCGGATCGACCACGGGTACCGGCAGATCGCCGCCGCCGATACGGCCAGCGGGCCTGGCGTCGGTCGTGATCTGCGTCCAGTTTTCACCCGCATCGTCAGACCGGTAGATCCGCACCGTCTGTGGATTGGCGACCGTTGCGTAAATGCGCGAGCCGTTGCTCGCGGCGACCGCGATGTCGGCCTGCACGATGCCGTCGGCAGGAAGGCCGCGCGTCAGCTGACGCCAGGTGGTGCCGCCGTCCGTTGACTTGAAAATGCCGCCGTTGACGCCGGCCCACGCGCCGTTTTCCCAGGGACCCTGACGCTGCTCCCACATGCAGGCGTACACGATCTCGGGATTGGTCGGATCGAATTCGAGATCCGACGCGCCGGTGTTCTCATCCTTCGACAGGACTTTCTGGAAGGTGGCGCCGCCGTCGGTCGAACGATAGACGCCGCGCTCTTCATTCGGTCCATACGGATGGCCGAGGACGGCGACGAACAGCCGGTTCGGGTTTTTCGGGTCGACGATGATGTACGGAATCTGCTGGCCATCGCGGAGTCCGAGGTGTGTCCAGGTCTTGCCGGCGTCCGTGGATTTGTAGATGCCGTCGCCGACCGACAGGTCCGGACGCGCGAGTCCTTCGCCGCTGCCGACATAGATCACGTTTGGATCGGATGGCGCCACCGCGATCGAGCCGACCGATCCGGTCGGCTGATCGTCGAAGATCGGCGTCCACACGCGGCCGAAGTCGTTGGTCTTCCACACCCCGCCGTTGACGGGCGCCATGTAATACACGTTCGGCTGGCCGGGCACGCCGGTGATCGCTTTTGTGCGGCCCCCTCGGAACGGTCCGATGGAGCGCCAGCGCATCGCGCCGGTGAGCATCGTTGCGTCAAGCGGACCGCCGCTGGTCGGGCCCTGCGCGCGGATCCCGACGCCAGCCAGGAGGGCCGCCCCGGCGAGCGAGAGGACGAATAGTGCCGCGCCAGTCCGGCGGTTCACGACGTGCGTTTTCCAACGAAGTGTCGACACGTTATTTCTCCGTAATCGGCTGAAGTCCCAGCCGCTGTGCCAGCTGATTGAAGCGCGGTACGTAGGTCGTGATCGCCGCGTGAAGCCGGTCGGTTTCGGCCTTCAGTTCCTTCTCCAGGTCGTCGAAGATCGGCTGCGCGTTGCCGACCGGTTTTCCATCGCCGGCTTCGACCACACGAAGCAACGAGGCCAGACGATTGTTGGTGCGGATGGGGAAGTTCAGCGGATCCTGGTTGCTCTGGTTCTTGACCTGATAGACATCGACTTCCACCGCGGTCAGGTCTTTCGCGAACTGCTCGGCGATCGCCTTTACGTCGGCGCTGTCGCTCTGTTTCATGCGGTCGTCGAGCTGCTGCTTGATGTGGCGCAGCTGGATGATGGCGTTGTTTGCCTCGTTCACCTTGTCGCGGATGCGGCTGGCGAACTCGAATTGCGCCTGCAGGTCTGCGTCGCTCACCGTCCGCCACGGGTTTTTCTTGATGGTGAAGTTCTGCGTCAGCACCACGCCGTCAGCCGTCAGGCGTGCCTGATAGGCGCCGGGCAGCGCTAACGGACCGTTGGTCGTCGCGCCCCACAGCACCATGCCGGTAAAGCTGACGACGGGCTCGTACTGCTGATCCCAGGCGAAGCGCTGGAGTCCGGCCGTCATTGGCGCGGTCTGCGGCCCGCGGCGCCCGAAGCCTTCCTCGTCGTCGCTCGGCGGCAATTCCGCTTCGGCCGGCACCGGCACAGCGGGCGCGTTGGCCGCCGCCGGTGGTGTTGGCGCCGCGCCTCGTCCGCCGCGGCCGCCGCGCCCGTCCGCCGCCGGTAGTGCGCCGTCGAACTTGCGAATCACCTGCCCCTTGCTGTCGAGAATTTCGAGCGTCAGCTTCTGGGCCGGCTTCTTCAGCCAGTAATAGATGCTGGCTGGCTCGGCCTGGCGGAAGACGTCACCGGGCTTGAACAGGAACGCGTCGGTCGCCGTCGCCGCGGGCGAATCGTACTGCCGCAGCGGACCGACGGCGTCGAGAATGTAGAATCCGCGCCCGTGGGTGGCGATTGCGAGGTCGTTGCCCGCGACCCACAGGTCGGACACCTGCGTGTCGGGGAGGTTCAGACTCAGTGACTGCCAGTGGTCGCCATCGTCGAGCGACACGTAAATACCGTGTTCGGTTCCAGCGTAGAGCATGCCCTTGCGCGTCGGGTCTTCACGGACGGTCTGCGCGTAGTCGTTCGCGCCGATCCCGTTCACGATCTTCGTCCAGGTGCGGCCGAAGTCGTGGGTTCGGAAAATGTAGGGCGAGAAGTCTGCGAGCAGCGGCTTCTTGACCGCGATGTAGGCCGTGCCCGGGTCAAAGATCGACGCATCGATCTGGCTGACACGGCCCAGATCCGGCATCTCCTTCGGCGTGACGTTGGTCCAGTTCTTCCCGCCGTCCCGCGTCACCTGCACGATGCCGTCATCCGATCCGGACCAGAGGATGTTGACGTCGGTCTTGCCCGGGCCCAGCGAAAAGATCGTCGCGTAGATTTCCGGGCTGTTCATGTCATGCGTGATCGGGCCACCCGAATCCTGCATCGTCTTCGGATCGTGGCGCGTCAGGTCGCTGCTGATGCGATCCCATGTCTGGCCACCGTTCGTCGTTTTCCACACACGCTGCGACGATGTGTAGAGGAGGTTGGGATCGACGGGCGAGAAGATGATCGGGTAAGTCCACTGCCAGCGCTCGACCACCGTCGCCGAATTCTCACCGGAGAAGAAGCGCGGATAGGGACCGACTTCACGCAAATCGCCCGTACGACGGTTCAGTCGGGTCAGGAAGGATCCGTTGTTGGCGCCGGAGTAGAAGACATCCGGGTCTTTCGGATCTGGCGCGATGTAGCCGGGCTCGCCGCCGCCGACTTCGTACGGTGGTTCGGCCGCGCCACCTCGACGGCCCAGTCCAGTGTTGCTTGGCAGGCACAATGTGCTGTTGTCCTGCTGCGCGCCGCAGATGTGATACGGGACATGGGCCGTGGAAATCACGTGATAGAACTGCTCGGTCGGAAAACCCTGGCCGGACCAGCGCCGTTTCGCATTGGCGACATCGTAGGTGACCGCGCCGCCGCCGTCGTTCGCCATCAGGACGTGCTGCGAATCGTCGGGGTCGATCCACAGGTCGTGGGTGTCGCCGTGCGTGCTGTTGTTGCCGCTGATCGTCGCAATCGTCTTGCCGCCGTCAACCGAACGGAACGCGGACGTGTTCAGCATGTAGACCGTGTCCCTGTTGTTCGGATCGGCGAAGACGTGCGTGTAGTAGAACGCGCGCTGACGGATGCTGCGCGCCTCGTTGATCAGCGTCCAAGTCGCGCCCGCATCGTCGGAGCGGAAGAGGCCGCCCTTTTCGTTTTCAATCAACGCGTAGACGCGATTCGAATCGGCACCGGAAATCGCGACGCCCATCTTGCCGTAGAGGCCCTGCGGCAGGCCGCCCGTGCGCGTGATCTCCTTCCACGTCTCTCCGCCATCGGTGGACTTGTAGAGGCTGCTGCCGGGACCGCCGCTCGACATCTGGTACTCGACGCGATAGGCCTCCCACAAGGCCGCGAACATCACGTTGGGGTTGTGTCGATCGATCGTGACGTCAACGGCGCCGGTCTTGTTGTCCTTGAACAGCTTGCGCTGCCAGGTCTTGCCGCCATCGACGCTCTTGTAGAGCCCGCGCTCGTCGCTCGGCTCGCCGTAGCGGCCGAAGTCGGCAACGAACACGATATCGGGGTTGGTTGGGTGGATGCGAATCTTGGCGATCGCGTCGGAGTTGCCGAAGCCGACGTGGGCCCACGTCTTGCCGGCGTCAGCGGACTTGTAGACACCGTCGCCGGGCATGATGTTGCCGCGGATGCAGGCCTCGCCCATGCCGATGAATACGAGGTCCGGATTTGACTCCGACACCGCAACCGCGCCGACCGAGGAACTCTTGATCTGACCATCGGTCACCGGCGTCCATTCGGTTCCGCCGTCAATCGTCTTCCAGAGTCCGCCGCCGACCGCTCCGAAGTAGCCTTCCTTCGGCCGTCCCTTGACGCCGGACACCGCGATCGAGCGTCCACCACGCGGCGGGCCGAGGCTCCGCCACTTGAACGCCTTCATCACCGCGTCGTCGATGGTCGTAGCGGACGCCGCAGCCTGACCGGCGAGCGCCGTTAGATGAAAATTCCATCCGAACGACACAGCCAGGAGCAGGACTGAAAGAACGAAAGCGTAAGAGCGTGGCTTGGCGGGCATGATTGAAATCCTTCCGCGAAAAAGAACCCAGTCTAGCATCAGCTAGACAGACGAAATTGTCGGGCCCGACGGCCGCCCGTCCTGAATCTCCAGATCGTCGCCGTCGCGACGAGCAGCGCGCAGACCTCGACGTACACCTTTTCCGCATCAATCCAGTCGACCGGGCGGTTCTCGAGCAATGGATCCGCCAGCACGCCGTGGACGTAGAACACGATTGCGGCCGCGTAGGCCGTGTAATGCAACAGCTTCCAGTTGTGATGACCGAACACCTGGCGGAAATACGAAGTGAGCACCACGAACGCCACGAGGTAAAGAGCGATGGCGCCGAGATTGTTCGGCAGCGGCTGCACCGGCGACCAAATCGGGAGGAAGACGTCGATCAGCCGAAAGTGGACCTTCGTGCCCGCAAGCAGAATCAGCGGATGCGTCAGTGCGGTCGCGAGACCGATGTAGCCGAGCCAGTTGTGAAACGTGAACAACTTCAGCCTGCGGCGCGGCCATTGCCGAACCGGGTTGTAGCCGGTCGACAGCAGCAGCCCCAGTAGAATCTGTGCGGTGAAAATGCCGACCGCGACGAGTCCGACAACAGACGAAACGTCAATCGCGGTGGGCAGTTCGATCCCGAACACGACGGCCTAGAAGTTGAATCGTGCAGTGAATTGCATCATGCGGCCCGGATCGATGTTGGCCAGTCCGGGGCTCGCCTGGCCGAATGTCGGCAACGGCGTGCCCGTATCACTGTAGGTGCCGTTGCGACCGAGCACGTTGGCGTGGTTGAAGACGTTGAACATCTCCGCCCGCAACGTGATCGACTTGCTGCCCATCGGCAACAGTTTGATCTCGCCAAACAGCGACGTCTCGTACAGCGGCGTGCCGCGGAACGCGTAGCGGCTCACGACGACACCATTGATGACCGGCCGGTCATTGTTGTTGCCGTCGCCGTTGTTGTCGACGCCCGTGGTCGCGTTGAACGGCTTCGACGACGCCAGGTAGTTGTTGGTGCCGACCGTCACGCGATAGGGGAGCTGATAGCTCAGGAAGATCACGGCCCGATGACGCTGATCGAGCAGGCTCGGTCCGCGTTCCTGTTCGCCGATCTGGTTGAAGTCGTTCTGGCCGGCGCCGTTGCCGTTGGGTTCGGTCGTGTTGGTCGCCTTCGACAGCGTGTAGCTGACTGAGACGTAGGCCTTCGACGTCCGCCACCGGACCATCGTCTGCAGGCCGTCGTAATCGGCGACGCCGTTGTTTTCGACGACGTTGATCTGCCGATAGCCGCCGTTGACCGGCAGGATCGGTCGCGTGAGATCGGCCGCCGCAGTGGTGCGCACTTGTCCGGGCGCCGTGCGCGCGAACAGAGACGGTGCGTTCAGGTCAACGGTCTGATCCAGATCGGTCCAGTGCTGCTTGACGTAGTCTGCCGAGACGAACAGGCGGGGCGCGAGTTCACGTTCGAAGCCGATCGATCCGACCTGGCTCCTCGGGTTGACGAAGGTGGAGTTGCCGTAGCCGGTGAGCTTCGCGATGTCGAAGAACTGCGCGTAGTACGACGCTTCGCCGGGGCGGATGGTGATGTTCCGCGCCGGCAATGTCGCCAGCGCGCTGTTCTGATCGTAGGGCACCGGCGTGCAGGTCAGGCAGCTGGGAAAGCCGGTCTGCCCCGCCGTCGCGCTGTAGGAAAAGATTCCCTGCGGTCCGCCGAGTTCAAAACTGGCGTCGGTATTGGCGCGCAGCATCGTGTAGTAAAGACCGTAGCCGCCACGGACGGCAGTTTTCGGATCGGCCGCGGGATTCCAGGCGAACCCGAGGCGCGGTGCGACGTTCTTCTTGCCGTCGCTGAACGTCTGCCGGTCGTAGCGGAGTCCGAGGTCGAGCGTCAGGTCGGCCCGCACGCGGTAGCTGTCCTGCGCGAACAGGTTGAAGATCTGCTGCGTGAGCTGATACGTGCCGGCGCCCAGGTTGAAGCTCTGTTGATAGCGCTGCATGTCGCCGAGCACGATCTGATCGATCGGCTTGGTCGATGACGCGTTCACGGTGTACTGGCCGAGGACGAAAGCACTGCCGAACTCCGTGCCGTCGCCGCCCGAGGTGTTCTGCGCAAAGCTGCCACCGAGCCGGACGTAGTGCTTGTCTTTCGTCCACGACAGCGTGTCCGAGAACTGCGCGACGCGGCTGTACACGTGGGCGTAGCGCGATTCGCCGGATGTGAACGGCGCCGCACCGGCGCGGGTCTGTTGGGTCGAAGGCGTCAGCGGATCGAACGCCGTCACCGGATCGGCATTCTGATACTCCAGTCGTGCCTCGTTCAGCATCGACTCGGAGATGACAGCAGTCTCGTTGCCCTGCACGGTCCACGAGTGGCGGGTGAACTGACGTCCCGCACTCGGCAGCACGTTGCCGCCGACCGCGTCCTGAGGGTTGGTGTCGTAGAAGCGATCGAGGTTGACGCGCGCCATCAGCGCATTCGCCGGATTGATCTGGTGATCGAGGCGTCCGTCGAGCAGACCCTGACGGTAGTGCCCGAGATACGTCGTCCCCGCCGCAACCAGCGGCGTGGTGATGGCCGCGGTGCGATCCTGATGCGTGTAGTCGCCGGCCACGAAGTAGTGGGTCTGGTCTTTTACCAGTGCGCCGCCGACTGCGAACGAACCCTGACCGAGCGAGTCAGGGATGTCCGGCGGGACGAGTGCGGTCGGCACACCGCCGGTCGTGGGCGGCACGCAGGTGGAGATGGATGAAGGACACTGAGCGTCCGCCGGGAACGTGGTTGACTGCGCACTGCCCGGACGGCCGAGGAACAGTGCTTCGCCGTGGGTTGCGTTGGTGCCGGACTTGGTGACGATGTTGATGCCGGCGCTGGCGGTCCAGCCGAACTCGGACGAAAACGCCCGCGACATGACATTCATTTCCTGCACGGCGCTCGACGGAATCGTCGAGAACATCGTCTGGCGTCCCCACGGTTCGTCGCCAGAGGCGCCATCGACGATGAAGTCCGCCTCGCGGCGTCCGCCGGCCCCGGTCACGACGTAGACCGAGTTCATGAAGAGATCGCCGGTGCCCTTGGCGTTTCGGAACGCCGCGTTGAGCAACGGCAGCGCCGAGATCTTCCGCCCGAGCACCGGAAGGCTCTCGATCAGGTCGGCATCGAGGCGTGTGCCCAGCTCGGGATCGGCATGAACGCCCTGCGCCGTGCCGAATACCGTCACCTCGCTCTTACCGCCGCTGGCCATCAGCTTGACGCGGACGGTCGCGGTCTCGCCGGCCCGCAGTGCGGCGATGTCGACGGTCTCCGGTGAGAAGCCGCTCTTCGAAACCGTCACTTTGTAGGCGCCGCTGATCGAAAGCGCGGGCAACGTCACCGAACCGTCGGCGTCCGACGTCGCCTCGCGTGTGCCCCCGGCATCGACGTTGACCACCGCCACCTGTGCGCCGGGCACGGTCGCGCCGCTCTGATCGATCACCGTCACGATCAACGCCGCGGTGTTGGGAGACTGCGCGAGCGCCTGAACCGCCGACGCCAGCAGGAACACGATCGCAGTTCGAATCACGCCAGTTCTCAATTCGGGCTCACCACATAGTCTTTGAAGTAGCTCGTCGAATCCGTCTTGGTCCACAGTCCGACCTTGCCGTTGACCGGCGGGCGAATTACCGGATTGTTCGCCGCGAAGAGGTCGGGGCTCGCCGGGGCGTTGTTGCGGCCGGGTCCAGGGTCGCTTCCGAGCACGTAAGTCAGCACGCGCACGCCGTCGAGCGATCCGTAGATGTTGGCGCCGTCCACCTCGAGTTTCAGCTCGTGCCACTTCGCGCGATCCCCGTCGGCCTTCAGCAGTTCACCGTCACGCGGCCGAATCAGCGGCCGCCGGATGCCGTTGTGGAATTCCCACAGGATGACATTGTGTTCGGTGTCGTTGTAGCGCAGCGCCAGCCAGTCGCCGTTGGGCTTGACGTTGAAGAGGATGCCCGAACACCGGTCGGCGTCGCCGGCGACGGTCTTGAACTTCATGGAGATCGCACCGTTCGAGAAGCTGTCGACGCCCTTGAGCACCGCGACCGGGTAGTAGGCGAACTGCTTGGCGTTGTCCATCAACTCTTCGTTGTTGGTGCCGTACAGCTTTCGTGCGCTCTCCACGAGCAGCTTCGTCGGCGTGTCCTTGCTCGCCACCCACGGCCGGCCGTCCACCATGATCGCCTTGTCCGGACCGTCCTGGACCACCGTCCATGTGCCGACGATCGGCTCGAACGTCACCGGCGGTCGGCCGACCTGTTCCTTGCTGAGGTCGACTTTGATATCAGCCGCGTGCAGCGGCGCGATGGCCAGGAGTGCGGCGAGAAGGATGAAGCGCTGTTTCATGCGAGCCTCCGTCGAAACAACAGGCCACCGGTGCCGATCAACGCCGGCCAGAAGACATAGAAGATTGTCGCTGCGCCCTTCGGAGGGACCGCCAGCGGATGACCGCGGAACACGGTGTCGTCGTTCTCCGTCGGCGGCGCGATCCCCGCGACAGAATAGATCGTTTCGAGCACGCCCTCGGCCGTTGTCGTGCGACTCATCGCGCGTCTCCCGCCAATGTCGTACCAGATTTCGCCGTAATGCGGCGACGTCTGCTCGAACAGGCCAATCGAGGTCGCGGATACATAGTGTACCTGCGTGTGCGGCAGCACTCGCCGGAGTTTGGCGAGCGCACGATGTTCGAGATCGAAACGCCGCGGGTCCTCGGGTGCCAGATGCGCCTCGATACGCAGCGGAGCGTGGATCTGCTCCAGCGCTTCCTCGTCTGCGCGTGGGAACGAATTGCCTCTGTTTTCCGAGGCGTCCCAGCTCGCCGTCACCAGGTGTGCAGCGAATACTGTCGCGGTCAGGCCACCGGCCAACACCAGCGATTCCACCACGCGGCGCCGGACAGCGACACCAACCCGCAGCCAGATCGCCGAGAAGGTCAGGCCACCGAGCACGAGGGTGAGCGCGACCAGCGCGACGTCGAGCCGAAACAGTCCGTGCTGAAATTCGGCGACCATCGCGGTTGGCGTATAGCCGGCGATCTGTTCCCAGATGCCGCCTTGAACGGCCGCGACGAAGTTGACGATCCAGGTCCCGACCGTGACACCGAGCGTCAGGATCGCGGCGGTGGACGGATGTTCGGCCACGGCCGCGGCTGAGGCTGCGACAGCGATTGTGAGGCCCGCGTTCAACAGGTGACCGACCATCGCGATGACCAGTTCGGGCGGGTACAGCGTGCCGCCGTAGCTGCGCCAGAGGGCGACGGCCAGAGCCGGAGCGGCCAGCGCGAGGATCCAGGCGGCGAACAAGACGAGGGTCTTGGCACCCAGCCTCTCGAAGGCAGACATCGGGTGCTGCATTTCGATTTTCAGCGCGCCGCTCTGGCGGTCGCCGGCCACCAGGCGTATCACCACGAACGGCAGCAGGAACGCCGCGGCCAACTCGAGGGCGCTGAAGGTCGGCGCCCACACGCCGATCAACGGCGAGAACGCTTCGCCGACGCCTTCCGTTGTGCCGTTCAGGCCGCTGACCTCGCCATACGTGCGCACGGCGCTGATGAACGACACGCCGACCAGGGGTCCAATCAGGACGAGCATCGTCCACCACGCCGGCGCGCTCATCAGTTCCCGCCCTTCCTTGCGCAGCAGCCAGCGAAAAGACTGTATCCGACGCTCAGGTGAGGGCAAGAAACACCTCTTCGAGGTCCGGGGCTGCCGGGTCACCAGTTGATCCGGGCACGCGTGCCGCGAGATCATCGAGCGTTCCCTCGCCGCAGACGGCGCCGTTGCTGAGGAGCACGAATCGATCGCAGACGCGCGCGGCCTCGCTGATTTGATGAATCGAGAGGAACATCGTGCGTCCGTGCTTCGCCTGCTCCCGGATCGCGCCGGCGACGTCACGGCTTTGCCGCAGATCGAGTCCGTCGAACGGCTCGTCAGCGAGCAGAACGGGATGCGGAGTCAGCAGTCCGATCGCCAGCAGCGCCCGCTTGCGCTGACCCTTCGACAAGGTCCCGATTCGCGAATCGAGCAGCTGGGTCAGATCGAGACGGTTGACGATGGTTTCCCGCTGATCGACGCGTCCGCCGAAGAGGCCCAGCGTGAACTTGAGTGCCCAGTTCACCGTTTGGTCCGGCCACGGAGCGATCGCGTCGGGCAGGTAGAACAACTCTTTCGTTCGTTCCGCCTGCGTCAGCGGCGCACCGTGTCGCAGTATCATCCCAGCGTCGCTGGGGGAGACCCCGGCCATGCACTCGAACAACGTGGTCTTGCCCGATCCGTTCGGGCCGATGAGGCCAAGGACTTCGCCGGCGCGGATCGAGAACGAGACGTCGCGGAGCGCCGTTATAGATCCGTAACGTTTGCGCATGTTGGCAACGCGCAGCGGCGGAAGGGTTGGGTCGGGCACGTAGAGGCACTATTATTAGCCGCCGGAGTTCAGGATGAAACCAGTTCGCGTTGTGTCTTTCATTGTCATGCTCGGCGCCGCATTCGGCGCGCAGTCGCTTCTCGTCCGTTCGCAGCAGGCGCCACCCAGCGCGGCCGTGCCCGGCGGTCCGTTCGATTCGCTACATTTCCGTCCGATCGGGCCGGCGTCGATGTCCGGACGCATCTCCGACCTTGCGGTCTACGAATCGAACCCGTCGATTTTCTACGTCGCCAGTGCGCACGGCGGCGTCTGGAAAACCACCAACGCCGGGACGACTTTCGAAGCACAGTTTCAGGATCAGGGACTGATTTCGATCGGCGACGTGACCGTGTCGCAGAACAATCCCGATCTCGTCTGGGTCGGCACCGGCGAATCGAACAATCGACAAAGCACGTCATGGGGCGACGGCGTCTACAAGTCCATCGACGGGGGCAAGACCTACGTGAACATGGGTCTCAAAACCTCCCGCTCGATCAACCGAATCGTCATCGATCCCCGCGATAACGACGTGGTGCTGGTCGCGGCGACCGGCAGCCTGTTCGGATCGGGCGGCGACCGCGGCATCTACAAGACGGTGGATGGCGGCAGGACCTGGAAGCGGACGCTCTTTGTCGACGAGGACACCGGCGCCAACGAACTGGTGATGGACGCGACCAACAATCGCATCCTCTATGCGTCGATGTATCAGCGCCGGCGCAACGCCTGCTGCATGAACGGCGGCGGGCCCGGCAGTGGCATCTGGAAATCGACCGATGGCGGCGACACCTGGGCGAAGCTGACCAAGGGCCTGCCGAACGAGTCGATGGGACGCATCGGCCTCGACGTCTCGCGCAAGCGGCCGAACATCCTCTATGCGCTGATCGAGGGCCAGTCGCCGGTGCCGCAGCGCGGCGGACCGGACGAGGCGCCGCAACCACCGCCTGGCGGCGGCCGTGGCGCGACGACGGCGA
The DNA here is from genome assembly GCA_036497895.1 of Vicinamibacterales bacterium. Lineage (GTDB taxonomy): Bacteria > Acidobacteriota > Vicinamibacteria > Vicinamibacterales > CAVVIG01 > CAVQFC01. Next base: position 22,080 of record DASXIR010000237.1, on the reverse strand, counting down.
CGGGCGTGGACGCGACGCCGACCGGCGTTTATCGCTCGGACGACGCCGGCGAGACATGGCGCAAGGTGAACAACGAAAACCCGCGTCCGATGTATTTCAGCCAGATGCGGATCGACCCGAATGATCCGGAAGTGATCTTCTACGCCGGCGTCAAACTGCACCGCTCGCTCGACGGTGGCAAGACGGTGACGTTGAACGTGACGCAGACGATCCACGACGACGTCCACGCCATCTGGATCGATCCGGCGAACTCACAGCACGTGATCATCGGCAACGACGGCGGCGTCGCGGTCACCTGGGATCAGGCGAAGACCTGGAACTTCGTGCACAACGTCCCGGTCGGCCTCTTCTACCACGTCAGCGTCGACAACGCGACGCCGTACAACATCTGTGGCGGCATGCAGGACAACTATGTCTGGTGCGGGCCGAGTGCGGTGCGTGGCGCCGTCGGCATCGCCGGCTTCAACTGGGCGACGATGCAGGGCGGCGATGGATTCGTGGCGCTGCAGGATCCAGGCGATCCGCGCATCGCCTACAGCGAGTCGCAGGACGGCAACATGGTGCGGATCGATCGCGTCACCGGCGAGACGATGTCGATTCGTCCGCAGCCGGAAGCGGGCGAGCCGGCGCTGCGATGGAACTGGGACACGCCGCTGGTGCTGTCGCCGAACGATCCCAAAATCATCTACGCCGCCAGCAACAAGCTGTTTCGGTCGTCGAATCGCGGCCTGAACTGGGAATCATCCGGGACGGATCTGACGTCGGACGCCAAGCGGGACAACATCGTCACGATGGGAGTGAAGGGGAGCGACATTCGCATTTCGAAAGACGACGGCATCGAGGCGTGGCCGACGATCATTTCGTTCGCTGAGTCTTCGAAGCGCCAGGGCGTGCTCTACATCGGCACCGACGATGGCAACGTGCAGGTCTCGCGCGACACCGGCCGCTCGTGGACCAACGTGACGAAGAACATTCCTGGCCTGCCGGCGGGAATCTGGGTGTCGGAGGTCGTACCCTCGAAGTTCGACGAAGGCACGGTGTACGCAACCTTCGATGGGCATCGTCAAAACGATTTCGCGACCTACATCTACGTCAGCCACGATTTCGGTCAGACGTGGACGTCGGCCTCGGCGAACCTGAAGGATCAGGTCGTCAAGACGTTGACCGAGGACACGCGCAACGCTGACGTGCTCTACATCGGCACGGAGACCGGCCTTTTCGTCTCGGTGGATCGCGCAAAGAGCTGGGTCAGGATCAAGGCGAATCTGCCGACGGTGCGCGTCGACGAAATCACGCTGCATCCGCGCGATAACGCCATGATTCTGGCAACGCACGGTCGCGCGATCTGGGTCCTGGATCACCTCGAGCCGATCCAGGAGTATGCCTCCGCTCAGGCAGCCGCGACCGACGCCAAGCTGTTCACGCCGCCGCCGTTCGCGATGTTCCGCCGCGCGACGCGCGATCGCAACTACGAATTCTGGGGCGACCAGACCTTCTACGGCGAGAATCCGCCGGCGGCCGTCGTACTGTCGTGGCTCAACAAGAAAGATGTCGGCGAAGTGAAGCTGCGGATCACCGATGCGTCCGGGCGCGAGATACGGGAATTGGCAGCGCCGGCGTTGGCTAAAAGTAACAAAGCCGGCCTGCAGTTCGCGTGCTGGGATTTGCGCGTGCAACCCGCGCCGGCGCCGCCGCCGGCCGCCGACGGTCGAGGCCGCGGAGGACGGGGACAGAGTGGCCGCGGCGCGGGAGCCGCTGGCGATCAACCCGACGCCGACGCACCACCCGCCGCGCCGGCGACGAGTCCGTTCGGGGCCGGGTGTCCGGTGGCCGGTGGTGCCGGAGGCGGCGGCGGATTCTTCGGTGGCGGCGGCAACCTCCAGGGGCCATTGGTCGTCGGCGCGGTCTACAACATCGCGTTGATGGTGGACGGCAAGACCGTGGACACCAAGCCGTTGCGCGTCAACGACGACCCGGAAGTCATCCTGACCTCAGTCGAGCGGAAGCGTCAGTTCGACATGGCGATGGAGATGCACGCGTTGCAGCCGCCGATTACGGAGGCGTCGGCGGCGTTCGTATCGCTGACCCGGCAGATGAATGAATTGGCACCGACGATTGGCAAACGCGATGACGTGCCTGCTGACGTCAAGACGGCGCTCGATGCGTTCAACAAGGAGCTTGCGGCGCTGGCGCCAAAGCTCGCCGCACCGCAGGGTGGAAGGGGCGGTGGCGGGAGGGGCGGAGCGACCGAGAGCCTGACGGCCAAGGTCGGTCAGGCAAAGAACGGACTGATGGGCGGCATGGTCGTGGGAGAAGCAACGACGCGCGCGTACACAGAAGTGAAGGTGCAGACACCGAAGACGATCGCAGATTTGAACGTCGTCATCGGCAAGGCGGGCACCTTGAAGGCAGCGATCGCCAAATACGACTTGGCGCTGACCGTGCCGGAACCGATCAAGCCGGCGGCGGCACCGGCCAAGCGGGTCGCGCGCTGAGTGGTTGGTCCTGCGCACGTTTCAGGCTGGGGACCCAGCGGGACGCAGACCGGTTTGGTGATTCGAGAAGAACGTCCTGACGACGAAAGGGCGGTTCGCGCCGTGAACGAAGCCGCATTCGGACGTTCCGCAGAGGCCGATCTGGTGGATCGCTTGCGACTCGACGGCGCGGTGCTGGTTTCCCTGGTCGCGGAGCAGGACGGATTTCTGGTCGGCCACGTCCTGTTCAGCCGGATATCGATCGAAGCGGCGGGCGGACCCGTTCCGTCAGTGGCGCTGGCTCCGTTGGCGGTGTTGCCCGCGAACCAGCGTCGTGGCATCGGTGGTCGCCTCGTTGCTTTCGGCCTGGAGTGGCTTCGCAGGCACGGCGAGCGTTCAGTGTTAGTGCTTGGGCATCCTCACTATTACCAGCGCTTCGGCTTTTCGACCGATGGTGCTCGCATGCTTATCGTCCCGTTTCCCGCCGAGGCCTTCATGGCTCTGGAAATGGTGCCGGATGCCCTTCATGGCGTTCGGGGCGCCGTTCGATATCCAGCTGCGTTCGGGCTCTAAACGGACGCGTCGCTGTCGCCTGCGACGAAGAACGGCTCCATCTCCTTGTACTCGAGAATCTTCACCGCCGGAGCCGCAGGGCCCTGGCCCTGTGCGAGCGCGAGGAACGCCTGCTCCGACTGCGCGACCATGGCGCGCGCCAGGTCGTTCTTGTGAATCGAGTGGTAGCGTGACGGCATCGCCCAGTGGAGCACCGGCATGACACGGCCCAGTGCGGAAGGCGTATTGGAGTTGCCGAGGATCACGGCGGGACGGTACAGCCCGAGGAAGTCGAACCCGAGCGCCTCCGCCTTCTTTTCCTTGTCGCCGATATTGCGGACGTACTTAGACGAGGACTGCGAGTCGGCGCCGGCCGCGGTCATCATCGCCAGCACACGAGCCCCGCCCGCCTTGGCCGCCGCCGCGAAGGCCGTGGGATAGGTGATCTCGATCTTCCGCACCTCCTCGTCCGCCATCTTCGCGCTGCCCTTACCGACGCCGAACGCCGCGAGCGCGATGTCAACGCCTCTGGCGTGCGGTGCGAGCTCCGCCCCCATCTTGTCCATATTCACGACCACCTGCCGCACCTTGGGGTTGGCGAGGTCCGCGACGTTGCGCCGGGTCACGACGATCACCGACTTGCAGAGCGGGCTGTTCACGAGCAGATGGAGAATGCGCCCGCCCACGTTACCCGTGGCGCCCAGCAACATCGCGGTGTATTCGACTTTTGGCATCATCATCAGAATGTAGAATCGCCTCGGCGGAAAGTTAACAAGGCAGCGCAGCGCTCAGAACCCTGACGGCCGCTCGTGCGCCACGTTGAAAGCCTGCTCCAACGCGATGCCGGCCCGGACAACCGTACCCTCGTCGAACAGACGGCCGAGCAGCGTCACGCCGTGCGGCACCCGCCGCGGCGGCGAAAACCGCGGCAGCGGGTGCGCTGGATCGGGCGCCCAGTCGCTGCGCGCTTCGCCGACCTCGACGAACCCGGCACGCAACGTCAGCGATGGGTGTCCGGTGAAGTTCGAGATCGTCAGCATCTCGTCGCGAAGTGACGGCACCAGGAGCAGATCGACTTCAGCGAAGACGCGCGCCATCTCCTCGGCGACGCGGCGGCGCAGGCGGTCCGCTTGCACGAAGTCCACCGCCGACAGAAAGCGCGACTCCCGAAACAGATTCGGCCACGCGTCGGGTACTTGCGCCTTCAACGTGGTCATGCCGCCGTTGAGCGTCAGCTCTTCGAATGACGCCGCGGCCTCGCTGAACAGCACGTGCTGCAGCGACCCGTACGGCCAGTCCGGCAGGCTGACGGCGCTCGTGGTCATCCCGATCCGTCCAACGGCCTCGAGTGCAGCGCGATCGACGTCGGTGGCCGGGCTCTCCTTCATCCATGCCGGAAAGTAGCCCACCCGCAGGCCTTTGATTGGTGTCGAGGCGTCGAAGTCGAGATGACTCGGCACGCTCGAGACATCGCCCGCATCCGGACCGCTGATGGCGTGAAGCACGAGCATGGCATCCTCGACCCCGCGGGTCATCGGCCCGAGCTTGTCGAGCGACCAGCACAGCGTCATCGCACCGGAACGCGCCACGCGTCCGAACGTCGGCCGAAGACCAGTGACACCGCAGCGCATCGACGGCGACACGATGCTGCCGCCGGTCTCGCTGCCGATCGAAAAGCCGACGAGTGCGGCTGCCGTTGCCGCGCCCGGCCCGGCGCTCGATCCGGACGCGCCTTCCTCCAGCAGCCATGGATTCATCGTCTGGCCGCCGAACCAGATGTCATTGAGAGCCAGCGCACCCAGACTGAGCTTGGCGATCAGGACGGCGCCGGCGTCGTTCAGGCGCTTGACGACCGCGGAATCAGTCGCCGGCACGCGATTGCGAAACGGCTCGGCCCCGTAGGTCGTCGCGATGCCGGCGGTGTCGAGCAGGTCTTTCACACCGTACGGAATCCCGTGGAGCGGGCCGCGGTATTTGCCGGCGGCGATCTCCGCGTCGGCCTGTTTCGCACGCGCGAGTGCTCTATCGCGAGTGAGCGTGATGATGCAGCGCAGCTTCGCATCGAAGCGTGCGATCCGGTTCAGATAAATGTTCGTCAGCCGCTCGGACGTCAGGGTCTTGCGTTCGATCCACCGCGACAGCCGGGTCACTGGCGCGAACGCGATCTCGCTGTCGTCGGCTGGCAGCGACCCGGGATCGGTGGAACTCCTCACGAACCGGTCGCGGGCTGGCGCCGCCGGCTGGCCCGGCAGCATCGGATCCCACCGCGTCGCCGGTGCGATCTGCGGCTCCAGCGCAACCTTGCGCGGCCCCACCCGCCGCTCGAGCAGCGGCGCCATCGACTGCCGCCAGTTCGCCGCTGCCGTCTCTCGTTCGCCGGCGGTCAACGTCACCTGGACGAGTTTCTCCGCCTCGCTCAGTGTTGCGGGCGTGATGATTGGTCCGGTCGCCGCGGACGTGTTGAACGCAGGCGGCGCGCCCGGCGTCGCCGGAGTTGCCGCGGCAGCCGGCGAAGACTGAGGCGAGGGGGGCGTGGACGAATCGCGGCAGGCCAGGGCGGTGCCGGCCAGCGTCAGCGGCGCGGTGATCAGGAATTGGCGGCGGGTATTCATGCAGGGCCATTATCGTCTGCCTTCGCCGTCGTCAGAAGCGCAGCACGGTCTGGGGAGCGGGCAGCGCCATTGGCCTCAGACTGACCTGAGGGCAACGCGATCCACGGGTTGCCGTTGCGGATCCCGCCGATCGACGCGCCCGATCCACGAGGGCTCTACCGCCTCGACGAGACCGACCTCGCGCGCAATGTTACGATCGGGCAGGGCGGCCTGACGTTCATCCGCAACAGTCTCGGGCTGTCGATCATTTACCAGGTCACCGTGTCGAAACCGCAAGTCTGGCAGTCGCTCCAGCTGGGGATCGGCTTCTAGTAGAATTCGACGTCGGAGTGACCTGGGTGACTGGGAATCGGGAATGTTCATGAGCTCTTCGACCGTGCGATCGATCCGCCGGCTGATGAAAAGGACAATCGCCCTCCCGTTCCCCAGCACTCGAGAAGCGTCGTTCCCAATTCGCCGCCATGGCTCGAGCATCCCAATCGTCGAATGATCGCTGAGGAGAGAATCAAAATGAAGGCACTCACGTTCCTGAATGGTGACCAGATGCCGATTGTGGGCCTCGGTACCTGGAAATCGGCGCCTGGCGACGTCTACGCCGCGGTCAGGGAGGCGATCCGGATTGGCTATCGACACATCGACTGCGCCATGTTGTATGGCAACGAGGTGGAGATCGGCGGCGCCTTCCGCGACGCGATTGCCGAAGGACACGTAAAACGCAACGAGCTGTGGGTGACTTCCAAGGTGTGGGGTAACTCACATAGTCGCGAAGGTGTTTCAATCGCGCTGAAGAAGTCCTTGAAGGATCTCGACCTCGACTACCTCGATCTTTATTTGATCCATTGGCCGATTCCGCTCAAACCGGACGCCATCATTCCGAGTTCCGGCGCCGATTTCCTTTCGCTGGCCGAGGCACCAATCGAGGCGACCTGGGAGGGAATGGAAGCCGGCGTCAAGGCGGGACTGACGCGTCACATCGGCGTGTCGAACTTCTCGGTCAAGAAGCTCCGCGACCTCATGACCCACTCCACAATCAAGCCGGAAGTGGATCAGGTGGAAATGCACCCCTTCCTTCAGCAGCCTGAATTGGTCGCGTTCTGCGCCGAACAGGGCGTGCACCTGACTGCGTGGGCGCCACTCGGGTCGTCCGATCGACCGGATGCGTTCAAGGCAGCGAACGCGCCCGTCCTGCTCGACAATCCGGTGATCAAGTCCATCGCGGACGCGCATGGTCGCACGCCGGCCCAGATCCTGATCGCGTGGCATGTCAATCGGGGGATTTCGACCATCCCGAAGTCGGTGACGCCATCGCGGCTGCGAGAGAATTTCGCGGCCGCCGAGATTGTGCTCAGCCCATCCGACATGGAGCGGATCGCAGCACTGGATCGGCATTATCGCCTTCTCGACGGCGCGTTCTGGGCCATCGAAGGCAGCCCCTGGACGCTCCAGACGCTCTGGGACGAGGCCTGAACCGGCGCAGGGCTGACTTTCTTGACCGGTCCATCAGCGGTTAGGATCAATTACGTCTGGTTAAAGGCGTGCGACATTGAGGACGAGCCCTCATCGGCAAACCGTTCGGAAAGAGCAGGAGACCTGTGACTGAGAAGAACGTCAATCAAACCCCAAACACAAGCGCGTCCGGGAGTGGCAGCGAGAGCGAGAATCCGGTCATCCCCGCCCCAACGCCCAAGCGAAACCGGCCCCGGACCAACAGCGACTGGTGGCCGAATCAGCTCGATCTTTCGGTTCTTCACCAACACTCGTCGCTGTCCAACCCGACCGGAGACGACTTCGACTATCGCGAAGCGTTCAAAACGCTCGATGTCGAGGCGCTGAAGCGGGACCTGATCGCGTTGATGACGACGTCACAGGACTGGTGGCCGGCCGACTACGGCCACTACGGCGGGCTTTTCATCCGGATGTCGTGGCATGCCGCCGGGACGTACCGGATCACCGACGGCCGGGGCGGTGGCGGCAGGGGCGCGCAGCGCTTCGCACCCCTGAACAGCTGGCCCGACAACGCCAACCTCGACAAAGCTCGACGCCTGCTCTGGCCGATCAAGCAGAAGTACGGCCAGAAGATTTCATGGGCCGACCTGCTCGTCTTTACCGGGAATGTGGCGCTGGAATCGATGGGCTTCAAGACCTTCGGATTCGGCTTCGGACGCCCCGATATCTGGGAGCCCGAGGAAGTGTTCTGGGGACCCGAGGACACCTGGCTGGGCGACGAGCGCTACAGCGGCGATCGCAAGCTTGGCAAGCCGTTCGGCGCAGTTCAGATGGGCCTGATTTACGTGAACCCCGAGGGTCCCAACGGCAAGCCCGATCCGCTGGCGGCCGCTCGCGATATCCGTGAGACCTTCGCGCGCATGGCGATGAACGACGAGGAGACCGCCGCGCTGATCATCGGCGGCCACTCATTCGGAAAGACGCACGGCGCGGCCCCAGCACAGGGGAACGTGGGGCCTGAGCCGGAGGCAGCGTCCATCGAACAGCAAGGTTGCGGCTGGAAGAACAGCTTCGCCAGCGGCAAAGGCGGCGACACCATCACCAGCGGCCTCGAAGGCGCCTGGTCCAAGACACCGACCAAGTGGAGTAACGGATTTCTCGACAACCTCTACAACTACGAGTGGGAGTTGACCAAGAGTCCCGCCGGTGCCTTTCAGTGGACGCCGAAGAATCCAGAAGCCCAGGGCACTGTGCCGGACGCGCACGATCCGTCGAAGCGGCACGCGCCCGTGATGCTGACGACGGACCTCGCGCTCAGGCAGGATCCGATCTATGGTCCGATCTCAAAACGCTTTCACGAGCATCCCGATCAATTGGCTGTCGCGTTCGCCAAGGCCTGGTACAAGCTGCTGCACCGCGACATGGGACCGGTGTCCAGGTATCTCGGCCCGTGGATTCCCGAGGCGCAGCTATGGCAGGACCCCGTCCCGGCGGCCGATCACCAGATGATCAGCGACGGCGACATCGCGGCTCTCAAAACCAAGATCCTGGCGTCTGGGCTCTCAGTCTCGAGGCTGGTTTCCACGGCTTGGGCGTCGGCAGCCAGTTTCCGAAGCACCGACAAACGGGGCGGCGCCAACGGCGGGCGAATCCGTCTTTCGCCGCAACGGCAGTGGGCAGTCAACGAGCCGGCAGAACTGGGGAAGGTCCTGCAAGTCCTCGAAAAGATTCAGCAGGATTTCAACCAGTCACAGTCCGGCAAGGCGCGGGTCTCGCTCGCCGACGTGATTGTGCTCGGCGGCTGCGCAGCGGTCGAGCAAGCCGCAAAGAATGGCGGATACAACGTGACCGTGCCGTTCGCTCCGGGACGCACCGACGCGTCGCAGGAGCAGACCGACATCGAGTCGTTCGCCGTCCTCGAGCCGGCCGCCGACGGCTTTCGGAACTACGTTCGAGCCGGAGAGACGTTGCCGGTCGAGACGCTTCTGCTCGACCGGGCCTACATGTTGAGGTTGACGGCTCCCGAAATGACGGTGCTGCTTGGCGGGATGCGAGCGCTCAACACCAACGTGGGTCAGGCCCGGCACGGTGTTTTCACCGACCGTCCCGGAACGCTGACCAACGATTTCTTCGTCAAGCTGCTGGACATGCGCACTGAGTGGAAGCCGTCCGCTTCTGAGGCGCACGTGTACGAGGGGCGCGACCGCGGCACAGGAAAGGTCACGTGCACGGCGACGGCTATTGACCTGGTGTTCGGTGCGCATTCCCAGCTTCGCGCGCTTGCAGAGGTCTACGCGTCAGACGACGCCGGGGAAAGGTTCGTGCGCGCTTTTGTCAGCGCGTGGGACAAGGTGATGAATCTCGATCGGTTCGATCTGATCGCGCCGGCGGCGCGGCAGTAAAGGGGCGACGGACGCCGCTGTCAAAGCGGCGTCCGTCGATCACACAGTCAACTATTTCTTCTGCTTGGGCTTGAATGCATCCTTGACCTGTTGCTCGATACTCTTGTAGTTCTTCTCGAGCAGCTTCTCTTCATCCTCGGTCAGAATCCGGAACGGCACGCGCACGATGCTGTTCTTGAACTTCACGTTGAGCCAATACTGGCCTAACGCGATCCCGCCAGGAATCTTGAAGAAGAGGCGGCCGACACAGGCACGATCGCTGCTCATCTCGACCGAGTCCTGGGGCAGGGCCCGAGCTCCCAGGTCGGGGAAGAAACCGATGCCGCAGCCGCGGTTAGCGGTTACCGGAAAGTAGTTGATCGAATCGCGCTGGACGCTCGCGCGTTGCTGAATCGCCCGGGGGTTACCGTCCCGCTGCTCAGCGATGGACGGCAGCGGAAGCTTCTTGCCGTCGGGTGTGTCAAGCGACAGCGCTTCGCGGGTCAGGCGATAGTCAGGTGTCGGCTCGAGCAGCGTCATGCCGACTTCGAGCAGCATCCAGTCTTCGCCGATCGAATAGTTGGAGGCCTGGTATCCGAGGATCACATAACCTTCGTTGTTGTACGCGGCCCGGACGAACTTGGCCTCCATTGTCATGATCTGCGGAACCCCGGGTTTGGGGATTTGCACGATCGGCTTGTCCTGGGTCAGGCCAGCGTCTTTCGCCTGCAGGGGAATGAGCGATGTCAGTCCGACGAAAACCAGTGACAGTGCGCGCCTGCTGTTCATGCGGTCTCCTCTTCGAGCGTACGCGAACGCCCGTTCGCTCACGGTAGCACGCGACCCGGCTCAGCTTGAAAAAATCGCAAGCGGGGTTCCGAACTGCCAGCATTGACAGGCCCCGAACCGCAGGCAAAACCGCGGTCACGCCGCGAAGATGAGGCCGAGCGAGGCTCCGACCATGACGATGAAGGTGAGCCAGCCGAGGCCGGCCAGCTGACGGGAGTTGACGGCGTCGCCCATCACCGCACGATCGCTCGTCAGAAGGACCACGATGAGAATCAACGGCGGGGCGAGCACGCCGTTGATCACGGCGGAGGTGAAAAGCAATTTGATGGCGTCCAGTCCGAAGTAGTTCAGGGCGATGCCGAGAGCCATGGCGACCGTCAACACGACGTAGAACTGCTTCGCGCGTCCCGGCCGCCGGTTCAGCGATCCCCGCCACGCCGACGCCTCCGCGATCGCGTAGGCGCAGGACCCCGCCAGGACCGGCACGGCCAACATCCCGGTCCCAATCAGCCCCAATGTAAACAGCCAGTACGCACCGTTACCCGCGAGTGGACGCAGGGCCTCGGCCGCTTCCTGCGCGGTACCGATGTCGGTCTTACCGTGCGCGTGGAGCGTGGCTGCGGCCGTCATGATGATGAAGAACATGATCAGGTTCGACGCGAACATCCCGGTCACGACGTCGTTCCGGCAGGCGCGGAGTTCCTCGCAGGTGGCGCCACGGCGGTGGGCGAGGTTGCGACCTCGGGCGCGCTCTTCCTCGACCTCCTGCGCCGCCTGCCAGAAAAACAGATACGGCGAGATCGTGGTCCCGAGTATGGCGACCAGTACGGAGAAGAAAGCACGCGACCAGACGATGTGCGGGATGAGCGTCGCGGTGATGGCCGCTCGCCAATCGACGTGCGCCACGAACGCCGTCAGGACATAGGCCAGCAGCACCAGCGTCAGCCATTTGAAGACGCGGGCGATCGCCCGGTACGACGACCACATCAACAGCCCGACGATCCCGATACCGAAGACCGGCACCATGAGCGCTACCGGTGCACCAGTCACCATCCTGGTCGCGTCGGCCATCCCGCCCAGATCGGCGGCGATGTTGATGACGTTGGCCAGCGCCAGAAGGGCGCACGAACTCCACAGGACCCGGCGCGAATACCGTCTGCGAATCACGCCGGCCAGGCCAAGGCCGGTGACGACGCCGAGCCGCGCGCACATCAGCTGGACCGACGCCATCAACGGGAAGGAAAAAAGCGCTGTCCAGAGTGGTATGTAGCCGAACGTTGCGCCGACGACTGAATACGTCGAGACGCCCGACGGGTCGTCGTCGGCTGCGCCCGTGATCAGGCCCGGACCGAGTTCCGCGAAAAAACGCCTGAAGGGTTGCTGCGTTGCCAAAAGGTGGGCGCATGTCGCGCCGGCGTCCGTGCTCGCTATGTTAGACCAGCTTTTGTCAGGCCGAGCATCGCATCGAACGAGCCCGGCACTGTTTGCGCGCTGACGTTCAGCCGGTTCCAGAGATTGATGATGCCGACAGCGAAGGTCAGTTCCGCCAGCTCCTTTTCCGGGAATTGCTGACGCACGCGCTCGTACAGGTCGTCAGGGATCGATGCGGAAATCTGTGTGACGGCCTCCGTCCACTCGAGCGCCGCGCGTTCCTTATCCGAGAACAGCGGCGATTCGCGCCAGATGGACGTGTGGTACAGCCGCAGTTCGCGCTCGCCGTGCAGCTTCGCTTCCTTGACATGCATGTCGAGGCAGAACGCGCAGCCGTTCAATTGCGATGCACGGATGTGGACGAGGTCGAGCAGCGTCGGGCTCAAGCCTCCCTGAGCGTTGAGTTGCGAGAGTTCGAAGAGCTTCTTCATCAGGTCGGATGAATGCTGGGTGTAGTTGATACGTGGATTCATGTGTTCTCCGGTGGGTATGGTGGTGACGCGTGATGCGTCCTGCGATCTAGACGAATGGCATCCGCGAAACGTGACAACCAGCACATCCAGGCAGCAGTGCAGAGTTCTTAGCTCGGCGACAGCAGCGCTGAGGTCAGCGCCCGAGTGTCCTCTCAGCAGTCGCCGCTGACGGACATCCCTGCCGTTGAAATTGCCGTAACTCGTAGAAAAGCGCGGCATGGAACGTGCTCTTTATTTCGGCAGTCTTACCGCTAACCGAGCTGACAGACTCTTCCAGGAGGACGAAGCCCATGCAGACTCGTCGCCTTGCTTCTTTTCGTGTGCCCGTTGCCGCCTTCGCCCTGACGCTCGCCCTGGCTCCGAACGCCGTCGCCGCGCCCGGCGGTTCCCACGCCAGCAAGTCGGACGTGGTCGCACCGGCTGTCAGCATCGAGAATTTCGGACGCGTGTCGGCGACCCTCTACCGTGGTTCGCAGCCGCAGGGTCGTGATTACGCCGATCTCAAATCGCTTGGCGTCAAGACCATCGTCAACCTGACGAGCGACGATGCGGATCCCAGGGAGCGATCGATGGCCGAGGCTGCGGGCATCGCCTATGTGCAAATCCCGATGACGGTGCATACGGCGCCGACGCCGGCGCAACTGTCCCAGTTTCTGGCGTTACTGAACGACCCGGCCAGCCAGCCGGTGTACGTGCACTGCGTTGGCGGCCGTCACCGGACGGGCGTGATGACGGCCGCATATCGGATGACCGACGAAGGCTGGAGCGCCGACCGCGCGTTCAAGGAAATGAAGCAGTACAACTTCGGGGCGAGTTTCCTGCACCCCGAGTTCAAGGAGTTCGTCTACAACTACCGGCCGCCCGTTGTCGCGGAGAGCGTCGTGGCGAGTCGGCCGGTTTCCTAGCGGATCTTCTGCAACCAACCCCCCCCCGAACGCGTCAGCGTTCCGGTTGCGTCGATCGTGCGGTTGCTGCTCCGCCGGCCAGGTAGTAATGGACGGCCGGTGTGACAACCAGCGACAGCACGATCGACGCGGCGATTCCCCCAATCACGGCAATCGCCAGTGGCTGGAGCATCTGCGCGCCAGCGCCCCAGCCGAGCGCCAGCGGAACCATGCCGGCGACCGTTGCCAGGGCGGTCATGACAATTGGACGCAGGCGGCGTTCTCCTGCGCGAATCATGCTGGCTTCCGGCGGGACGCCTTCGGCGCGCAGGCGCTCGTCAGCGTCGAGCAGCAGGATGCCGTTCTTGGCGACGATCCCGACGACCATGATCAAGCCCATGAACGACGACAGGTTGAACGTCGTCCTGGTGATGAGGAGTGCGAGGAATACGCCGACGGTGGAGAGCAGTGCTGAGGTGATGACCGCAATCGGCGCGGCGAAGCCGCCGAACTCGAACAGCAGCACGGTGAACACGAGCAGGGTCGCCAGCACGAGCACGACCAGGAGGTCGCGGAACGATTGGCGCTGCTCCTCGTACTGGCCGCCGTACTCGACGCGAATCGACGCAGGCAGATTGAGATCGGCGATCGCGCGCTGCGCCGCCGCAACGCCGGCGCCCAGATCAACGCCCTCGAGGCGTGCCGTCACGGTGACGTTGCGCTGCAGGTTCTCGCGCCTCACTTCGACCTGTCCCGGGATTTCTTCGACACTCGCGAGGGTGCCAAGGGTGCCGGTTCGTCCGCTGCCGCTCACGAGCAGCGTGCTCTTGATGGCATCGACCGATGATCGCGTCGACTCGGGAAACCGCACGCGGATCGTGTAAGCCCGATCGTTGAGCACGACCGGTGTCGGCGCCGGCTCGCCCTGCATGATCGCGCTGGCGTCGATTTCCAGTTCCTGTGGCGTGAAGCCTGCGCGCGCGGCGGTGGCCTGGTCAACCTTGAACAATGTCGCCGGGCCGCTGATGGTGTTCTCGATCCCGTCGAGGACGTCCACGACTCCAGGAAGCTTCTTGATCGCTTCGCCCACCTGCGGCGCCCACTGTCGAAGCAGTGCTGGATCCTGCGAGAACAACTTGATGGCGAGCGGCTCGGGAAGGCTGGTCAAATCGCCGATCATGTCTTGCGTCAGTTGCACGAACTCGACATCCAGCATGGGGTAGCGGCGCGTGACCTTGGCGCGCACCTCCGAGATGACGTCATCCGACCCGCGACTGCGCGAACGCTTCAGCTTGACCGACACATCGCCGGTGTTGGCCTCGGTGACCGTCGCGAGCCCGAGTTGCAGACCGGTGCGCCTCGACGTGCTCTCGACCTCCGGAGTAGCGCCCAGAATCTTCTCGACACCGGTCAGTACCTCGTCGGTCTCCGCGAGCGACGAACCAGCCGGCATGATGTAGTCGATGATGAACCCGCCCTCGTCCATCTCAGGCAGCAGATCCGATCCGAGCAGACGGTACGAGCCGTACGCGACCGCGATGACGACCACGCTCCCGACCACCACGAGCAGCGGCCGTGCCACCGTCGCCCGCAGCACTCGCTCGTAGAACCGCAGCAGCCGCGGCGGTAGCGAGCCGTGCTGAGGCGCGCCCGATTCGTCAGCCGAGGTCACGATCACTTTTCGTCCGCGCCTGATGAAGTAGTGTGAGAGGGTTGGCGTCCAGGTCAGCGCGAGGGCGAGCGAGGTGAGCAATGCCGTGCCCACCGTGACGGCCAGTGCCCGGAAGAAGGCGCCAGTGACGCCGGTAATCGCCACCAGCGGCAGGAACACGACGATTGGGGTGATCGTGGATCCGATGAGCGGCACCCGAATCTCGGCAATCGCGTTGCTGATGGCGTCGGCCCGATCCTGGCCGGCGTCGCGGTGCATCACGATGTTCTCGACCACCACGATCGCATCGTCTATGACCAGCCCGACGGCGGCCGCCAGGCCACCGAGAGTCATCAGGTTGAAACTCTCGCCGAGCAGGCGCAAGACGATGAACGTGATCGCGAGCGTGGCGGGGATGACGAGGCCGGCGACCAGGGAAGTGCCCCAGTCACGAAGGAACAGCACCATGATCAACGACGCCAGAATCACGCCGATGATGACCGCGTCTCGCACACTGGAGATCGAGTCTTTGACGAGGTCCGATTGGTCGTAGAACGGCTGCAGCTGGACGCCCTTCGGCAGTTCCTTGCGGATGGCGTCGATTTCCGCGTGCACCGAATCGGCCACGGTCACGGTATTGCTGTCCGGCTGCCGGAACACGTTCATCAGCACGGCGCGTTTGGCGTTGGCGGTGACGCTGACGTAGACCGGCTTGATCGACGCGGAGACAGCGGCGACGTCGCCGATCCGCACCGGCGCTCCGAGCGGCGTGGTCTTGACGACGATTCCGGCGATGTCGTCCTGGGACCGTGACTGGCCGCTGACGAGGCTCATGACCAGCTGGTGGTTGTATTCGAAGAGCCCGGGCGAGTCGATCATGTTGCTGCGGCCGATCGCGTCGAGCAGGTTCGGAACCGTGATCTGCGTCTGCAGCAGGCGGGCGGGATCCGGCTTGACCTCGAACTCCGGCTCCTGTCCGCCCTGGACGACGATGGTGGAGACGCCAATCTTGCGATTGAGACGCGGCTTCAGCTCGTAGGTGGCCAGCTCCCACAACCGCGTCTGCGGCACCGTGTCCGAGGTCAGGCTGTAGCCCATGATCGGAAACGCCGCGAAGGTGAGACGGTTGGCGGTGACCTTCGCGGTGGCGGGAAGTTCCGTCTGGACGCGCGCGAGCGCCGCATTGACGCGCTCGAGCGTCTGGAACATGTCCACCTTCCACGAGAAGAACAGATCGATCTCGACCGTGCCGCGGCTGGTGATCGACTGGACCCGCTCGAGCCCCTGGACGGAGTTGAGCGCCTCCTCGATCGGGCGGGTGACTGTCACCTGCATCTGATCGATCGGCGCCACGCCGTTGTCCACTCCGACCAGGACCCTCGGAAAGTCGACTTCGGGAAAGACGGAAACCGGGACGCCGGTCGCCAGGTAGGCGCCTACGGCGACGAGCGCGAGGATGACGAAGATGATCGGCTTGCCGTGCCTGGCAGTCCAGTGCTCGGCTGCCATTACTCCTTTTCCTCTTCGTCGGCTTCGTCTTTCTCGCCGGCCGCCTTTTCCCCCGGCTTCATGACGCGGACCTTGGTTTTGTCTTCGAGGCCAAGGCCTCCGGACGTCACCACCCGTTGCCCCAGTTCGACGCCGGCGACGATCTGCACCATCTCCGGCTCGCGCAGTCCGATCTGAACGACTTTTTCGTGCGCGACGCTCTGATCGTCCACGACGAGGACGATGGTTTCGCCCTCGGCGTTGGGCAACACGGCGCCGGCCGGGACGAGCGTGGCGCCGTCGATTGTCGCGGCCACAATCGAGACGTGGACGGACTCGCCGGCGCGAAGGCGGTCGCCGGGGTTGTCCGCCTGGACCCAGACCTGGATCGTGGTGGTGTTGAGATCGGTGGCGGGACTGACGACCGTCACCTTCCCGGTCACCAGTTCGCCGCCGTCCACGGGCGTGAGCGTGGCGTCACTGCCGACTTTGATGTTCTTCACCTGGTCCTGCGCGAGGTTCACGCGCGCGACCACCTTCGACACGTCCATCACGGTCAGCAGTGGAGCTCCGGCGGCGGCGATTTCGCCGGGATACGCCGGACGATCCGTGACGACGCCGGTCAGTGGACTGCGGATCTGCGAATAGCTAACCTGCGCCTGCGCGCTCTCGTAGTGGCCCTTTGCGGATACCACCTGATCCGCGGCGGCATTCACTTGTTCCTGCCGGCCTACGGTCTGCAGCGCCTGCAGATGTTGCTGGGCCGTGTCGTTCTGCGCCTTCGCTTGTGCGTAGCCGACCTGGGCTTCGTCCACCAGCTTGCGCGCCAACGCGCCGTCCTTGAACAGCTGCTGTCGGCTGTCGAGGAGCTTCTTCGCCGCGTCGAGTGCCTCGCGGGCGGCGTCGGCATCGGTCTGCGCCTTCGTCATCTGCTCAGGGACGCCGGCGGCATTGGTCGATCGCTGATTGGACTGCGCCTGCTCGTATTGCCCGCGGCTCTCTTCGGCGGACGCTGCGAGGTCGCGGTTTTCGAGTTCGGCGAGCAACTGTCCCTGCTTGACGTGATCGCCACGGTTGACGAGGAACCGTTTGATCGGTGCACTGATCTTGGGGACGAGGTTGGCCTGGTCTTTGGGATAAAGAATCGCGTCAGCGTTGATGATCAGGCGGATGCTGCCTTTGATCGCCGGCGACACGCGCACCGGCGCCGGCGGAGGAACAGCCTTCGCCTCCTTCCGGCACGCCATCAAGGTCGCGGCGGCAAGGGAAACCGCGACGATCGTCAGCCTCGCTGACAGTGAGGTCCGGCCCAAGCCGGACACGACCAGGCGATCTGACCTCATCTCACAGCACTCCCGTCAACGTCTGGAGCGAGGCAAGTGCCACGCGATACCGCACCAGGCCGTCGTTATAGGCGTTACGTGCATCAAGCAGTGTCGTTTGCGCGTCGACAACTTCGAGCACCGTTGCTTCGCCGGCCTGGTAGCGGAGCAGCGTCAACTGCAGGCTCTCGGTGGACAGGTCGAGCGACTGCTGCAGCGACGCCACCTGATCCCGCGCCATTTCGGCTTCACGGTGAAAAGCAATGATGTCCGCCTGCAGTTGACGCTGGGCGAGTGTCAGGTCCGCCTTCGCCGCCTGCACACGTAGTTCTGCCTGGCGCAATTTGCTCTGGGACGCGCCCCAGGACCACAGCGGAACGTTGAGTTGCACCTGCGCCGACGAGCCGAGCAGGCGCTGGCCGTCCGAGTTGTAAGTCGCGAACTGATTGGCCGAGATGCCATAGAAATAATCGAACGATAGCGAGGGCAGCAGGCCACCGCGGGCAACAGATACGTCTGACGAGCCTTGCTGAACCGCGGCAGCGGCCGCGCGAAGATCGGGACTCGTCTCCAGCGCTGTCGCGCGAGTGGCTTCGAGCGGTGGCACCGGGGCAGCGACGTCCGCCAGATCGTCGGCGACCTCGAACTGATCCCGAAAATCGGGAAAGAGCAGGACCGAGAGCGCCAGTCGCGCCTTCAGCGCAACGTATTCCGCCTCCTGCGCCTCGCGCCGCCGCTGAGTCGCCTGGATTTGCGCTTTTACGACGTCGGAGTGCGCGACTTCGCCACCACCCTCGAGGCGCTGGGTGATGTCGAGGAATTGCTGCGCCTCGTCGAGCGTCTGCCTGGCGCTGGCGCTCTTTCGCTGTGCGGCGACCAGGGTGTAGTAGTCCTGAACAACGGTCACGACCAGCCCGCGCGCAGCCACTTCGCTTTTCGCCCGCGCGAGGGCTTCAGCGGCGCCGGCGCTGCGGTACTCGGCCCACTTGGCTGGCGCGATCAGATCGCCGTGGACGCTCAACCACGTCGTGTAAACGTTGGGACCGTCATTCGGGACGAACACGCCGGATGGCGTGCCGTTCGGCTCGGTGTAGATGTACTGGCCGAGCGCGTTGACCGACGGCAGGTAGGCGGCGCGCGCCTGCTTGCGGTCCTCGGCTGCGAGATCGGCCGTCAGTCGTGCGGACCGGAACTGCTGGCTGTTGGCGCGCGCAAGGTCGAGGGCCGCGCGCAGAGTCAGTGGTGTTTCGGTCTGCGGGGCTGCCGCCGTCACCGCCGGCGATTGACCAGCTGCCGCAGCCGCGGCCGGCGTCGCGGCCCCTGCGGCAATTCCACCGGCCAGCAGGCCCAGTCCGATGACGCGCCTCATTCCCGCGTCACTTCATCACGTAGGTCAGCACCCGGAAGGTGCCGACGACCGCCTTCGGCCGATCCTTCGACCCCGGCGCCTGCGGCTCGTAGTCTGTCGCCGCCAGATAGATCGTGTGCGTCACCGGGTCGAGCGCCATCGTCCTCGCGCCTCGGACCGTCTTGATCGTCTGTACCACCTTCAGGAGCGAGGCGGATTCCTCACGCGCGACCGTCACCGTTCCAGAGCCGCCGTTCGACGTGAACGCCAGCTTGGTCGCGGGATCGAACCAGGCCGAATCGACGCCTTCGCCGACCGGCACGCTGTAGATTACTTTTCCGTTCGTGCTGTCCATCATCACCAGCAGTTTGTTGTCGCAACCGAGGAACAGCCGGTGATTGGTCGAATCGAACGCCATCCCGGTCGCCGCTTCGCAGGGCGCGGCAGGCCAGGTCGCGGTGACTTTGTGGGTCGCTGTATCGATGACCTTCACCGAGTTCAGGTCCTCCATGTTCACGTAGACCTTGCCGGCTTTGGAATCGGCCTGCGCCGTCTCCGGTTTTCCTTCGAGCGGAATCGTCGCGACAACCTTTCCGCCTGCAGCGTCGATGACACTGGCGGACTTGCCGCGGCCGTTCATCGTGTAGACCTCCTTGCGAGACGGCTCGTAGAGAATCGCGTCGGGATTCTCGCCGGTGTCCACCTTCTGAATCAGCTTCAGGGTGCCCAGCTCGAAGATGCTCGATTTGTTCTCCCGGCCGTTGCTCACGAAGCCGCGACTGAGGTCGGCCGCGATCGCGACGCCGTGAACGCCCGGCGTGTCCGGAATGTCGCCGATGACCTTGTTCGACTGCGTGTCGACGACCACCACATGCGTTCCGTGGCTGACGTAGAGGCGATGCGCCGCCGAATCGACGGTGAGGTAGTCCCAGCCGCCTTCGCCGCCGATTGGAATCTCCTTGCCGGCGTGATACGGGGTGTCCTGACCCTGCAGGCCGGTCATCATCGCCAGGCACAGAATCGTCGTCGTTGCCGCCAGTACACGTCGCATATGCAGGACTCCTTCTTCAATCGACCGAAAGCCGAGTGTAGCGATCGCAACATGAACCGAGGATGAACTCGAGTCGGTGTACGCTGTCCCTGTGCGCATTCTCCTCGTCGAAGACGAGCCGAACGCGGCCCACGTGCTCGCCAAGGGCCTGCGTGAACAGAGCTACGCCGTCGACACGGCCGGCGATGGCGAGACGGCGGTCTTTCAAGCCGGCATCGCCGACTACGACGCGGTGGTGCTCGACGTGATGTTGCCCTTGAAGGACGGGTTTGCGGTGTGCCGATCGATTCGTGAATCCGGCTGTGCCGTACCGATCCTGATGGTGACGGCGCTCGACGCGGTCGATTCGCGCATCGAGGGGCTGGATGCCGGCGCGGACGACTACCTCGTCAAGCCGTTCGCGTTCGGCGAACTCCTGGCCCGGCTGCGGGCCTTGATTCGCCGCGGACGTCAGCCGATTCTGCCCGAACGCCTCGCGGCGGGGCCGCTGATTGTGGACACCCGCCGTCGCCGCGTCCGGCTCGACAACCGGGAACTGTCGCTGACCGCCAAGGAGTATTCGCTGCTCGAATATCTGTGTCGCCGCGAAGGCGACGTCGTCAGTCGCAGCGACATCGCCGAGCACGTCTGGGATCAGCATTACGATCCGCTGTCGAATGTGGTTGACGTCTACGTCCAGCGTCTGCGGCGGAAACTCGAGCGACCCGGTTCAGAGTCGATGATCCGCACACGCCGCGGCGAAGGGTATCAGCTCGTCGCGTCAGATCAGCCGTAAGATGCGCCCGCTGTCTCTTCGCGCGCGCCTGACCTTGTGGTACACGCTCGCACTGCTCGTGGCGCTGGCCCTGGTTGGCGCCGATGTGCTGTGGCAGCAGCGCCGGATCGGGCTGCGCCGGGTCGATCGCGATCTCGATGCCCTGGCCGGCACCCTCACCAACGTGATGCGGGACGAGCTGACCGAGAACCCGACGCCGCGTACCGCGGCGGAGGAGGCGCGCAACACCGTCACCGCCCCGGGCCGGGCGATCGCAATCCTCGACAATGAAGGCGCGACGTTGGCGGCGCGATGGAACGGCCTGCCACCGCAAGGAGTATTGCCGGGCGTCGAGTCCGGTCCAATTGCGGTGACCGTCACTGCACCCGCCGGCGCTTGGCGGGTCCACGCCGTTCCGCAGTCGATCGAGAAGCAGTCGCTGATCCTGATCGTTGCGAGCCCACTGAACGACGTGCTGCGCGAGCAGCACGAAGCGCAGGAGGCGTTGGTCGTCGGCATACCGATCGCGATCGTGCTGTCGGCGGTGATCGGCTGGTGGCTGGCGTCGATCGGGCTGCGACCGATCACGGATATGGCCGACCGGGCGGCGCGGATTCCGTTGACCGGATTGGAAGATCTTGGCCAGACCAACCGGACGGACGAACTCGGCCGGCTCGCCGACACCTTCAACGCCCTGGTGGCCCGTCTGCGTTCGGCGCTCGTCACACAACGCCAGTTCATGGCGGACGCCTCTCACGAACTGCGGACGCCGGTCTCCGTGGTCAGTACTGCTGCGGATGTCCTGCTCAGCCGTGAGCATCGGGATGAAAGCGAATACCGCGAGGCGCTGGCGATCGTCGGTGGACAAGCGCGACGCCTTGGGCACCTGGTCGAGGACATGCTCGTCCTGGCGCGCGCCGATGCCGGTGGATATCCGCTGCGTCCAGTCGCCTTGTATCTCGACGAGCTCGTGGCCGACAGCCGTCGCGGCCTGGACGTTCTTGCGCTCGAGCGCGGTGTCACCATCCGGGCGGACCACCTGCCCGAGACGCCGTTCGAAGGCGACGAGGAGTTACTGCGCCGCCTGGTCGTGAACCTGCTGCAGAACGCGGTGCAGCACACACCCGGCGGCGGGGAAGTGGTGGTCACCATCGACCGGACGTCGCGGATGATCGACTTGCGCGTCGCCGACGGCGGACCGGGAATACCGGCCGCCGATCGGGAGCGGATCTTCGATCGATTCGTCCAGCTCGATCAGGCGCGGCGCGCGCAAGGCACCGGGCTCGGTTTGCCGATCGCTCGATGGATCGCTCAGGTGCACAGCGGCACGCTCGTTCTCAAGAGCAGTGGGCCGTCCGGCAGTACGTTCGAGGCGTCGTTCCCGGTCGCGACGGATTAGTCGCACCGCTTCCGCACCGGCACCC
>DASXIR010000236.1:0-5376 GCA_036497895.1 Vicinamibacterales bacterium | reverse complement strand
GCCGGCACGTCGCCGACCACGCCGGCGGTCGGCGCTGTGATGGTGAAGTAACGCAACTGCACCTGCTGCTGCTGGACCTGGGCCTGCAGCGAGCTCAACTGCGCCTCGGCGGCATGCTGGTTGGTATCCGCCTGCTCCATTTCCTGCTTGCTGATTGCGCCGGCGGTGTAGAGCTCGTGCGCACGCTGCGCCTGCTGCCGCGCGAAATTCAGCGCGACTTCCCGAGCGGCCCGATCGGCCTCCTGACCGGAGACGGCTGCCTGTTGCCGGCGCGGGTCGATCTGGACCAGCGGCGCGCCTTCCCGGACGCGATCGCCGGGCTTGATGAAGATCTGGGTGATTTGCCCGTCGATCTGCGGCTGGATGGCGGTCGACTTCAACGACTTGAGCGTCGCGACGTATTCGGTCGCATCCTCAATCGGCTTGAGCGCTGCCGGTGCAAGCACGACTGGTGTCGGCGGAAAACTGGGCGGTCCGCCTGAAGCGCCCTGGTTGCACGCTGAGCCTGCGCACGCAGTCAACAGCGTGGCGGCGAGGAGACGACGTCGAAGCATCATTCATTCTAACCATGCGGGTGATTCCCGCTGCCCTGTCACTTATACGGACCACGCGACGCGAGTCGGATGCTCCTAGTATCGTCTCGGCCGCGTGTAGAATTCCAACGTGCCGCGCAACGCTGAAGTCATCCGCCAGTGGACGATCCTTCGCGAGGTCGAACGGGCCCGAAACGCCGGGGTCACCATCGACGAACTGGCGTCGCTCTGTGCCGTCACCACACGAACGATTCGCCGCGATCTGCAGGCCCTCGAGGAAGCCGGCTTCCCGCTGTACGACGACCGCTCGCACGACGACGGCAAGACGCGGTGGCAGGTCAACGGCCAGGCGTTCAAGGGACTCTCAGCGGGACTGACGGTTTCGGAGCTGTGCGCCCTGTATTTCAGCCGCACGCTTCTCGAGTCATTGTCGGGCACGCCGTTTCGTGACGATGTGGAGAGCGCGTTCGAGAAGCTCGGCTCGGCGCTGACCCCTCACATGCGGCAGTTTCTCGATCAGCTGCCGCGGGTCATTGCCACCAAGGCCGATCCGATGCGGCGGCACGACAACCCGCGTCAGCAGCAGTTCATCGCGCGCGCGCTCGAAGCCACGCTGGGTCAGCGCCAGGCCAGCCTCACATACCACTCGAAATCGAGCGATCGAACCAAAATCTACCTCGTCCATCCGTATCGGCTGGCGTTTGCCCAGGGCGGCCTCTATCTGCTCGCCTATGTGCCGGAGTACGGCGAGGTCAGGACGTTTGCGGTGGAACGGATTCAGGAGTTGTCGTTGCTCGAGGAACGGTTTACGCCGATCGAAGAGCTGCCGGATTCGGCATTTCCACACTCGCTCGGCGTCCATTCGGGACCGCCGGAACACGTCGAAATCCATTTCGATGCCGCTGTCGCGGACTACGTACGGGCGCGCGGCTGGCATCCGTCGCAGCAGATGCGCGACGAGGCCAATGGCGGTGTGTCGCTGACGCTCGAGGTCTGCCGCGATCGCGCGCTCCACAGCTGGATCCTCAGCTTCGGCCCGTTCGCTCGCGTCGTCTCGCCGGACACACTGGTCCGTGAAATCGCCGATCAATTCGAAGAAGCCCGAGCGAGGTACGCGTGAGCCACCGGACCACGATCACGAACGCACGAAAACGCCCGAGCCCTCGCATCAACACCACGCTGATCGCGGCGTTGGGCCTGATGCTGTTGTTGGCCACCGGCGCCGACGCAGGGACGCGCGCCATCCGCGCCGGCAGGCTGGTTGATGCCGCCGGTCACGTCACCGTCAACGCCGTCATCATCGTGGACAACGATCGGATCACGTCGGTTGGCATCGCCGCCCCGCCCGTCGGCGTCGAGGTGATCGACTTGAGCCGCTTCACCGTCATTCCCGGGCTCATTGACCTGCACACCCACATGACCTATTTCTGGGATCGGTCGCCCGGCACCCGCCCGCTCAACCAGCCGCGGCGTCCGGCCGGCGTGACGGTCGTCCTCGCCGCGGAGAATGCCAGGCGCACGCTCGAAACGGGCGTGACCACGGTGCGCGATCTGGGCGCGTCGAACGAGACTGACTACGCGATGCGCGATCTGATCAACATGGGCCGGATGGTCGGGCCTCGCATGTTCGTCGCGGGCCAGGGGTTGTCGGCCGCGCGTCCCGGCACGCCGACGCCCGATTTCGCGAAACTTGCGGAGGCGCGGGTCGCTGCCGGGTCCGATTGGGTGAAAATCTACGGCTCGCGCGGCAGCTATCAGAGCGTGGACACGACGCAGACGCTCTCCTATGAAGAGATGAAGTCGGCCGTCGATGCCGCACACGCGAACCACCATCGCGCGGCGATCCACTCGTACGGAGCGTCGGGCGTCAAGGACGCGGTCCGCGCCGGCGCCGACTCGGTCGAGCACGGCATCGACCTCGACGACGAGACCATCGCGGAAATGGTCCGACGCGGCACAGTCTGGGTGCCGACCATCGACCACAATCGTTACTACGTCGAGGCCAGGGACGAGTTCGGCTTCGCGCCCGAGGCCATTCCCCCGCTTCAGGCATACATCGAGAAGAACCTTGAATCGACGCGGCGGGCGTTCAAGGCCGGCGTCAAAATCGGCATGGGATCGGACGCGGTCTACACGATGTTCGGCCAGAACACTCGCGAGCTGGAATGGCTCGTGAAAGCCGGGATGACGCCGGCACAGGCGCTGGCATCGGCCACGACGACCGCAGCTGCTCTTCTGGGCGAGGAGAAGAACATCGGCGCGATCGCACCAGGCTACTTCGCCGACCTGGTGGCGGTCGAAGGCGATCCGCTCGCGGACGTGCACGTCGTGATCGACCACGTGCGCTGGGTGATGAAGGGCGGTGCGGTCGTGGTCGACAAGAGCGCCGCATCGACCTCGGCGGAAATACAGTCCACGGTCGAATCGTTCCTGCTGCATCTGGGCGATCGTGAGTACGACCGCGTCGCGGCGGAGCTCGCACCCAAATCAATCATCACGATCGCGCGGGAACGAGCCGGAGAATGGTCGACGAGCTACCAGACCGGTGATCAGTGGATCGCGGCGCTGAAGGCCAACCCCAATCCCGTCGCATTCCGGGAGCCACTGACCAACGTCACGGTTACCGTGGACAGCGACCACCTGGCCTACCTGCGCGCCGATTTTCAGGTCCTGCGCGACGGCGTCGCGCAGTCCCACGGCGTCGACCAGTTCACGCTGGTTCGTGAGCCCGGTGGCTGGAAGATCGCCGTTGTCGCCTATACGTCGTTGCCGGTCAAGTGATTCGCCTGCTGGCCGTCGACATCGACGGCACGCTGCTCGATGGACGGGGACGCCTGCCCGACGCGCATCGCGACGCGTTGCTCGCCGCGTCCGCCCGTGGCATCGAGGTGGCCCTGGTCACCGGCCGTGCCTTCCACTTTGCGAAACCGGTCGCGGACCTGCTACCAATACCGCTGACCCTCATCGTCAACAACGGCGCGGTGGTGAAGCGCAAGTCGGGTGAGACGGAGCGCCGCCTGGTGCTGGCACGCGCCGCGGCGCGACAGATTCTTGCCGAGACGGTCGCCTACGACGACAGTGTCGCCCTCGTCTTCGATCGGACCGACGACCGCCAGATCGTCTTCGAGCACATGGACTGGTCGCACGTCAACCGGCGCGGCTACTACGAGAAGAACAAAGCGTTCATCGCCCGCGCGGCGCCGCTGAGCGATGTGCTCTCCGACGATCCCATCCAGGTGATGTTCAACGGCGGCGTCGAAGCGATGCGGACGCTGGTCGCATCCCTGCGCTCGCTCCCGATCGCTGCCGATTACACAGTCGCCGTCACCGAATACGAGGCTCGCGACTTTTCGCTGATCGACGTCAACGGCGCGGGCTGCTCGAAGGGATCAACGCTAGCCGGCTGGGCCGCGACTCGCGGAATGACCGCCGAAGAGGTGATGGCGGTGGGCGACAACCTGAACGACGTCGAGATGCTCGATTTCGCGGGAATCGCAGTGGTGATGGGCAATGCCACCGCAACCATCAAAGCGCGCGGCTATCACCTCACCGGCAGCAACGACGAAAACGGGCTGGCGTCCGCAATCGAGCGCTTCGCCTTCGGTTCCTCCTGAGCCGCTACTCGGACCGCAGCGTCGTAGCGGGATCGACGCGAACCGCACAATCGGTTCGAGGCTGACGGTCTTGAGGATCGGGGAAGGCTCACCGTTTGCGGGGGTCTTCTCCGCCGGCGTCGAACACCGCTTTCCATCTGCCGTCCTTCTGCTTCGCCCAGACGGTCATGTACTGCCCATGGGCGACGGCTTCCCTGCCGTCCGCCGGTTTGCTGCGCCGCTCCCACGCCTCTGGTCTGGTCGGACGAACCGCCACCGAACGTCGCCTCGTCTGCGACCAGTGCGCGAAATCGTGACTCATCGTGATCGATCGCAGCCCGGCAGAATGCCTCGTCCGCCTGCTTCATCGCCGCTTCCGCTGCCCGCCGCTCTGCCGCCGTTTGCGCGGTCGCGCGTGCCGGACCGCTCACGGCGACGATAACTGCCGCGACCGACGCCCATCGCCACATCGACGCCATGTTCATCGTCTCCTCGGTGTGAATGTGCCGGAACACGTCCTGCGGTTCCCGCCGACCTACCCGAATGGGCGAGGCCGGAACCGGAGCCGTCGTATCATGGGCCGTGGCCCATCCTGAACGTTTACCTCGATCTGCGGCGGCTTCGACTCGCGCCGGTGCTGCCGCCGCCGCGCCAAAAAAGCCGGCCTTCACCGCCGGAGCATGGGAAGAAGCACGGGCTCTGATCTGGACGCATCGCGTGCGTCTGTCGCTCGGACTGGCGCTGATGGTCGTCAACCGTCTCGCCGGTATGGTGCTGCCGACGAGCACGAAGTACCTGATGGACAACGTCATCAAGCAGGGCGACTGGGACCTGCTGCCGAAACTGGCGATCGCGGTCGGCATTGCCGCCATCGTCGACGCGGCGTCGTCGTTCGCGAACTCGCAGATTCTCGGCGTCGCCGCCCAGCGCGCGATCACCGACATGCGCAAGGATGTCGAAGCGCACGTGATGCGCCTGCCGATCCGCTATTTCGACACCACCAAGAGCGGCGTGCTGATTTCGCGCATCATGACTGATGCCGAAGGCATCCGGAACCTGGTCGGGACCGGACTGGTCCAGCTGACCGGATCGATCCTGACCGCGACGATCGCCGCCGGTGTGCTGTTCTGGCTGAACTGGAAGCTGACCGTCGTCACCATCGTCATCCTGGCGGTGTTCGGCGGCGGCATGGCGACCGCGTTCAAACGGCTCCGTCCATTGTTCCGCGAACGCGGCCAGATCAACGCCGA
>DASXIR010000235.1:0-49583 GCA_036497895.1 Vicinamibacterales bacterium | reverse complement strand
GTTCGGCAGCAACTACGGCTCGGGTCCAGCGCCGGGCCACACCATTTCGATGATCGATCTGGCCACGCAGAGAGAATTGCGCCGGGTTGACGTCGCGCCGTTGTCGCGGCCTCATGGCCTCGCCTTTGTGAACGGGACGCTATATTTCACGGCCGAAGCGGACAAGAAGATCGCCCGGTACGATCCGGTCGCCGACAAGGTCGATTGGCAGTTCGAGACCGGTCAGGCGACGACGCACATGGTGTTGCCGTCGAAAGACGGCCGGACATTCTTTACGTCGAACATCGGGTCGAACACTGTCTCAGCGATTCGCCAGAGCGCCGGGGCGTGGGCGCAGACCGTGATTCCGGTCGGCAAGGGGCCCGAAGGCATCGACATCTCTCCGGATGGGCGCACGGTCTGGAGCGCGCATTCCCGCGACGGCGGCGTCTCGGTGATCGACACTGCAACCAACGCGGTGCTTCATACGTTCGACGTCGGCACAAAACGCTCGAACCGCATCAAGCTCACGCCGGACGCGAAGTTCGCGCTGGTCTCAGACGATGAGGGCGGAGACGTCGTCGTGGTCGACACCCAGACCCGGATGGTCGTGAAGCGGATCGTCGTCGGCAATGGCCCTGAAGGCGTGCTGATGCCGCCGTCCGGCGGCGTCGCCTACGTCGCGGTCAATCGTGACAACTTCATCGCGGTCATCGACCTGAAGACGTGGACCATGACGAAGAAAATCGCCACGGGCAATGGCCCCGACGGCATGGCGTGGGCGCCGTAACTGCCAATGGCTAGTGGCTAATGGCTAATGGCTAATGGCCGATGCTGATGGCTGATTTGCTGACCTGATGACTCCTCCTGTCATTCAGATTGCCGGCTTTCGCAAGACCTACGGCTCCACTGTCGCGGTCCACGACGTGTCCTTTGAGGTCAACGACGGCGAGATCTTCGGCCTGATCGGCCCGAACGGCGCCGGCAAGACGACCACGATGGAGTGCATCGAGGGACTGCGGGCGCCGGATCGCGGGACCATCTCCGTCCTCGGCCTCAACCCGGTCCGCGACGTCTACAAACTTCAAGAGCGGATCGGCGTGCAACTGCAGGAGGCGCAACTGCAGAAACGCATCAAGGTGTGGGAGGCCGTCGATCTCTGGGCCTCGCTCTACCGCAGAAAGACGATCGATGGCGACCGGTTGCTCGATCAGCTCGGACTCGGCGACAAGCGCAACGCCTGGTTCATGACCCTGTCCGGCGGACAGAAACAGCGCCTCTTCATCGCGCTCGCGCTGATCAACGACCCCGACCTCGTGTTTCTGGACGAACTGACGACTGGCCTCGATCCACAGTCGCGGCGCACTATCTGGGAACTGGTGCGCGGCATCCGCGACCGGGGCAAGACAGTGTTCCTCACGACGCACCTGATGGAGGAAGCCGAACGGTTGTGCGACCGTGTCGCGATCATCGATCACGGACGGATCGTCGATATCGGCACACCGGCGCGGCTGGTGGCCCGGCATTGTCCTGTGCGGACCATCGAACTCGCCTCGGCCGACGAGGCGGCCGCCGATCGCTTTCGCGCGATTGCGGGGGTCGAAGCGGTGACGCGTCAAGGCACTCGTTTCACGATCCGCGGTTGTGGCGACGACCTCGTCAGCGACGTGATCCAGTGTCTGTCCGAGCACCACATACGGGTCACCGACTTCCGAACGGTCATTCCCACGCTCGAGGATGTGTTTCTCACCGTGACCGGTCACTCGATCCGGGATTAGGCGGCGGCTAAATGTGGCGTGGACTTCTCAAACTGACCTGGCTCGAGTTGAAGATTTTCCTGCGCGAACCGCTCGGCGCGGCAGGAACGGTCGTCGTCCCGGTGGTGATCTTCATCGTCCTTGGACGCCTCGGCGGTAGCCGCCTCTCAGCCGGCCCGATGGTGGAGACGAAATTTCTCGCCGTCGCGATGCCGGTCCTGGTGTCGGTGCTGATCGCGATCAGCGCTGTGTTGTCCCTGGTGACGATTATCTCCGTGTACCGCGAAGGCGGCATCCTGAAGCGTCTGCGCGCCACGCCGCTGCGGCCGCCGACGATTCTGCTGGCGCAGGTCCTGGTCAAGCTGCTGTTGACCGCCGCGACGCTGGCACTGACGGTGCTCGCCGGCCGGCGTTACTACCCGGTGGGCGCGCAGGTACCGCTGGCTGGCTTCACAGTAGCGCTATTGATCAGCACGGCCAGCGTCCTGTCGATCGGCTTCGTGATCGCGAGCCTGGTGCCGACCGCCCGTTTCGCGCAGCCGGTCGGTGCGGTCCTCCTGTATCCGATGCTTGCGGTGTCGGGCCTGTTCTTTCCGGTTGCGATACTACCGCCAGTGCTCGGTGTCATCGCCGGCCTGCTGCCGATGACCTACGCCGTGTCGCTGCTGCAAGGGATCTGGACGGGCGAGAGCTGGGTGTCGCATGCCGGCGACATCGTCGCGCTGGGAGTGATCTGCGTTGCCTGCGTCGCACTGTCAGCCAGAATATTTCGGTGGGAATAGCCTCAGGCCAGCCGATGAAATCAACTCTTCTTCTCACGGTCGCAGTCGCGTCACTCACCGCTGGTTGTGCGAGGACGCAGGCGCCGAAGTACGACGTCGTCATCAGGCACGGTACCGTCTACGACGGCAGCGGCGGCGCTGGCAAAGCCGTCGATGTGGCGATCCTCGGCGACCGTATCGCTGCCGTCGGCGATCTCCGGGGCGAGCGCGGACGTGAAGAGGTGGACGCAACGGGTCTCGCCGTCGCACCCGGCTTCATCAACATGTTGAGCCACTCGGAGACATCGCTGATCGCCGACGGCCATGCCCAGGGCACGCTCCGGCAAGGCGTGACGCTGGAAGTGTTCGGCGAGAGCTCGATGGGTCCGATCACCGATCAAATGAAGCGCGAGCAGATGGAGCGGCAGGGCGACATCAAGTTCGACATTACCTGGAACACACTCGTCGGCTACCTCGACTATCTCGAAGCACGCGGGGTGTCCACGAACGTCGCGTCGTTCGTCAGCGCGGCCACGATTCGCGCCAACGAAGTCGGCCTCAACAATCGGCCACCCACCTCAGACGAGCTCGAACGCATGCGCGGGCACGTGCGCCGTGCGATGGACGAAGGCGCGATGGGGCTGACCACGGCGCTCATTTACATTCCCGGAGTATTTGCCCGGACCGACGAGCTCATAGAACTTGCCAAAGTCGCCTCGCAATCCGGGGGTATGTATATCTCGCACATGCGCAGCGAAGGGAACCGTCTGCTCGAGGCCATCGACGAAACGTTGACGATCGCGCGCGAGGCGGACATTCGCGCCGAGATCTATCACCTGAAGGCGAGCGGCGAGTCGAACTGGCCCAAGCTCGATGCTGCCATCAACAAGATCGAGGCCGCGCGCCACGATGGACTCGACATCACCGCCGACATGTACACCTACACCGCCGGTTCAACCGGGCTCGACGCCGCCATGCCACCGTGGGTCCAGGAAGGCGGTTACAAGGCATGGGCGGCGCGGCTTCAGGATCCGAAAATTCGGAACCGCGTCCGCCGCGAGATGACGACGCCGGGAGATGCGTGGGAGAATCTGCTGCTGGCGGCAGGCGGCCAGGGGACGCTGCTGGTCGGATTCAAGAACGAAGCGCTCCGGAGCTACGCTGGCAAGACCCTGGCCGAGGTCGCGAAACTGCGGGGCACTTCCGTCCAGGACACCGCCATGGATCTCGTCGTCGAGGACGGCAGTCGCGTTCAGGTGGTTTACTTCCTGATGTCCGAGGACAACGTCAGGAAGCAGATTGCCCTGCCGTGGGTGAGCTTCGGGTCCGATGCCTCGTCGATGGCGCCGGAGGGAGTGTTCATCAAGACCAGTACCCATCCACGCGCCTACGGCAACTTCGCGCGGCTGCTTGGCAGGTACGTGCGCGACGAGCATGTGATCCCGCTTGCCGAGGCGGTCCGCAGGCTGACGTCGTTCCCGGCATCGACGCTGCGGATCAAGCGGCGCGGCCGTCTCGAGCCGGACTATTTCGCCGATGTCGTCATCTTCGATCCCAGGACGATTGCCGACCGATCGACCTACGAGCAGCCGCACCAGTACGCGATCGGTGTGAGAGATGTGTGGGTGAATGGCGGTCAGGTGCTGAAAGATGGCCAGCACACCGGCCGTACCCCTGGCCGTGTCGTCCGCGGGCCTGGTTGGAAGCCGAAACCTAAGAACTGAAAAGCTGCGGCCGAGCGAGCTTCAGCGTCAGCATCGCTGTCGACCAGAGCACCGCTCCACACACAAGACCGATCACGAAGGCCATGCCTCCGTAGGCGATGATGTAGGCCGGCGCTTCCGAGGTTCGCGTCATGATGCTGTTCCGCAGTCCAAACAGCATGTCCAGGAAGCCCAGCCACCCGGCTTCAAGGATGCCTTGCAATCCTGTACCGGTTCCGGCGAGGTAGCGCCTGGCATGGACCCATGTTCGCCATCCTGCGATGGCCGCAAACGGCAGGAGGGCTATCGTCATCCGCAGCACGGTCACCGCAGCCTGGAGCGCCCGAGTGGTCGCCGGCGTGACGTAGGCCGTCACGGTGTTTCCGCGATCGAAGAAGCCCAGCGCCGAAACGATCGAGATGGCGACGTAAACGGCCGTTGGAGCCAGCAGGATGAGTCCCGTGTTGACCAACGCGGCGGTGGTCTCGGGCGTTCGCATGCGTCGCATTCGGGTGATCCTATGCGGGGGCCGCGCGCCAGGCCAGACCTTTTGCCGACTTGCCTGCCCGTCTGGGTGGTGCGGTCGCAGAGCCTGATTCCTAGAATGGAATCATGGTCCCCCACCCGAACGACGATCAACTGCTCGACGCCTACTCCTCAGCGGTCATTCATGCCGTTGATACCGTCGGTCCAGCGGTCGTCAAAATTCAAGCGGAGCGCGGCGGCGGTTCCGGCGTGCTGTTTACTCCCGACGGCCTGATCCTCACCAACAGCCACGTCGTCGAGGGGACCGGTGCGCTGACGGTCGTGATGACCGACGGACGCTCGACACTGGCGGATCTGATTGGTCAGGACCCACATACCGATCTCGCGGTGGTGCGGATCGACGGATCGGCGCTGCCATGGGCGACGCTTGGCGACTCCCGCGCCATTCGCGTCGGCCAGATCGCGGTCGCGATTGGCAACCCCTACGGGTTCGATCACACAGTCACCGCCGGCGTCGTCAGTGCCCTCGGACGCTCGCTGCGAGCGCGATCGGGCCGGCTGATGGACGACATCATCCAGACCGATGCCGCGCTCAATCCCGGCAATTCCGGCGGACCACTGGCAACCACACGGGGCGAAGTGATTGGGATCAACACCGCCACGATTCTCCCGGCGCAGGGTCTGTGTTTCGCGATCGCGAGCAATACCGCGCGGTTCGTGGCGGCGCGCCTGATCCGCGACGGCCGGATTCGCCGCAGCTACATCGGGCTTGGCGGTCAGACCGTGCCGATCCCGCGGGCGGTTGCCCGCGCCAATCATCTGGCGGTCACGTCCGGTGTGTTCGTGGTGTCGGTGGAGGAGAAGAGCCCGGCCGCGATTGCGGGTCTGAAGGACGGCGACGTGGTGCTCGCGTTCGGCGGGGAAGCGGTGACTGGTGTCGACGACCTGCATCGCTTGCTGACCGACGATCGCATCGGCGTGCCGCAGACGCTCGGCATCCTGAGGTCGGCCGAACACCGCCGGCTCACAGTGGTTCCAGCCGAGAGCGCCTAAAAGCGATCTTCGTTTCTGTCTGGCTCTGTGTTGGCGTCTGGGTCGTCCTTGGTGCCGGGTGCTTGGTTCCCGGTCCGTCCTGGGTCCCTGGGCCTACGTGCGCCGTCCCGGTGCGATCCGGCTGAGGACGAAGGACCAGGTACGGACCAGCGCACCAGGAACGGACCAAGAACCATGCACAAAGGCCCTCGGACGGGGCGCTTCGCGCACCAGACTAATGCGAAGAATGCATTAGCTAGAGCGTGATGAGGCCGCGTCGGACTGCGCGTCGAACGGCGTCCGTGCGGTTGACGGCGCCGAGCTTCCCGGAAATCGACGAGACGTGAAACTTCACCGTCTGGTCGCTGATCTGCAGGCGGGCGGCGATCGTTTTGTTCGTCAGGCCTTCCGCGAGCAACTCCAGCACCTGAACTTCCCTCGGGGTGAGCGCCTCGTCGAAGCCTTCGTCATCGCCGTCCGATACGTCGGGCGCGACCAGAATCGCGTCGTGGTCGTGATCCGCCAGGCGGGCAGCCGCCAGCGAGTCGAACTCGCCGGCGACCTCCATCGTTCCGTTCATGCGTGCACGCAGCCGTGCGCGCTCCAACGTTGTACCGACCAGCAATACCCGCATTGCGTTCAGTGCACCGGCCGCTCACCAACCGTGACGTGCAGTTCGGCGACGCTGCCGCCGCGCAGCACCTTCAGCGGCAGGCTGCGGCCGACGCGATCGCCGAGCAGCAGATCGAGCAGTTCTTCGGGCGACTCGATCGGATGACCGTCGAACTCGAGCAGGAGGTCGCCGATCAACACGCCTGCCGCCGCGGCCGGGGTGCCGTCGGTCACGCCGACCACCAGCAGCGCCTGCGCGCGTCCACCGGGCGTCTGCTGCTTCTCGGGCAACGCCACCGGTTGGCCGGCGATGCCGAGATAGCCCCGCTTCAGGCTGCCGTGTTCGAGGACGTTCGCCGCCGTCTTCCACGCGATCGACGCCGGAATCACGACGCCGGTGCCGCGGATGATGGTCGACGTGGCGATTCCGATCAGGCCGCCGGCGGTATCGAGAAAGGCGCCGCCGGCGAAGCCGTCGTGCATCGGCGCGGTCGTGCGGATCACCTGATCGATGGCGCGCCGCCGCCCGGTCGGCAGTGGTCCGCCGATGACCGAAATCAGTCCGGCGCTCGCGGTGACGACGTTGCTCCAGGAGCGGGCGACGGCGAGCGCGAGGTGACCGACCCGCGGTGCGACCGCGGACGGAGCGATCGCGCGGGTGCCGAGGCTCGGCACCCGCAGCACCGCGAGGCTGGTCGTGGGATCCCATCCGGCGAGTTCTGCGTCCAGGGTCTGGCCGTCATCGCGCCGGACATGCAGACCATCTTCCCGGCCCAGGGCGCGCACGGTCGTCAGCACTACGTTCTCGGCGTAGACGAGGCCGCTCGCCGGACGCCGACGCCCTTGTACCTGAACGACGGATGGAGACGCGGCGGACACGGCGTCAGCGAGTTGATTCGAGAAACTTGTGAGAAGGTCGTTGGACATGCGGGAATCGTGACAGAACCGGCGACGGCTCGAATCACCCAAACGGGCGGCTGGACAGTAAGATTGGTCGCCAGCCACCAGTCGGCAGTCAACGACCCATCGGGAGGTTTCATGCGCCGGGTTTCCGTACTCGTTCTGACGCTGGCCCTGACGGCCTCGGTTCGCGCGCAGCCGCCGGCGGTGTCGGCGAAGCCGGACACACCGTTCAAGCTGGCGACATTTGAGGTCGCGGGAAAGGCGCGGGTGGGACTCGTGCTGGGCGAGCACGTGCTGGACGTCGCGGCCGCGAGCGCCGATTTTTCCAGACGTCT
This sequence comes from Vicinamibacterales bacterium, assembly GCA_036497895.1. GTDB lineage: Bacteria > Acidobacteriota > Vicinamibacteria > Vicinamibacterales > CAVVIG01 > CAVQFC01. The sequence goes on along the minus strand of DASXIR010000235.1, from coordinate 42,015 downwards.
GCGCGCACCGACCGTCGCGATGCCGGGCGAGATGCGTGAGTTGATCGAAGACTACGCGAGCGTGTCGCCCCGGCTTTACCAGATCGCGAACTACTACACCAGTGCCAGGCTCGGCACCGCACCGTTCGCCTTCGATCTCCACCAGGTTGTGATCCGCGCGCCAATCAAATATCCCTACAACCTGCTGGCGATCGCGGCCAACTACAAGCTGCACGCCGGCGAGATGTTTCCGCCCGGGAGTCCACAGCAGAAAGCCGCGAATGAGGCCGATCAGAACCGCGAAGACCCGGTGTTCTTCGCCAAGTCACCACGCTCGTGCATCATCGACCCTGACGAGTCCTACACTATTACGCCGGGCCGTAACATCGACTGGGAAGGCGAGCTCGCGATCGTGATCGGCAAGACGGCGTTCAAGGTCGGCGAGGCGCAAGCGCACGACTACGTCTTCGGCTACAGCATCATGTACGACCTCAGCGACCGCGGCGGCAGCGGTCGCCGTCCGTTGACCGGAATGTTCGCGGGCCCGAACTGGTTTGCCGGCAAGAGCGGCGATCGCTCAGCACCGTTCGGGCCATTCATCGTGCCGAAGGAGTTCGTCTCCGATCAGGCCTCCTTTCACATTGTCACCAGAGTGAACGGCGTGGTGAAGCAGGACGGCGACACCAAGAATTTCATCTGGGACGAAGCGCACATGGTGCGCTACCTGACGTCAATTCTCACGCTCTATCCCGGCGACGTGATCTCGAGCGGTACTCCTGACGGCGTTGGTGCAGGCCGAAAGCCGCCAGAATTTCTCAAGCCCGGCGACGTCGTCACGATCGAGATCGACGGCATCGGGATTCTGCGCACACCGATGCGAGGGCCGACCCCATGAAGGCCTTCCGCCTCTGCGCGATTGCGATGTTGCCGGCCATCGCCGCGATTTACCCGACCGCGCAGCCTGCGGCGCCCGACACGGTTCTCGTGAACGGTCACGTGATCACTGTCGATGCGCAGTTTTCCATCGCAGAGGCCATCGCGATCGCGGGCGGCCGGTTCACGGCTGTCGGTACCAATCGCACTGTCAATGCGCTTGCCGGGCCGCAGACGAGGCTGATCGATCTACATGGTCAGACGGTGATACCGGGCCTGGCTGATGGCCACCTGCACGATGCTGGTGGCGGTCCGGGGGTCGATCTCTCGACCTCACGATCGATCGCCGATGTGCTCCGCGCGATCGCTCTGCGGGTCAAGCAGACCCGACCCGGCGACGTCATCGTCACCAACAGCGACTGGCACGAGGCGCAACTCGCCGAGCACCGCCTGCCGTACCGCGCCGATCTCGATTCCGTGGCGCCCGACAATCCGGTTGTGGCCGTTCGCGGCGGCCACGAGTACATCCTGAACTCGGCGGCGCTGAGGAAATGGAACATCACGAAGCAAACGCCGCAGCAGGCCGGAGGGCGCATCACGCGAGGACCCGACGGCGAACTGAACGGCGAACTGATCGATCGCGCCAAGGCGCTGGTCCAGCTGCCGCCCGGCCCGGCGCTCACGATCGAAGCGCTTCAGGAACAGCACAGAAAACTCAACGCGGCTGGTTTGACCAGCATCCGCTATCCGGGGGCACCGGTCGAGCAGTATCGGCTTCTGCAACAGATGAAGCAGCGCGGACTCCTGACCATTCGCGTCAACCAGCTGCTACGGTTCAATGCCGCTGACAGCGCCGAGAAAATGCGCGACGCCATCGCCGCATCGCAGATCAAGCCGGACGAAGGCGACGAGTGGCTCCGCATCGGCGGCATGAAGCTGGGCGTGGACGGCGGCTTCGAAGGCGGGTGGATGCGCGAGCCTTACGCCGAACCATGGGGTGAAGGCGGCACGTTCCGCGGCGTCAACACCATGAAGCAGGCGCCGTACACCGATGTGGTGAAGGAACTGAACCGTCTCGGGTGGCGGGTCGCGACGCACGCAGTCGGCGATGCCGCGATCGACGAGGTGCTCGCCGCGTACGAGGCTGCCAATGCCGAACGATCGATCAGAGGCAAACGCTGGGTGCTCGAGCACGGTTTCATTCCGGACCCGGATCAGTTTCCGCGGATGAAAACGCTCGATCTCGTCGTCTCGGCGCAGGATCATCTCTACCTGGCGGGACCGAGCCTCGTGAGCTACTGGGGACCAATACGCGCGGCCCGAACGACACCGCTGCGCGATTATCTCGACCGCGGATTCGTGGTGGCGGGGGGCACTGACTCCTCGGTGGTGCCCTATCCACCACTGTGGGTCATCTACCATTTCGTGTCGCGCGACACGATCAGCGGAGGTGTGCTCGGCGCCGATCAGCGAATCAGCCTGAGAGAAGCGCTCCAGCTCGAAACCATCAACAATGCGTACCTCACGTTCGAGGAGCGGACCAAAGGCTCGATCGAACCCGGCAAGCTCGCCGACCTCGTGGTCCTTCCCGCCGACATTCTCGCGGTGCCAGCCAAACAGATCGAACAGATGCACGTCGCCATGACGATGGTCGGCGGCAACATCGTCTATCGCAGACCGTAAAGCCTTACGTTCGCAGTAACGTCGAACGCACGTCGAACCGCCCGCGTTCTATTGTTCCCAGCAGGTTACGGCTGGTCCGGACCTTGCTCTTGGAGGCACATCGTGATCCGACACTCATGCCCGACCGCTACCGTTCTGTTTCTGACACTCATGCTTGGCGGCGCGAAATCCGTGCACGCACAGCCTCCCGAACCGGCGCCGCCGCCGGCCGCAGACACCGCCGCGGCCACACCGTCGGCAGGCGACGATATGGCGGCGCTGGCGGACGATGACGACGATGCCCGCTTGCGTCCGATGGAGCCGGACTACAGCCTGGTCAATCTTCCGACGACGCTGCCGCTGCCGGTGCACGGCGGCAATTTCCACCTGACACACCGCTTCAACGAGAACCTGGCGAAGGACACTGCCAAGGAGCAGCTCCAGAACCTGTTCGGACTCGACGAAGGCGCGACCATCGACTTCGAATACCGTTTCGGTCTCTTCAAGCATGTCCAGTTGATCGCATCGCGGACCAACGTCGATCGCACCATCTCGCTCGGCACCAAGGTCGATGCGTTCCACCAGACCGATTCGATGCCGCTCGGCATCTCCGCGATCTTCAACGTCGAAGGCGGCAACAACTTCAGTGAACGCTACGCACCGACACTCGGCGTGGTCGTGTCACGGACGATCGCCTCGAAGCTGGCGCTTTACGCGACGCCGATCGTCGTCCACAACACGCTGCCGGACACCGGGGAAGTGCGCAATACGTTCTTCGTCGGACTCGGCACTCGCATCCGCATCCGGCCGACGCTTTACGTTGTGGTGGAAGGCTCGCCGCGTGCCGCCGGCTACACACCCGGCAACGCCGAGTTCGCGTTCTCGCTGGAGGCCCGTGTCGGCGCGCACGTGTTCGCGATCACGTTCGCCAACTCGTCCGCCGTCACGTATGGTCAGCTCGCCCGCGGCGGCAATCCCGACAGTCTCTATCTGGGCTTCAACCTGTCCCGTAAGTTTTTCTGATTTCGAAGGAGTCTGCCGATGAAGGGTTCATCCATTCTCGCCATGGTGCTCGCTTTGTGCGCCGCCGGATGCGGTTCGTCTTCGTCATCCACCAGCCCGACCAACGGTGCGCCGACCTTCACGGCGACGCTGTTACCAGCGAACGAAGTCCCACCGATCACGAACGCTGAGTCGGTCGGTTCAGGTACCGCGACCATCGTCTTCAATGTGACGAAAGATTCGTCGGGCAACGTGTCCACCGCTTCGGTGCAATTCACCGCCAGTGTGTTCGGATTTCCGCCCAATACCGTGGTGACCATTGCGCACATCCACAAGGGCGCCACTGGCGTGCCGGGCGGCATCGTAATCACGGCGGTCGGATCGGCCGGAACCGTGACGCTGACCAACGGATCCGGAACGTTTACCGCGACGACGTCCAATGCGGACGCGGCGACCGTCCAGGCTATCCTCAACAACCCGTCCGGCTACTACTTCAACATTCACACGACCCTGAACCCCGCCGGCGTGATGCGCGGGCAGCTCGTACAGGTTCAGTAAGCCGGATTCTTCCCGGGGCGGAGCATGCTCCGCCCCTACGCCAACCGAACGCCGTAGGGGCCCGAGCTTGCTCGGCCCAGACGCGCTCGGCCAGGCCCGCGACCGTAATCCCCCAACCTATCATTGGCTCATGACCACGCAGTGCGTCATCGCCGGCGGCGGACCCGCCGGAATGATGCTCGGGTTTCTGCTCGCCCGCACCGGTGTCCGGACGGTCGTACTCGAGAAGCACGCTGACTTCCTGCGGATTTCCGCGGCGACACCGTCCATCCGTCGACGATGGAAGTGCTCTACGAACTTGGCATCGTCGACGAATTCCTGAAGCGCCCGCATTCGAAATTGCACGAGCTGCGCGGCTGCGTCGCCGGCGAAACGGTGACCGTCGCTGATTTCAGCCACGTGCCGACCCACTGCAAACTGGTCTCGATCGCGCCGTTCATGCACGACCGTGTGAGCGAGCTCGAGGATTGGAACGACATCAAGCTGCTGACGGTGGTGGTCGATCGCTTGCGATCGTGGCATCGACCTGGCCTGCTCTGTATCGGCGACGCGGCGCATGCGATGTCCCCGATTGGCGGCGTCGGCATTAATCTGGCGATTCAGGATGCGGTCGCCGCCGCCAACGCGCTGGCCGGTCCGTTGAAACGCGGCCAATGTTCGGAAGAGGATTTGGCCAGAATCGGTTTCTTGGTCCGATGCTGAAAGGAAAAGGGCCGCAGCAACTCCCGATCGTTCTGAAGCTGCTGCGGCGGTTCCCGATGCTCCGCCGTATACCGGCGCGGCTGGTCGGGGTCGGCGTGCGGCCGGAACACGTCCATTCGCCGGCCGCGGTTTAGCTGCACTCGGCCTACGACTGCCCCTGCTGCAGGTCGCCGCGATACGGGATGATCTGACCAGGCTGCACGTTCACGTCGAAGCTCGAAGTCTGGTAGCCGTTCGCTACGATCTCGATGCGGTGCGTTCCCGCTGCGAGCGTCATCGGCTGCTTGCTGCCGTCGAAGTCGCTGGCATGGCCGGCGTAGTTCCCGTCCACGTAGACGTCAGCTTCGTACGGCGTCACCTGGAAACTGATACCGCCGTAATTCGAGCCGGGATTGACGACCATACTCTGCGGCTGTGCGTAGCCGTAGACCGGAACGGGGTAGGGATACGCGTAGCTATACGGCACCGGATAACCCGCCCAGAAGCCGAAACCGATCGAGAAGCGCGGCCTGAACACGTAGCCCGGACCGTAGTACTGTGGCGCGTAGTATCCGTAACCGTACGCATGAGGCGCGTAGTAGCGCGGTGCGTACGGCGCGTAGTGATAATTCGGCGCGTAACGATAGTTCGGCGCGCTGTGGTAGTTCGGCGCGTAGCGAGGCGCGACGGCTCCGCGCGGAACGGCCTGACCAACGTACGCGTTGCTGTGGCCGTTATAACGCTGCGCGTACGCCTGCGGACGGGACGCGCTGGACGGTCCGGCCTGCGGCCGCGCTACCGGCGCTGCTTGAGCTCGCGGTTGTGCCTGTCCTCGAGCTTGAGGTGCGGAGGCCCCGCGACGGCCTTCGGGATGGCCATGCTGCTGACCGGCAAAAGCAGGAACGGCCATCAGCGTGGCGGCGGCGAGCAGTGTTGCTGGGACGATGTGTTGGAGCCTCATAATGTTTGCGTTAATTGCATTTGCCTTGCCATTACAAGATGGCAATTCTGCCAATGTTTTTGACGATCTTCGGCGCGGCGGCCCGTGGCAGGCACGCTGTGCAGCATTTTGAGGACGATCGTTCAATCCAGGTCTTCTATAATTTCACGTGAGAGGAATCCTGCTGTGATTCTCAAGAATATCGTTCGCGCCGCCGGGCTGGCCGCACTGACATCTCTGCCTCTGGCAGCTCAACAGGCGAGCACCCCGGTGCGCATCGTCACGGCCGAGGACTACGCGCACGCCGAGAAGTTCATGACCTACAACACCGCGCCTCTGGTCCTGCGGAGTGGGGTGCGGCCGGTTTGGATTCCGACGACCGCGGCCGAGCCGACAGTGCGCTTCTGGTATCGCGTGACGACGGAGCGTGGACCTGAAGCCATCGTGGTGAACGCCGCGACCGGTACGCAGGCCCCGTGCGACCTGCCGGCATGCACGGAGGCGTTGCGTAGCAACGGTGGCGGCCGCGCCGGCGCCCCGGCGCGATCAGCGGACGTGAAGTCGCCCGATGGAAAACGCACCGCGTTCGTCCGCAACTGGAATCTGTGGGTGCGCGACATTGCCAGCGGCAAAGAAACCAAGCTCACCAAGGACGGCGTGAAAGACTTCGGCTACGCCACCGACAACGCGGGCTGGACCACCAGCGATCGCGCGATTCTGCTGTGGTCGCCCGACTCGAAGAAAATCGCGACCTTTCAACAGGACCAGCGCGGCGTTGGCGAGATGTACCTCGTGGACACGAAAGTCGGCCACCCGACGCTCCAGGCCTGGAAATATCCGCTGCCCGGCGATCCGGTGATCACGATGATCCAGCGGGTCGTCATCGAGGTCGATAGTGGCAAGGTCGTCCGCCTGCAGCTGCCACCGGATCAGCATCGCTCGACCTTGTGCGACGACGTGTCGTGCCGAGGCGAGTGGGACGATGTGCAGTGGGGTCCTGACGGGTCGAAGCTCGCCTTTGTCTCGACCTCGCGCGACCACAAACGCGAGCAACTGCGGCAGGCCGACCCGGCCTCGGGCGTCGTCCGCGAGGTGCTCGAGGAAAAAGGCGAGACCTTCCTCGAATCTGGCAACGGCCGGGTGAGCTGGAAATTTCTCCCGGCGTCGAACGAAGTGGTCTGGTTCTCCGAGCGCGACAACTGGGGCCAGCTTTACCTGCACGATCTGCAGACCGGCCGAGAGAAGCACCAAATCACCACCGGCGACGGGAACGTCACGCAGCTCCTTCGTGTGGACGAGAAAAACCGTGTGCTCTATTTCACGGCCGTCGGTCGCGAGAAGGGGCGCGACCCGTACTTCCGTCACTTCTATCGCATCGGCATGGACGGCAAGAACCTTCAGCTGCTGACGCCGGCGGACGCGGATCATGATGTGTCGCTGTCGCCGTCAGGCACGTTCTTCGTGGACAGCTACTCGAAGCCGGATGTGCCACCGGTGACCGAGTTGCGCGACACCGACGGCCGGCTGATCGTGACGCTCGAGAAGGCCGATATCTCGCGGCTGGTCGCGGCGGGCTGGAAGCCGCCAGTGCCGGTGACGGTCAAGGCGCGCGACGGCGTCACCGATCTTTACGGCCTGATGTATACGCCGACCAGCCTCGATCCGGCGAAGAAGTACCCCATCGTCAACCATATTTACCCCGGTCCGCAGACCGGCAGCGTCGGCGGCCGCAGCTTCGCGGCCTCACGCGGCGATGCGCAGTCGCTGGCCGAACTGGGATTCATCGTGGTTGAAATCGACGGCATGGGCACGCCGTGGCGCTCCAAGCAGTTTCATCAGGCGTACTACGGAGATATGGGCGACAACACACTGGCCGATCAGGTGACCGCCATGAAGCAGCTGGCGGAGAGATATCCCTACATTGACCTCGAGCGCGCCGGCATCTACGGCCACTCCGGCGGCGGTTACGCCACCGCCGACGCGATGTTCCGCTATCCCGATTTCTTCAAGGTGGGGATCTCGGAAGCCGGCAACCACGACAACCGCGTCTACGAAGACGACTGGGCTGAGAAGTGGCAGGGTTTACTTCAGACCAGGGCAGACGGCAGCACCAACTACGACAATCAGGCGAACCAGCTCGTGGCCAGGAATCTGAAAGGCAAGCTGCTGCTGGCGCACGGCACGATGGACAGCAACGTGCCGCCGTACAACACGCTGCTCGTCGTCGACGAGCTCATCAAGGCGAACAAGGACTTCGATCTGCTGATGTTGCCGAACCGCAATCACGGTTTCGGCAACGAGCCTTACATGGTTCGTCGGCGCTGGGATTACTTCGTCAGGAATCTGCTCGGCGCGGAGCCGCCGCACGAATACCAGATGCACGCGCCGGCGGAAGCGCGCACGCCGACTGCGAACTAGCGCGCTTGTTTCACCGTCGCTAAAGCCTTCGCGTCATGGGCCGTAGCACTCGCGCTACGGTCGTAGCGCGAGGCCTCAGCCGAGCGATCGTTCACACGATCGTCTCGCGACCTGAAAGCAGCCCGACGAGAAACAGCACGATTGCAACGACGAGCAATACGTGCACGAACGCACCGATCGTGTAGGTGCCGACGACTCCCAGCAGCCACGCAATCAGTAGCAGCACCGCAAGTGTGTAAAGCATCACCAACCTCCCGGCGCTCGACGCTGCAAGGAATGGTGCCTCAGCCTTACGGATTCGTCGTCCACCGTACGGACTTGTAAGCCGGACCCGCTTCCATACACCTTCATTAGTCGATCGCGCGCGCCTAACGTCCGCGTTATGAATGAGTTGCCGTCCCCTGACAGGAATGGCACCAACGGCACGGTTCGCGCATTTCAGCAGGTCGTCCGTTTCAATCGAGGGTCACTCATGGAACCAGCGCGCGCCACAAGTCCCCAGCCTACGGCGGTCGTCTTCCACGACGGTCTCGGCGAACGGCGTCGAGTCAGCGATACGACGGTCAGCGACACCCTCGAGCTCCTGTGTCTGCGTCGGGAACTGACATCGATTCCCTCGTTCGAGTTCGCGCTGCGCGAGCGCGCCAGCCGTCTCGCGAATTTCCGCCACACTTATTTCGCCCGGGTCAAGAGCGTCGAGCGGCTGAGTGATGCCACCGCCACGCTGGCGATTGCATCCGAATCGACGCGCGGCATCCGGCTGTCGAACCTGCTGACGCCAACGCCGCAGCGGCCCGTCGCGGTAGACATCAATGCATCGCTGCACCTCATCCGCCAACTGGTCTCTGCCGTCGCCATGCTGCACGAAAGCGGCGGCGATCTCGCGCACGGCGCGATTGGTCCCGAACGCATCATCGTCACGCCCAACGCCAGGGTCGTGATCGCCGAATACGTGCTCGGTGCCGCACTCGAGCAGCTGCGGTGGTCACCGGAACGCTACTGGAGAGAGCTTCGGGTCGCCTTGCCACCGTCGGACGAAACGCCGCGGTTCGACCAGCGAACCGACGTCACCCAGATCGGCGTCGTCGGTCTGTCGCTGATCCTGGGCCGCCTGCTCACCGAAAACGAATATCCGTCGGCGATTCACGGCGCACTGTCGTCAGCCTGGGCGATCTCGTCGCGCGGCGGTCTCGAACCGCTGCCGCCGGGACTGCGCTCGTGGCTTGGCCGCGCGCTGCAACTCGACCCGCGGCATTCATTCGCGTCCGCGCTCGAGGCGCGCGCCGAACTGGACCGCGTCCTCTCGGGCGAAGACGAGGACTCGGAAGAAGACGCCGCCGCCGCCGTTGAGGCCCCGCAGAGCGTGTCAGCCAGCGCCAGCGTAGAGCCGACAATCCAGCAGCATGCCGCCAGTGAACCGCTCGTTGAAGAGGTGGAAGACGAACCGCAGCCCGAAGTCTCGTACTCCCACCATCGTGACGACGGCGACGACGAGGAACGCTATTCGACCAGCCTCCACAGAGGGACCGCCGCGGACGATTCGATCGAGCTGACTTCGCACGATGAGCCCTTGTCGGACGACCACCATCTCGATCGGCCAGCGGTCGTGGAGCACGCGCCGTCCGCGGTCGGCGATCATCATCTCTCGCCCATATTCGAGACCTCGTTCTCGAGTCTTGCTGAGGAGGTGTTGGCGCCTTCGTCATTCTCGGAGCCCTTCGCCGTCTCTCCGGCACCGGTGCCACTCGCGGCGCCACCCGTGCCCGCACCGTCGTCGTTCTCACTGGGGTCCAGCTGGTCGAGCGCGTCTTCGATGGTCCCGAGCGACGCCGAGTCCGATCACATCGCGCCGGCGCCGGGATTCGTGGCGGCGGAGCTGACTCCTTCGTCTGTCAAATGGCAGGCGCCACCGATGCTCGCGGATCCTGCGCCGGTGGCGCCCGTGCTGACCCCGCCAGCGCCGATCGTGTCAGCGAAGATCGTGTCAGCGCCGATCGTGCCAGTGCCCATCGCACCGGCTCCCGTACCCGTGACTGCTCAAACATACACGCCAGCATCGTCGATCGTCTCGTTGCCACCGGTTGCCGCGGCCGTACCGGCGACGCCATCGCCGCGCGTGCCATTGCCACCGTCACTGCCTGCCGTCGAACCGTTCGAGTTCAAGGCGGAGCCGGAGCGTCCCATGGCTATGTCGCAGGTACCTACTCGCCGCACGGGCTTTTTCGCCACGGTGGCTATCGGTGTGCTCGTGGTTTCGGTGGGCGCCGTGTTCGGGGCGCGCCGCTACTTCTCGGCGGCTGCCGCACCGGCTCCCACCGGACAATTGAGCATCTCCAGCACCCCGACGGGCGCCGCCGTCGTCGTGGACGGTTCATCGCAGGGCGTGACGCCGGTCGTGCTCACGCTGACGCCGGGCGCACACCTGGTCGAACTCCGTGGCGCAGGGGAGCCGCGCACGCTGCCGATCACGATGACGGCCGGCGCGCAGATGTCGCAATACGTTGAACTGCCGGGCGGCGCCGCGCCGAAACTCGGTCAACTGCAGGTGAGAACCGAGCCAGCCGGCGCCCAGGTCAACGTCGATGGCGTTGCACGCGGACGGTCGCCGGTGCTGGTCAGCGAGCTCACGCCTGGTCAACACAACGTCATCGTCGAGAGCGAACTCGGGACCGTGCGTCAGAGTGTCGCGGTCGAAGCGGGCTCGACGGCGGCGCTGGTCGTGCCGCTCGGCGCTCCCGAGGGTGGGGCACCGGTCTCCGGTTGGATTTCGGTGGCGGCACCAGTGGACCTGCAGATCTTCGAAAACAAGCGTCTGCTCGGCACCAGCCAGAGCGATCGCATCATGGTGGCCGCGGGCCGTCACGACATCGAAATCGTGAACGAGCCGCTCGGCTATCGGGTGGTTCGGACGATCCAGGTCGCACCGGGAAAAGTCGCGCCGATCAAACTCGAATGGCCGAACGGCACGATCGCGTTGAATGCGGTGCCGTGGGCCGAGGTGTGGATTGACGGGAACAAGGTCGGTGAGACCCCGATCGGCAACCTGTCGCTCCCGATTGGGCCGCACGAAGTCGTGTTCCGCCACCCTGACCTGGGCGAGCAGCGCCACGCCGCTACCGTTTCCGCCACCACGCCCGCCCGTCTGTCCGTCGATCTGAGGAGGAAGCCATGACCGCCGCAGTTTTAGCGCTGTCCATGTTCATGATGGGCCAGCAGTCGCTGGCCTCGGCGCGCGATCTCTACGCCTCTGCGGCGTACGAAGACGCGCTCGACATGCTGAACCGCATGGGACCCAACAACCGCGCCGCTGAAGAAGTCCGCGCCATCGAGCAGTACCGCGCGTTCTGCCTGCTGGCGCTCGGCCGGAACACCGAGGCCGAACGAGCGATCGAGGCCGTGGTCACAGGGGAACCGACCTACCAGCCGGCCAACGAAGTGTCGCCGCGCGTGCGCGCCGCGTTCACCGACGTGCGCAAGCGGATGCTGCCGTCGATCATCCAGCAGGAATACGTGCTGGCCAAGGGCGCATACGACCGCCGCGAGTTTGCCGCCTCCGCTGCCGGGTTCTCTCGCGTGCTCGACGTGATGGCGGATCCTGCCGCGGCGGCCGCCGTCAGCCAGCCGCCGCTGTCAGACCTGCGCACGCTTGCCGCGGGGTTCCGCGACCTGAGCATTGCCGCGGCCACGCCGCCGCCGCTACCACCGGCCGTTGCCATGGCACCAGCCGCTGCCACGCCACCGCCGCCACCGCCGCCACCGATGCCGCCCCGCGTCTACAGCACGGTGGACCCGAACGTCATTCCTCCGGCTGCGCTGGCGCAACAGCTTCCGCCGTTTCAGGGTATTCCGGTGCTGAGCCGCCAGGGCGTCCTCGAGATCGTCATCGATGAAACCGGCGTAGTGGAAAGCGCCGTAATGCGGCAGCAGGTGACGCCGTCGTACGACAACCAGGCCATCGCGGCCACCAAGTCGTGGCGCTATCGTCCGGCGACGCTTGATGGCGTGCCGGTGAAATACCGGAAGGCCATCTCGATCATGGTGAAGGGCACGGCGTCTTAGAGGGATTTAGGAAGGGCGGGGAGTCGGCCAACTGAGGCCAGCCGCTGAAAAAGTAACAGATCGGCAGGCGGTTGCCCTATTCTTGTACCTTTCGTGCGATCATAGGAGTCTAAGTAGAAGTAAGGAGAGACCCTATGGCTAAGCGTTCGACCTCGGGTATTGTTTGTCCCCGCTGCGGCGTGCCGAGCGCACGTGTCATCGGCCGATCGGAAGCACTACCGGTGCTCTATCTCCGCTGCGACGACTGCGGACGCACCTCCGTTTCCCCAGAATAACCCGTCATTTTCCTTCAACCGGCCGCGTCAGCTCGGGCACGACCCGCTGACCTGCCGGACGGTCTTCACCCGAAATTCCGGCAGCTGAAAAGTACCCGGGCTGCTGTTGTCCACGGCGCCTTGGACCGCCGCTCGCGACGGGTCCATATCACCGGCCTGGGCAGCTACGTTCGGCGACGGCCGCAATCCCCCCACGATCGACAGCTTCTTCGGTGCGGGTACCCCGCCCACGATCTGCACCCGCTGGCCGAAGTACTTCTTCACGTCGGTTCCAGTCAGATGGTAGACGGGTTGTCCCGCATCATCCGAGAGCGAGAACTGACCGGGAGAAACGTTGCTCCGTCCGATGCAGCCGTCGAGCGTGATCGGTTTGGCGTCAGCGTCTTTCGAGGTGTCCTTGGCCGGAGGGGTCGTTTGCGTTTGCGCCATCGAGAGCGTTCCACCGCACAGAACCGCCATTGCCAGAGCGAGATGGATTCTCATGGCCGTAGGGTAGCGCAGATATGTGACAGCGGCGAGTCTTTCGAGCGATGGTTCCGGCGCGATTGAAGCGGACCCGTCTCCTGCCCAAAGGCGGCTCAGCGATTGGCTGATGGTGTCGAGGTCACCGCCGCGCCGATCAGCCGCGACCTGTCCGCGCCGGCGCGCGGCTTGAATTTCTGCGTGCGCCCGCCGAAGCTGTCCGCGCCGTACAGATTTCCCTCGGAGTCGATAGACATCTGATGCAGTTCCCAGAACTGGCCTGGGAAGGTGCCGTATGTACCCCACGAGTAGAGCAGCTTGCCGTTCATGTCGTACTCGAGCACCTTTGAGTTGGTGCCGTCGGCGACCCACACGTGTTGCTGATCCGGCGCGATCAGAATGTCGTTCGCCTGCCTGAATCCCGGCCACAGATCGAGCAGCTTGCCGTTCTCGTCGAAGATCTGGATGCGATGGTTGGTGCGATCGGCCACGTAGACCCGGCGATTCCTATCCACCGCGATCCCGTGCACGCCACTGAACTGGCCGGACGCGGTCCCTTTCGATCCCCACGCCATCAGGAATTTGCCGCTCTTGTCGAACTTGGCGATGCGCGCGTTCTGCAATCCGTCGGCGACGAGCAGGCTGCTGTCCGGCAGCCAGGCAATGTCCTGCGGCCTGCCGAAATGCGTGGCATCCTCGCCCGCGACGTCCGCGACGCCGAGTGTCAGCACGAGCTGCTTGCCGTCGTTGGTGAACTCGTAGATCTGGTGCCGCGCGTCGTTCACCACCCAAACGTGTTTCTCAGGATCGTGCGGGTTGATCCGAATTTTGTGAGGTCCGCCCCCGCCTTCGAAGAGCTTGTCCCACTGCGTCCACGACTCCACCAGCTTGCCGTCGCCGTCGACGATGACGATGCAGTTGCGCATTTCGGGTTTGGGTTCGGTGGCGCGTTGATTGAGTGAGCCCCAGATGCCGTTGAAACCGCGCGGCAGGGTCTCGGGCAGTTTCAACTCGCCGCGCGCCGCAATGAAAATCCGGTTCGGCGTTTCGGCAAACACGCCGGGCTGCGACCCCCAGATGTACCCTTTCGGCGACCAGGTCGCCGGCCAGTTTTCGACGACCGCGTACGGCCCCGTTTCTTCTTCGCCGCCTTTCTCCTGAAGCAACGAGGGCGCGGCGAGGAGTCCAACGGCAAAGACGGACGCAAGGGCGATGGCAACTGTCCGCATGGTGAACCTCGGCAAAAAATGGTCGAGGTGGAGGGTAACAGGACGCGCCCCGACCCGCAAGCACGGCCGACGGCCATCGTGCGTTAAGATCGCGCGGTCAGGCTATGGACAGCCCACGCCGCATCGGTCTTCGTTCGATCGTTGCCGCTCTGGTACTCTCGATCGTCGCGCCGCTCGGCATCCTGTCGGTCCTGAGCATCCAGCGCGCGTGGCGGCGGCAGCTCGCCAACGTCCAGCAGCAGAACGTCGCCACCGTCCGCGCGATTTCGGTCGCCATCGACCAGGAAGTCGCCAACAGCGCTGCTGCGCTCGATGTCCTGGGCCGCCTCCATGCGCTCGACGTCCCCGACGTGACCGCGTTCGACAACCTTGCCGGCCGCCTGATCGTCGGACGGCCCGACTGGTCGGCGATCATCCTGTCCGATTTGAGCGGCCACGTGCTGGCCGGCGCTCCCACGATGAACCGCAGTACTCCGCTGGATGGTCAGCCGATGGAGTGGGCTCGTCAGGTTGCCGCCAACGGCGGCACCGTCGTTTCTTCGATGTACGAGTTGAACGGCTCGAGCGCTCATTTCCTGATGGTCGGCATTCCGGTCATCCGCGACGGAGTCGTGACCATGGCGCTCGGTGCGCGGGTACGTTCGGAGAGCTTCAGCGCGGTGCTCCGCCAGCAACAGGCGCCGCCGAACGGCGTCGTGGCAGTCGTCGATAGCGGGCATCGCCTGGTGGCGAGAACCCGGCAGGAGGACACCTACGTTGGGACGTCCGCGGGCAATGCGTTCGTCGAGATCACCGGCCGCCTCGCCGAAGGAAGCTGGATCACGGAGACGAAGGAAGGCGTGCCCGCGTATTCTGCGTTCAGCCGATCGCCGCGGACGGGCCTGACGGTCGGCCTGGCCCTGCCACGCGACGAAGTCGACGGTCCGATTCGCCGCATTCTCTGGATACTGGCGCTGGCGTGGATCGCGGTGCTTAGCGTGGGCGCCGGGCTCGGCGTACTGCTCGGTCATATTGTGATTCGTGCGATGAGCTCGGCCTCGTATGCCGCCAATGCGCTGGCTCGCGGCGAACCCGTTTCGCCGACTTCGTCGAGGATTACCGAGATCGACGATCTGTCGACCGGAATCCGCCAGGCGGCGGTCACCCTCGCGGCGCGCAACCGCGAGCGCGACGAAGCCAGTCGTCTGAAAGACGAATTCCTGATGACCGTCTCGCACGAGCTGCGGACACCGCTGACCGCCATCTACGGTTGGGCGCGGATGCTGGCGACAGGACAGATCCGTGACGCCCAGCGGCCGCGGGCCATCGATGCGATCGAGCGGAACGCTACGGCGTTACAGCAACTCGTGAACGATCTGCTTGATGTCTCGCGGGTCGTGTCAGGCAAGCTCCGGCTCGACGTCCAGTCGGTGACTCTTCCGGAGGTGGTGGCGGTCGCAATCGACGCGATCCGGCCGGCCGCGGAGGCCAAGGAGATCAGCATCATCACGGCGGTGGAAGAGCTGGACGTCGTGGTCTCAGGCGACGCCGGGCGCCTCCAGCAAGTGGTCTGGAATCTGCTGTCGAATGCGGTGCGGTTCACACCTGCCGGCGGGCGTATCGATGTCGTGATCGAGCGCGTATCCGAAGGGGTCGCGATCGTCGTGCGCGATTCAGGCACCGGCGTACCCCACGAGTTCCTGCCGCATGCGTTCGAGCGCTTTCGCCAGGCGGTCAGCGGCACCACCCGCGCACACGGCGGCCTCGGCCTCGGCCTCGCCATCGTCCGTCACCTGGTGGAGCTTCACGGCGGAACCGTCACCGTCGAGAACAACACACCGGAGGCGGGCGCGACGTTTCGCGTCGTGTTACCGGCACGGCCGGCGACGCGCGCGGTTCCCGACCGTCCGCGGCTGCCGGATCCCCTGAAAGCAACTGGTCGCGTGCCGGCCGGCCTCGACGGCCTCGGCATCCTGGTGGCCGACGATGACATCAATGCGCGCGAACTGCTGGCGGCGGTGCTCGAGAATGCCGGTGCCGACGTGCGGTCGGCATCGTCTGCCGAAGATGCGTTGATGATGCTCGAGACGTGGGCGGCGGACGTGCTGCTGTCCGACATCGAGATGCCGGGAGATGACGGCTACTTGCTGATGGCACGGGTTCGGGCGCAGTCACCAGGACGCAAACGCATGACAGCGATTGCGCTGACCGCCCACGCCCGACCCGAGGACCGGTTGCGGGCGCTCGACGCCGGGTTCCAGTGGCACCTGGCCAAGCCGATCGATCCGGCGGAATTGATCACTGTCATCGCCACGCTCTCGGCGGCCGGCACTGCACTCGACCCCATCGTGTAGAACAAAAACAGAAAGGGCCCGGGAGCCGTTCGCTCCCGAGCCCTTGACCGACTCTACGTCGACGGCGAAAGATCAGTGCTGGGTCCGCGTTGCTGACTGCGGCAGGGCGAACGCGATGTACTCGCCCGAGTAATTGCCGCCGCTGACCGCGACGATGATGTACTGGCGGCCGTCCACCATGTAAGTCATCGGCGAGCCGCTCTGGGGAGCCGGCAACCAGACGGCGCCCATCTCCTTGCCGTTGGTCTTGTCGTAGGCACGGAGCATCGCGCCGCGCGGATGCTGCGGCGTGGTGGTGACGCTCGGGTCGCCGGCGATGACCAGCGTCTTGGTGACGACCACGCCGACGTTGCCGGTCTGGCCCGTCTTCGGAACATCGACGCCCTTCAGCATCGGGTGATTGCGGACGTTATCAGGCGTGTCGCCGTGCGGTGTGGACCACATCAGCTCACCTTTGTCGAGATTGATGCCGACGATCTGGCCGTAGGGTGGCTTCACGATCGACATGCCCTGGACGGTCGCGCCGAAGTTGCCGCCGGCGGGGGCTGCACCGCGTCCGCCGGCCGCTGCGCCGGGCGCAGGAGGCGGCGGCGGGGGGGGAGCGACCGGGCGCGCCGGCCGCGGCGCGTCGGCTGCGTCGCCTTCGCCGCCACCCGTGATCGGACGGAAGGTGGCGCCAGCGGTACCCATCACGTAATTGAGGTCCGAGAAGTCCTTCGGCGGCGCGACCAGACCAAGCGGTGCGATGCAGGCGTTGCACGCCTGCGTGAAGAACGCGTGCATTTCCGGATCGTAAGCCGAGCCCGGCCAGTTGACACCGCCGCTCAGCGTGCCTGACGTCAGCGCGCCGATCGGCCCTTCGGCCTTGCTGACGACCGGCGGGAGGAACACCGGTCCCAGACGGAAGCGCTTGGATGCTTCGAGTCCCTGGGCCTTCAGCTCCGGCGTGAAGTCGATGAGGTCGCTCTCGAGCACGCCGTTTCGCGAATACGCCGGCGGCTTGCTCGGGAATGGCTGCGTCTTAGAGGTCTTCTCGCCGGGAACGTCACTCTGCGGGACCGGCTTCTCCTCCATCGGCCACACCGGGACACCGGTCACGCGATCGAACACGTACAGGATGCCCTGCTTGGTCGCCTGCGCGACGGCCTTGACCTGCTTGCCGTTGACGTTGATATCGGCGAGCAGCGGCGCTGCCGGCATGTCGTAGTCCCAGATCGGGTGATGGACGATCTGATAGTGCCACTTCTTCTGGCCGGTCTTCAGGTCGACGCACACCAGGCTGTCGCCGTACAGGTTGTTGCCGGGACGATGACCGCCGTAGAGGTCCGAGGTCGGGTCTTCGATCGGCAGGTAGACGAGGCCGAGCTCTTCATCGACCGTGATCTGCGTCCACACGCCGGTGTTGCCGTTGTTCGCCCACGATTCGTTTTCCCACGTGTCGTTGCCGAATTCACCCGGGCGGGGAATCGTGTTGAACGTCCACAGCGTCTTGCCGGTCTTCACGTCGTAGGCACGGACCAGACCCTTGGTGTTGTTGTGGGTCTTGACCGTCAGGCCTTCGCGGAACGACGAGCCGACCAGGATGACGTCCTTGGCGATCGTCGGCGTCGAGTGCAGGCCGATCTCCCCGGTTTCCAGATCGATCTGCGTTCCCTTGCCGACCACGGCGCCGATCTTCATGTCCACGACGCCGTTGGTGCCGAAGCTGTTGATCGGTACGCCGGTCTTGGCATTGAGCGAGATCAGGCGATAGCCGGTCGTCACGTAGATGACGCGGTCGTCGCCCTTGCCGTCGGTCCAGTACGAGAGACCGCGTCCGGAGAGCTGGCGCGGCGCGTTGACGGCCCGTGCGCCTTCCTTTTCCGCGTGGACCCAGATCAGCTCACCGGTCTTGGCGTCGAGCGCGACCACCGAACGACGCGTGCCGCCGGTGGCGTAAATCACGCCCTTGACCATCAGCGGTGTGCCTTCGAGCTTGAACTCGGGGCGGGTGCCGAGGTTGTCGGTATTGAACCGCCACGCGACCTCGAGCTGGTTGAAGTTCGAGCCGTTGATCTGATCGAGCGGGGAGTAGCGCGAGCCGCGGACGTCGGCCGTGTAGTACGGCCATTCACCGTTCTTCGTGCTCGGGAAGCCGGGCGCCTGGCCCGACAGTTTCGCGGTCACCTGTGGGCTGACCGCCATCAGTCCGACGGCGCCAGCGATCGAAACCGCCGCGAGGACGCGGCGTTTGGTTGTTCGTGTCATTGTGCTCTTTTCTCTTTTCCCTGAAAGAAACGACTTACTGCTGCCCGTTGCTGGTCGATCGCCCGGAGTTTGGCAGGGCAAACGCGATGTATTCACCCGAATAGATGCCACCGCTCACAGCGACCACAATGTACTGCTTTCCGTCGGCCAGGTACGTCATGGGCGATCCGCTCTGCGCCGCCGGCATCCAGACCGCGCCGAGTTCGGCGCCGTTGTTCTTATCGTAGGCGCGCAGCATCGCGCCGCGCGCGCGTCCCGGCGGCGCGGTCACCTGCGGGTCGCCGAGTATGACGAGCGTCTTGGTGACCATCAGGCCGACGCTGCCGTTCTGACCGGTCTTCGGTATGGTCATGCCCTGAAGCGCCGGATTGTTCCGGACGTTGTCGGGCGTATCGCCGTGGGGCACCTGGAACTTCAGATCGCCCTTGTCCAGGTCGATCGCCGACAGCACGCCGTACGGCGGCTTCACGATCGGGAGGCCGTCAACCTGCAGACCGCCGCCGCCCGCGGGCGGAACCGCTGCGGGCGCCGCGCCGTCACCGGCCGCGCCGCGGCCACGACCGCCACGTCCAGCCGCGGCGGCGTCGCCACCTGCTGCCGGCGGTGCACCCGCGCGCGCACCGCGCGCGGCGAGCGGCGAATCAGCGGCGCTGCCGAAGCCCGGACCGAGCGCTTCGCGGAACTCCGTGCCCTCGACACCCGACACGTAGCGCATGTCGGACGCAAAGTTCTTCGGCGTTTCGCGCAGCGACAACCCGCTCACGAACGCCGTTGCCGCCTGCGCGTAGACCGTGTGCGTTTCCGGATCGGCGCCGGCGCCCGGCCAGTTGGTGCCGCCGCTCGCGTTGCCGACGTTGATCGCACCGCGCAAACCGCCGGTGGTGTGACCGAGCAGCGGCGGGTTGAACATCCCGGCGACGCGGTAGTTCTTCAGGTTTTCGATCGCCTGCGCGCGCATCGCGGGCGTGAAGTCGATCAAATCATCAGGCACCTTCAGATACGGACGGCCGTACGCCGGCGGCTTGGTCGGGAACGGCTGCGTCGGCGACGTCTTCTCGCCGGGGACGTCGGACTGCTGCACCGGACGCTCTTCGATCGGCCACAACGGTTCGCCGGTCAGGCGGTTGAAGACATAGAGGAACGACTGTTTGCTCGGCACCGCCACGGCCTTGATCAACTTGCCGTTGACATTGGCGTCGAGCAGGATCGGCGCCGACGACATGTCGTAGTCCCAGATCGGGTGATGCACGACCTGGAAGTGCCACTTGCGCACGCCGGTCTTGAGATCGACGCAGACGATGCTGTCGCCGAACAGGTTGTTACCGGGGCGATGACCGCCGTAGTAGTCGGAGGTCGGGTCTTCGACCGGCAGGTAAGCGAGGCCCGCTTCTTCGTCCACGGTGATCTGTGACCAGACGCCGGTGTTGCCGTTGATCGCCCACGATTCGCTTTCCCACGTGTCGTTGCCGAACTCGCCGGGACGCGGAATCGTGTTGAAGGTCCACAGCAACTTGCCGGTGCGCGCGTCGAACGCACGGACCAGGCCTTTGGTGTTGTTGTGAGTGGCGACGGTCATGCCTTCCTTGAACGACGAGCCGATGAGCACAGTGTTGCCGACCACCGTCGGCGTCGAGTGCAGCCCGATTTCGCCGGTCTCAAGCTCGATCTGCTGGCCCTTGCCGAACATCGCACCCTTCTTCAGATCGACGACGCCGGATTCGCCGAACGATGGCACCATCGAGCCGTTCTTGGCGTTGAGCGCAATCAGCCGGTAGCCGGTCGTCACATACAGAATGCGATCGTCGCCCTTGCCGTCGCTCCAGAACGACACGCCGCGTCCGGAGAGCTGGCGCGGCGCGATCGCGGCGCGGTTCCCCTCGCGGTAGCTGTGCGTCCAGATCAACTCACCGGTGCGTCCGTCGAGCGCCACCACCGACCGCCGCGTGCCCGCGGTCGTATAGAGGACCCCTTTGATCGCCAGCGGCGTGCCTTCGAGCTTGTACTCGGGACGGGTGCCGAGGTTGTCGGTCTTGAATCGCCAGGCCACCTCGAGCTGATTGAAATTCGCGCCGGTGATTTGGTCGAGCGGCGAGTATTTCGTGCCCCGCATGTCGGCCGTGTAGTGCGTCCAGTCGCCGTTCTTCGTACTCGGCTGGCCGGCCGGTTGACCGCCAAGCTTCAGCCCTACCAGCAGGACCAGCGCGATCACCGCCGCCATGGACCGACAAGCTGCTCGCATCATGTAAGCTCCCAAAAAGATGAAGGGACGAAAATGTAGTGGTACGTCGAGAGAATATATGCCGAAAGCCGCGGCTTCAAGTGAAATTCGGGCGATACTTCCAGCCGGGAGCCAGGGCACGCGGTCGACGGTTCTGGTGATCGACGACCACCCCATTTTCTCACGCTGGTGGCGCGACTCCAGGCCTTGGAAGGGTTCGCGCGGGGTAATCGCCGCACGCAACCTTACGGAGACAACAGAAGATGATGACGGGATACCGAATCGCAATCGCTTCCGCGCTGGCTCTGGTCACCCTGTCGGCGGAGCCCGCCTCCGCCCAGGCTCTCGGCGGCGCCGACAAGGCCCGCCCGGTCGCTGGCGACCCGGGTATTTCGTCGATGGTCGTGATGGATCGTCCTGACTTTCGGGTGCTTCGCGATTACGCCGAGCCTGGTGCGACCCGCCGCGTGCACTCGCACGACGATGCGACGTACCACGTCTTCGTCCTGGTGAGTGGCCAGCTTCTGCTGACAATTGAGGATCAGGCGCCGGTGGAAGTGACGGCGGGTCAGGTGCTCGAGCTCAAGGGCGGCGCCAAGCACACCTTCAGAAATACCAGCAGCGTTGTGGCGACGATTGTTGAGGTGTTCGGGAAGGCCAAGCCCAACGGAAACGACGATCACGGCGACGCCGCGATCGCGCGGTCGTTCGCGGAATCGTTCGCGGCAGCGTTCGCCGCCCGCTGACGGTTCCCCATCAGGCGAACGTCGAGACGCGCCTGAGCCGCCGATCAGGCAGCCATTAGGCCGACCGGGACGCCCACGCGCCGTCGGCCGGCATCAGCGCGGCGGCGTCGTCTTCCTCGGCCACGACGGTCGGTCCGCTCCCAGCGGCCGAGCCTGACCCGCGCGACGAGTCGGAGTGGGGCGGTGCGAACATGCACACGCCCGGCGTATTGCCGAGCAGCAGGATGCCGCCCACGTAGTAAACCGCCATCGACACCGCGACCGGCAGCCAGAACTCTCCGAGCACGATGAACGAGATCAGCCCGAGCACTGCGATGACTCCAAGATCGCACGCGGCTGCGGCGCAGCGCGTGCGGACCGCAGGCAGAAAGGGTCCCCGCGCGAAGGTGCAGCTGGTGTCAGAGGGTCAGGCGAAGCGCAGTGTCGCCGGAGGATGGGCCGGTGGCGGCAGACGCGGCGTGCGGCGGATGCGCCAGATGCGCGCCTGAGGTGTTGACCAGCGGCTCCGTCGGGTCCGCGGGATCGGGGAAACGCATCAGGAACTCGCGCGTGGTCTCCTCGGGATCGAGACCGATGGCGGTCGCGTAGTCTCTGACAAACGATCTGCGGAAAATCCCATGCGGCCATCGCGAAACATCGTCGCGCTCCAAGCCCTGCAGCAGCGAGAGGCTGATCTTGGTGTTGGCGGCGATTGATGCCAGGGAGATTTGGCGGCGCTCGCGCTCGCGACGCAGACGTGGGCCAAAGCAGTCGTCAATAACGACAGTTGAGGTCACGGCTGTGTGACGAACAGTGCAAAATGTGATCCTGACAATCGCGTGCGATCGTCGCGGCGATCTGTTGCGATTGCCAACACCAGCCATGTAAGTGTTTCCCGCCGGTCGGTGGTACGCTGCGATCTGGAGTTCATTGGTTACGACGTGGAGGACCCGAATGGCGGAAGACGATTTGAGAGCAGAGCTCGAGCGTTTGAAGGCGGAGAACGAGCGCTTGAAGACACAGCGCGGCCGGAGCGTCAGCCTCAAAGTCAGCGAGAAGGGCGGCGTATCGGTGTATGGGCTCGGACGGTTTCCGGTCACGCTCTACAAGGAACAGTGGAGCAAACTGCTGGCGATGGCCGAGGAGATCAAGGCGTTTCTCAAGGAACACGACGCCGAGCTGAAAGCAAAGCCGGAGTAGGCCGTTTCATGCGCGCTGCGACGATTGCCGGACTGCTCGCGATCGCCCTCGCAGCCGGCTCTGCCTTCGCCGGTGCCATCCCGGCCGACTCGATTCCGACGATTCTGGTGTCGCGTCAGTTGCGCGAAGCACAGGGTCTCGCGATCGGCGACATCGTGTCGCTCTCCTCCGACCCAACCGGCGCTCATCCACAGCCGTTTCGAATCGCCGGCAGCTACGAGCCGATGCCCAACCCGATGCTGCTGGGTGCCTCGCGGCACGAGGTGCGCCTGCATCTGCCCGACCTGATGACGCTGACCTCGGACGAAACCAATCCGCTTGCGTCCGAGTCCGTTGACGCCATCAACGTCGCGGTGCCGGCTCCGACCGACGCCGGCGCGCTGGCCCAGCGTCTGGCCTCCCGCATTCCAGGGCTGGTGGTGCGGTCCACCTCCGCCAACGACGATCGTGCAGCGCCGTTCGTGGTGCTCGAACGCTTCCACCTGGCCATCGCCATCGTCACCGTGATTGCCAGCAGCATCTTTTTGCTGGCACTGATGCTCATGCTGGTGGACGAGCGGCGGGAAACGGTCGGCATCCTCAGGTTGATCGGCGTGCGTCGCCGCCGCATCCTGCTGCACGTGCTGGCGGAAGGTGTGGTCGTGGCCGCAGCCGGCGCACTGTTCGGCATCGTGCTCTCGGTCGCCTTCGAGGGCGGCATCAACCGGTTCTTCCAGTGGCGTTACGACACGTCGCTGGTGTTTGTCCGCATCACTCCCGCCATTGCGCTCCGGTCGATCACGTTCGCCGTGCCGCTCGGCGTCGCCGCGACGTTTGCCTCGTCGTGGACCCTGCTGAGGCGCGAGATGTTTCTTCTCATACGCCGATGAACGCCTTTGCCTTCGCGGCGCGAAGTCTGATCCGTCAGCCCGGCCGTTCCGCGCTCGGCATCCTCGGCATCGCCGCGGTCGGCGCCTTGCTGTTCGACATGCTGTTGCTCTCGCGCGGACTGGTCGTGTCGTTCCGCGACCTGCTCGATCGCGACGGGTTCGACATCCGGGTCACCGCCACCGATGCCGGACCCATCGGCGGACCGCGGCTGCCACATGCCTCGCCGATCGCCGCGGAGGTGGCTGCGCTCCCAGAAGTGGCGGACGCCGTACCGATACTGATGAGCGACGCCGAGGCATCGCACCCCGGCGGGCCTCCGGTCGCGATCTCGCTGCTCGGTATCGACGCGCGCAGCGGACGGCATCCCTGGACCATCAGCAGCGGCCACGACCTCGAGGACGTTGCCGCTGGCACTTCCGGCGAACTGCTCGTCAACCAGGCGCTGGCGGCGTCCCTGACGGCGGCGCTCGGCGACGAGATCGCGATCCGGGTTCGTTGTGGTCCTGGCCGCGCGCCGCTGCCGCCGTCCACCTTTCGCGTGGTTGGCGTGGCGGAGTTTCCGTTCGACGATGCAGTGCAGTTGTCGGGAGTGGTGCGACGCGCGCGGATGGCCGGCGCCTGCGACGCGGACGGACGGGACGAGGCCGACATGATTCTCGTCTCGTCGCGCCAGGGAGGCGGCCCGGATGCCGCGGTCTCTGCGATCCGCCGGCGCAGGCCTGACGTGCATGCCGCAACCAACGAGCAGATTGTCGCGCGCCTGGCCGTCTCGCGATTTACCTACTTCCGGCAAATCTCGACCGTGCTCTCCACGATCACACTGTTGTTCGGATTCCTGCTGATCACGGTGCTGCTGACGGTGTCGGTCAACCAGCGGCTCGGCGAGATTGCCGCGGTGCGGGCGCTCGGATTTTCGCGCGCGCGCGTGGCCGCCGACGTCCTGTGGCAGTCGGCTCTTCTCGTCGGCATCGGCGGCCTGCTCGCGCTGCCGGTCGGCGTGGTGCTGTCGATCTGGCTCGATGCGATTCTCAAAACCATGCCGGGAATTCCAATTGCGCTGCACTTCTTCGTGTTCGAGCCACGTTCGCTGTTGCTGCACGCCGTCCTCCTGGCCGTCACCGCGGTGCTGGCGGCGGCTTACCCAATCGCCCTGGTGACCACGCTGCCGATTGCGACGACGCTCAGGAACGAGGTTGTCTCATGACGCCGGCGGAGCAGCCGCGTCTGGTCGAGGCGGTCGGGCTGACCCGGACCTTTCCCATGGGCGCCGGTCCGGTCCACGCCCTGCGCGCTGTATCGATGCAAATCGCTGCCGGCGACTATCTCGCGATTCGTGGTCCGTCCGGGTGCGGCAAATCCACGCTGCTGCACATCCTCGGGTGCGTGGATACACCGACCGGCGGCACCCTGATCTTCGACGGCCAATCGGTCGGCGCGTTACCGGACGCGGAACGAAGCGCGATTCGCCTCCGCGGCATCGGGTTCGTCTTTCAGCGATTTTTCCTGCTGCCGATGCTGACGGCGGCGGAAAACATCGAAGTGCCTCAGGCCGAGGCGGGCGCCGGACGACGAGAGCGCCGCGAGCGGACGGCGGAGTTGCTCGAGTATGTCGGCCTCTCGCATCGAGCGACACATCGTCCTTCGCAATTGTCCGGCGGCGAGGCGCAGCGTGTCGCCATCGCCCGCGCGCTGGCTAACCGTCCGCGCCTGCTGCTCGCCGATGAGCCGACCGGAGAGCTCGATCGCGCCACCGGCGATCAGATCGCCGCACTGCTCGACCGCGTCCAGCACGACGGCACCGCCGTGGTCGTGGTCACCCACGACGCCGCGATCGCCGCGAGAGCGGCGCGGACGCTGAACATGGCGGATGGACGGTTGGTTGGTGGGGACGTCTGACGTCGAGGTGCTGGGTGCGAGGTGCTGGGTGCGAGGTGCGGGTGCGAGGTGCGGGTGCGAGGTGCGCGGTGCGGATGCGAGGTGCGCGGTGCGGATGCGAAGTGCGGGGTGCGAGGTGCGAGGTGCGGAATACGCTTGAACTCTGAGACGTCATGATCCTGAAGCTGGCCTGGAAGACACTGGTCGCGCATCCGGTGCGGTCCGCCATGCTTGGCGTCGGGTTCGGTCTGGGCGTCTCGGTGATGGCGACCTTGCTCGGCGTCGGCGAAGTGGTGCTCGATCAGGCACGCGCGCCCGCGTTGGCAGGCGGCGGTGATCTCGTGGTCAGCAGCACGAGCGGTCCGGTGACGTCAGCGCGGTTCGTGCTCTCTGCGCTGAAGAATGCGGGTCCTTCGAGCGGCGGGCGGATAGTCGCGTCGCCACACCGGCGTGCGGATTTGTTCCTCGTGCGCAACGGCGAGGTGATTCCCGTGCTGGGACGAAGCGGCATTCCGAGCCTCGAACGCGCGCTCGGTGATCCCGAAACCTCGAGCGTGGCAGCGTGGACCGACAGCGAGGCGGACTCGGCGTGGACCAAGCTCGACGCCGGCAGCGTCCTGCGGGCCATGGATCGGTTTCATCCGGTGCCCGACGTACCGGCTCGTGCAGCATCGTGGGCCGAGTGGCTGTATTTCAAGGGACAATCCGGCGACGTCCGTTTTTATCTGACGTTTCTCGCCGGCCCGAAGCAGGCTCAAGGACGCCGGGCCGTCGGTGTCCGTCTGCAACTCGATCGCGGCGGTCACCTGACGACCTACAGCGCCAGCGACAGCGTGAGCGACGAGGCCCTGCTGGCGGAGGCGCCGGACATGCAGGTGGGACGTAATCGGGTCCGGCTCGAAGGCATGCGGTACCACGTGACGCTCGATCTCGACGGTGCGTCCGGCGACATCATGATTGAGGCGATGCCCGGCCGGTCGCTTGCGCCGCTCGCGATTCGCGGCGCCGGCGGGTGGGTGTCGGGATATGTCGTTCCAGTCACATCGGGCGGGTTGAGCGGGTCGTTGTCTGTCGGCGGCAGCCAGTTACAGCTGGCGGGACAGGGCTACCACGATCACAACTGGGGCTTCTGGAAAGACGTGTCGTGGCGCTGGGGACAGGTTCAGCATGACGGACTGTCGTATGTGTACGGGAGGGTGTATCCGCCGGCTGATGCTGCCGACCCGGAGCGCATTCCCGGCGTACTGGTCGCGCTGGGCGCGGACGGTCCGGTCGGATACGCGGCCCGCGTCCGCATCGACGAGACCGACGATCCGTCAACCGGCCGGCCGCAGCGCATTCTCGTCACCGGACGCGGTGGCGAACTCGATCTCACATTCGACATTGCGGTGGAAGACGCGATCGTGACGCCGGGTGGCGGGCTCGCGAACGGGCCGGACTTTCTGCAGCTGAACGCGCGCTATCACGTCACCGGTCGGGCCGGCGGCAAGACGGTCGATTTCACGGCCCAGGGCGCCGCCGAGACATTTCGGGGCCGCTGACCTAGGATTCGATCTCGGTGTTCTTTTTCCGGGCGTCGAACTATTGCGGCGCTCGACGATGGTGCGTCGCCTGTTCGTAGGCAAAGGCCAGCGCGAGCACCTTGCGATCGGCCCACAGCCGGCCGAGAAACGAGACGCCGAACGGATACTTACCGCCGAGAAACCCGCCAGGGACAGTGACCTGCGGCAAGCCGGTCATCGCACTCTCTTCGCACGTGCCCGGTTCTTCGCCGTACCGCGCGAGGCCGCCTTCGTGCGTCGCCGGGCGGGCCTGATTAGCGGGGTAGATGAGCACGTCGAGATGATCGCGTTCCATCGGATCCTCGAACTGCCGCCGAAAGCGCTCGCGCGCGGCCACGAATGCACCGGTGGCCTTGCGCAACTCGTCGCCGGCCGGCACCGGACCGAGCGCATCTTCGAATCGGCGTGCGCTCGCCGGCGCCAACAGGCCTGATGCCAGCAGTTGCTCGAGTGTCGTCGCCGGTTCGCCCGGTGCAGCGCCACGCCGCAGATACGCGCTCCATGCTTCTTTCAACGACCCTGGCGCACTGCCGCGCGCGAGGCGGTACTCCGCGTCGAGATCCGGAACCGACACGTCGACAACCGTCGCGCCCGCCGTCCGCAACTCGCCAATCACCTGTTCCATGGCGGCCGCGGCCTCGCGTTCTCCAGTGACGCCGACGAACAGCTGACGCATGAGGCCGATGCGCGCACCTTTCAGCGCCGCGGTGTTCAGCCCCGTCGTGAAGCCTGCACCGATCATCGATCCTTCCTGAGCCGTAGCCTCGTCGTCGGGATCCGGTCCGGTCACCGCATCGAGGACCAGCGCCAGTTCGCGGACCGACTTCGCGATCGGACCAACGGCGTCGTTGTAGGTGTTGAGTGGCATGACGCCGGCGCGGCTGGTCAGGCCTCGGGTTGTGCGGATGGTCGCGAGCGACGCGAACGAGGCCGGGTTCGAGAGTGAGTTGCAGGTGTCGGTGCCGAAACCCAGCGTCGCCAGACTGGTGGAAACGGCGACCGCAGTGCCACCGCTCGACCCAGCCGTGCTCAACGTCGGATCGAACGCATTGCCGATGGTGCCGGCGACGCTGCTGATGCCGAAGTCGCCGAACGGGAACTCGTCGAGATTGGTTTTACCCAGGACGAGCGCGCCGGCACGACGCATTCCGTCGGCGACGTGCGAGTCGCGCGTCGGGCGGTGGTTGACCAGCGCCAGCGAGCCGCCCGTTGTCGGCAGACCGCGCACGTCGATGTTGTCCTTGAAGACGATCGGAATGCCGTGCAGCGGACCGCGGGTATGGCCCGTTCGCCGTTCGGTGTCGAGCTGGCGTGCTTCGACGTACACCGACCGATTCATCGCGAGCATCGCGCGGAAGGTCGGACCGTGGCGGTCGAAGATCGTCTGTCGCCGCAGGTATTCGTCGACGGCGTCCTCCGACGTGATTTCCTCGCGCGTCAACGCGTCCTCGATCTGTGGTGCGGTCTTCTCGGCAACCGAAAAGGTCGAGGCTGGCGAGGTCGGCGAAAGGCGCCAGTTTGCGATCTCGGCCCGCTGCCTGGGCGTGAGACCGCGAACATCAGGCTCGGCGACCAATTGCCTGGCGACCGCGGTCACGACCGCGATTTCCGAACCGGCAGCTGGAATTTTCGCATCGGCGCCCGTGTACTGCGCCGAGTATTTCGGCGCAACGATGCCGTTGGTGACGGCAACCGGGAAACCGCCGCGTGGATCGTAGACTTCGCTCAGCCCCTTGACGACGAAGGTCATCAACGCAACCGTCTGGTTCGGCGCAATCGTCAGCGTGAACACGTAGCCGATATGCGCCGGGTCGAATCCCGGCCATTTGTCGATGAACGGATTCGCGTACATATCGCCGATGGCGCTGAGCAGTCCGCCGGCGCGCGAACCGAGGACGTGTGCCGACGGTCCATGGCCGGACGGCCCGCGGCTCGGGTCGGCCACGCGTCTTGCATTCTGCATGACGGTGACGAACGAGTCGGTGAGATCGATGGAGCGATCGCCGTTGGACGAGGTCGCGACGGTTACGGGTCCGCCATCCTCGAACGAACCGGCCGCGCCGCCCCAGGCGACGTCGACCAGCCGCGGCTCCGCCGCGGTGTTCGTGAAGCGATCGACATATCGCAAGTAGTTGGAGTTCTTCGGAGCGTAAATTCCACGCGCGACGACGATCGGCCCGGTCAGGACGGGGGTGAGCGAATCGAGACGCTCGCCCTGATCGCGTGCCAGGCCGAAGCCGCGCAAGTATTCGTTGGCGACGATCGTGGCTCCTGCAGGTGTCCGCACCCGCAATTTCAAGTAGCCGAAACCGTTGAAGGGGTTGGCGCGGCCACCGGTGGCGATGCCGCCGCTGTCCTGCGCCCAGGTTGACGTGTCCTGGATGTCCCAGAACTGTCCGTCGAGAGAGGGGAGTCTCGCCAGCGCTTCAATCTTCAGCGCGGTCAGCGTCAGCGCCCCGATCAGGCTGAGTGCGAAAAGTCCTCGTCGCATGGCCGTCATCGTATAGGATGAGCCCGTTCCGGGCGACCCTCGCCTTTGAACGACCGACCCAACCGCATCATGAGGTCACTCCATGCCACAACATGACGGGTTGAACCGCCGATCGTTTCTCACCACTGCGGGGATGACAGCCGTTGCCGGCGCCGTGTCCGGCGGCTCTGGACTCGCGGCCGCGGCCGACATGGCCGCCGCTGACGCGAGCGTGAACGGACCTTTCGACTTCGATACACCCTTCGACCGCATCGGCACCGACTGCACGCGCTGGGACGCGCAGATCCGCATCTACGGCAAGGAAAACATTCAGGCCGGGATGGGCATCGCCGACATGGACTTTCGCGCCGCGCCGGTCATTACCCGGGCGCTGCACGAGCGGATGCAGCACGAGAACTGGGGCTACCTCGAATGGCCGGCCTCGTTCAACGAAGCGGTGATCAACTGGAACAAGAAGCGCTACGGCCTCACCATCAACCCGGAATCGCTGGTCATCACGACCGGCGTCCATCCCGGTCTGGTCGCGGCGATGCAGGCGTTCTGCCCGCGCGGCAGCAAGATTCTGATCAACTCGCCGGTGTACAACGGTTTCTTCGGCGACTTCACGTTCACCGGCATCGTGCCGGAGCAGAACCCGCTCAAGCTCGTGGACGGCCGGTTTTCGATCGACTTCGAGGATTTCGAGCGCCGTATCAGTCACGATACGAATGCGTATCTCCTCTGCAATCCGCAGAACCCGACCGGCAACTGCTGGTCGCCCGAGGACCTCATGCGGCTCGGCGAGATCTGCCTGCGCCGCCGCGTCGTCGTGTTCGCCGACGAAATCCATTGCGACTTCGTCACCAAAGGCCATAAGTACACGCCGTTCGCGAGCCTGCCGAACAAGGCGGTCGTCGACAACAGCATCACCTTCAAGGCGGCGAGCAAGTCGTTCGGCCTGGCAGCGATGAAGACCGCGTGGTTTTTCTCCGACAACATGGACTACATCAACCGGATCAAGGCCCACAATCGGCCCGATCTGACGACGCTCGGGATGGTGGCGAACCGCGCGGCCTACGAGGGCGGCGAACCGTGGCTGAATCAGCTGGTGGACTACATCGACGGCAATCACGACTACGTCGAATCGTTCATCAAGGCCAACATCCCGTCGATCAAGGTGGTCAAGGCGCAGGGCACCTATCTGACCTGGCTGGATGTGAGCGGCGTGGCCCGCAAGATTAATTCGACGGCGCTGGCGGCAGAAGCCAACAAGGACCGTGGATCGCAGCGGCCGCTGACGCCGGAACAGATGATCGAACGGCATTTCGTCAAGACCGCGAAGGTACAGATGTCGGCCGGCGCGACCTTCGGCGACGGCGGGCAGAATCACATGCGCATGAACATCGCCACCTCGCGGAAGACCCTGGAACTCGCGCTCAATAATCTTGCGCGCGGGCTCGACGCCTGACGATATAATCGCGCCTCCGCTTCTTCGATTTCTGACAGGAGACCATTGGCGCGCTTCGCGCGGTTGGTCGGCGTTCTGCTGACGCTGACGTCGATCTCGGTGTCTCTAGCCGCGCAGGGTATTCGCGGCATGGTCGTCGACCAGACCGGCCTGCCGCTGCCGGGTGTCCGCGTCGATTTGTATCACGGCAGCAACATCCTCCAGAGCCTCACCACGGAAGCAGACGGCGGGTTCACCCTGACGGATGGCGCCGCCGACGATGTCGTCGTACTGACGCTCGAGGGGTTCGAGACCATCCGCGTGCCGCTCAGTGCCGCGCGTCATATCGTGCTGCCGCTCGCGCACGCCAGCGAGATTACCGAGGTCGTCGGCGACGCACTGATGTCGTCGGGGTCGTCGATGGAACATCTCGGCAGCACGATGACCGCGCCGCTGGCGATGCGGCTGCCGGCGCCGAGGCCGCGCATCCTGCAGTCGCTGCCGCTGCTGCCAGCGGTCGTCCGCGGCACCGACGGCCTGCTTCGGATCGGCGGCACCAGGCCGCACGAATCGTCGCTCTGGATCGACGGCTTCGACGTCACGGATCCGGTGACGCTGACGACCGTAATCGACCTCCCGAACGAGAGCGTCAAGGGCATGGCGGTGGTCCGCGATCCGATTTCAGCGACGTTCAGCGGCGTACTGGGTTCGATGGCGTCGATTGAGACCACCGCCGGCTCCGGCGCGTTCACGGGCGGCCTGCAGGGATTCATCCCGCGCCCGCGGTTGAACGCGCGGTACGGGCTCGGCCGGATCGAAGCGTTCTATCCGCGAGCCTACGTCAGCGGCCGGCTGGGCAGTCACGCCCGATTTTTCGCGTCCGCCGAACTGAACTTCGAGCGCGTGCCGGTTCCAGGCGTCACCAACTCGGGTGGGACACCTGCTGCCGGCGCGGTCGGAGTGACGTCGTTCGTCCGCGTCGACGCTGATCTGTCGCCGCGCAACACCATCACGTTCGAGGCGTTGTATCTTCCAGCCAACACGTCGTACTCGGGCCTGAGTCCGCTGCTGCAACCGGCGGCGGCGCCCGACGTCGGCACGCGAGATCTGTTCGGCGGCATCATCGATCGAATCGTGCTCAGCCCGAGAGATCTGCTGACGCTTCGTGTCGGCATCATGAACCACGACACGACGATCACACCTTCCGGTGCTGGTCCGGCGATCCTGCGGCCCGATGGCTGGCAGCAGAACTGGTTTTCCGACGTGGATACCAGCGGGATGCGCCGTTCCGCGTCGATTGCCTGGGACCGGTCGGGCATCTCCGGCTGGGGCACGCACACGCTCTCGATGAGCGGCGATCTGCAGTTGCGGGACATGTCGAGTGCCATGAACCATCAGATGATCCGGATCGAAGACGACCTGGGTCGGCTGACCCGTTCGATCGACTTCATGCCGATGAGTCGCCCGCTCGAAGCGAGCGACACCAAGGGCGGCGCCGGTTTCCGCGACCTCTGGGATTTGTCGTCTCGGCTTCAGCTCGATCTCGATTTGCGACTCGACTGGTACGAGCGGTTCACGCCAACGGCGCCGTCACCGCGACTGGGCTTGCGCTACCTGTTGAACGAGTCGGGCGCGACCACGTTCAAGGCCAGCGCCGGACGGTTCGTCGGCCGCGCACCGCTCGGCGCGACCGCTTTTGCGCAGTTCCCGGCTCGTCTCGATCGTTCGTTCGATCCGGCGACGGGCTCCCTGATTGGCGCGGTCACGAACGTGTTTGTTTCCGAGGAGATCAAACTGCCAAGCTCGATCGGGTACGCGCTCGAACTCGAGCACGTCATCCGGCCGGGGCTCGACGCGCAGGCGGCCGTGCGCGTTCGCAACAGCTCCGACCTTCCGACGGTGACTGTCAACCCGCGACAGGTGGTGCTTGCGAGCACCGGTACGAGTCAGTATCGTGAGCTTCAGGTGTCAGTGCGCCAGACCTGGCGCCCCGATGCGCTGATGTTCGTCAGCTACGTCCATTCGACGACGAACGCCGAGGTGAACGACTTCGGCACGATGTTCACCAATCTCGATACCCCGTACATCGAACCGGCAGGCCAGGCGCCGGCGGCGTACAGCGTGCCCAATCGTTTGCGCGCATGGTCGACGCTGCCGTTGCCGTACCGGATCGTGATGTCGCCCGCGGTCGACTGGCGCAGCGGTTTCCCGTATTCGCTGCAGGACGAATACCGGCACTACGTCGGCATTCCGAACAGCCAGCGCCTGCCCACATATTTTTCGGTGGACTTGACGACGTTCAAGACTTTCGAGGCGCTCAACCACAGCCTCGATCTGGGTCTGCAGGTGTTCAACCTGACCAACCACTTCAATCCGCGCGACGTGATCGCGGTCGTTGGCTCGGCGCGCTTCGGCGAGCTGACCAACAATCCCGGGGTGCTCTTCGGCGGCTACATGCAGGTGCGGTGGTAGTGCGAGCGCGCTAGCGGGCCGCTCGTCTTCGTTTCGCCCAGTACTTCTTCATCCGCTCGCTGACTGCTTTCTTCTGGGCCGCCGACATCGGTTTGCCTGGCCGCAAGTCGGTGTCCTTCTTCAGCTGACCCGAACCTCTTGCCACGATGAAATCGACCGGCAGCTCGTCCTTGTCGAACGAGTCTTTCAGGTGTGGAAACAGATCGACGAGGATCTTCGCTTCGTGAACGAGGTCCTGCAGCCGGGCTTCGGCGCCGCGTTGTGCGAGATCCAGAATGTGCCTCGAGTGTTTTGCCATCACTGCAGCATATCAAAGGCGTAAGCACTGAAACGTTCGACACCGGAACCAAACTTGCACCAGGCGGCTGGGTTGCCAGGCGCCTCGCCGCATGATCGAAACGAATCGCACCACTCCGTCCGATCCGGCACCTCGAGCTGAATCAACACAAGACGGCTCGCCATCCGCCGTGGCGCGCCGGCCCATCGGCCGTTTGATCTCTTTCGCGATCGTGATTGTGGTTGGGCTGGCTGTTGCCATTCTGTGGAACCGACACGGCCGTGCGCAGGCGGCGGCCCCGAAGGCGGCGCCGGCGATACCGGTGGTGGTCGCGACGGCACAGAAAGGGGACATCGGTGTGTACGTTACCGGTCTCGGCACGGTAACGCCGCTGAACACGATTGCCGTCAAGACGCGTGTCGACGGTCAGTTGATGACGGTCGGTTACAAAGAAGGCGAGATGGTGCGCAAGGGTGCTGCGCTCGCGGAGATCGATCCGCGGCCGTATCAGGTGCAGCTCGAACAGGCCAATGCGCAGCTCGTGAAAGATCAGGCGACGCTTCAAAATGCCCGCGTCGATCTCGATCGCTACGAGTCGTTGATCACGAAGAACGCGGTTGCCCAGCAGGTGCTGCAGACGCAGCGCGCCACGGTCGCGCAGGACGAAGGCACCATCAAGGCCGATCAGGCCAACATCGACAGCGCGAAGTTGAACATCGCCTACTGCCATATCGAGGCGCCGCTGAGCGGACGGGTCGGACTGCGGCTGGTCGATCCCGGCAACCTGGTGTCGGCAGCCGCGAGCACCACGCTCGTAGTCATCACGCAGACCCAGCCGATCAGCGTCATCTTCACGATCCCGGAGCAGCAGGTGGACGAAGTTCGCGCGCCGATCAAGGCGGGCAAGCGCCTCCACGTGGACGCGCTCGATCGCGACGGGCGCACCACGCTCGCCGGGGGCGATCTCACGACCTTGGATAATCAGATCGACCAGACGACCGGCACGCTCAAGCTGCGCGCGACCGTCCCGAACGCTGACGAGGCGCTGTTTCCGAATCAATTCGTCAATGCGCGGGTGCTGGTGCAGGAAAAGAAAGGCGTGACGCTGGTGCCCAATGCCGCGGTCCAGCGCAATGGTTCCACGACCTATGTGTACGTCGTGAAATCCGATCAGTCGGTGACCATGCGCACGGTCAAGCTCGGAACCGTCAACGCCGAGCAGTCGGAGATTCTCTCCGGCATCTCACCGAACGAACGCGTCGTCGTTCAGGGCGTGGACAAGCTTCAGGAAGGTACCAAAGTCGCGGCCACGTCTACCGACGAGCAGGACACCCGCGGCAACGACGATCAGCCACGCAGCGCCCCGATTCCTGCGACTCGGCGTAACCCCGCGCCCACGAGAACGGACGTCGGCTCACAGCCATGAACCCGTCGCGGACGTTCATCCTCCGGCCGGTGGCGACGTCGCTGCTGATGCTCGGCGTTCTGCTCGCCGGCTTCGTCGCCTATCGGCAACTGCCGGTGTCGGCGCTGCCTGAAGTGGACTACCCAACGATTCAGATCGCGACGACCTATCCCGGCGCCAGCCCGGATGTCATGGCATCGTCGGTCACGGCTCCGCTCGAGCGTCAGTTCGGACAGATGCCGGGCCTGCAGCAGATGACGTCGACCAGTTCGACCGGGCTGTCGATTGTCACGCTGCAATTCGCACTCGAGTTGAGCATCGACGTCGCCGAGCAGGAGGTGCAGCAGTCGATCAACGGCGCCGGAACATTTCTGCCGGCCGATCTGCCGACGCCGCCGATCTACAGCAAGGTCAATCCCGCGGATACGCCGATTCTGACCCTCGCGCTCACGTCGGCCACCCTGCCGCTGTCGGCGGTCGAAGACCTCGCCGACACCCGCCTGGCGCCGAAGATCTCGCAGTTGCCCGGCGTCGGCCTGGTGACGCTGAGCGGCGGACAGAAGCCGGCGATTCGCATTCGCGCCAATCCGAGTGCGCTGGCCTCGTACGGCTTGAATCTCGAGGACGTGCGCACTGCGGTGTCCGCGACCAACGTCAACCAGGCGAAAGGCAGTTTCGACGGCCTGCACCAGAACTACCAGATCGGCGCCAACGATCAGTTGTTGTCGAGTGGCGACTACCGGCAACTGGTGATTGCCTACCGGAACGGCGCGCCCGTACGGCTCGCCAACGTGGCGACGGTATTCGATTCGACCGAGGACCTTTATCAATCGGCCTCGATGAACGACACCCCCGCCGTGATCGTCAATGTTCAGCGTCAGCCCGGCGCGAACATCATCACCGTCGTCGATCGCATCAAGACGCTGCTGCCGACGCTGACCCAGACCCTGCCCGGCGCGATGCACGTCGCGATCCTGACCGATCGCACCACCACCATCCGCGCTTCAGTGAAGGACGTCGAGTTCGAACTGGTGCTGACGATCGTCCTCGTCGTCGGCGTGATTTTCGTGTTTCTCCGGACGTTCTCGGCTACCGTGATCCCGAGCGTCGCGGTACCGCTGTCGCTGGTCGGCACGCTCGCGGTCATGTACCTGCTCGGTTACAGCCTCAACAACCTGACCTTGATGGCGTTGACCATCTCGACCGGCTTCGTCGTGGACGATGCGATCGTGATGATCGAGAACATCGCGCGCTTCATCGAAGAAGGTCAGTCGCCGATGGATGCGGCATTGAACGGATCCGAGCAAATCGGCTTCACCATCATCTCGCTCACCGTGTCGCTGATTGCCGTGCTGATCCCGCTGCTGTTCATGGGTGACATCGTCGGGCGTCTGTTCCGCGAGTTCGCCGTCACCCTGTCGATCACGATTCTTATTTCAGCCGTGGTGTCGCTGACGCTGACACCGATGATGGCGGCGCGGTTGTTGACGCACACACCGGACGATCAGCGAGGCCGCTTTTATCGCTGGTCCGAGCACACCTTTGAACGCATCATCGCCGGCTATGGCCGGACGCTCGACGTCGTGCTCCGCCACCAGACGATCATGCTGATCGGATTCGTGGTGACGCTTGCGCTGACGGCGCTGCTGTTCGTCATGGTCCCGAAGGGCTTCTTTCCGGTGCAGGACACCGGAGTCATTCAGGCCGTGTAGGTCGCCTCGCAGACCGTGTCGTTTCCGGAGATGGTGGCGCTGCAGAAGCGGGCCGTTGCGGTGATCAGCCAGGATCCCGGCGTCGAGAGCCTCTCTTCGTTCGTGGGAATCGACCAGACCAATACGACGCTCAACAACGGTCGCGTCCTGATCAATCTCAAGCCGCTCGAGCAGCGGGACGCCAACGCCACCGAAATCATCCGGCGCCTGCAGCCGAAACTGGCCGGCATTTCCGGGGTCGGCGTCTACATGCAGCCGGTGCAGGACATCACGGTGGACGATCGCGTCAGCCGCACGCAATTCCAGTACACACTCGAGGATCCCAACGCCGAGGAGCTGAATGCGTGGGCGCCACGGATGCTCGCCAAGCTGCAGCAGTTGCCGGAGATTCGCGACGCGGCCAGCGATCAGCAGGCCCTGGGCCTGCGCGCGCAGCTCGTGTTCGATCGCGAGACCGGCTCACGCCTCGGCATCACCCCGGCAACGATCGATCAGACGCTGTACGACTCGTACGGCCAGCGCCAGATTTCGACGATGTTCACGCAGCTGAATCAGTACCACGTCATCCTCGAGGTCGAACCGCAGTTCCAGACCCATCCGGAGGACCTGCGTGACGTCTTCATTCGATCGGGCGTGGCGACCGCAACGGCGACGCCGTCAAGCGGCGGCGTGGTTTCAGGCGGTGCCGCCGCCAGCACCACGGGCCGACCCTCGTCGGGCAGCGCTCCGGCAGCCGCGTCGTCTTCGTCCGTGACCACCGCCACGAACGGCGCGTTCGGAGCCGGACCGTCTGCATCGTCAACCGCCTTTCCGAACGGCAACCAGGCGCCCCTCAGCGCGTTGCTGCGCGTCGAGCCGACGACGGCGCCGATCACGGTCAATCACCAGGGGCAGTTTCCGGTCGTGACGCTGTCGTTCAATCTCGCGCCCGGCGCCTCGCTCGGCGACGCCGTCACTGCCGTGAATAAGGCCAAGGACGCCCTGCAGATGCCGGCCAGCATTCAGGCTCAGTTTCAGGGCGCAGCTGCGGCGTTTGAGAATTCGCTCACCAATACGCCGCTGTTGATTCTTGCCGCGGTCGTCACCGTGTACATCGTCCTGGGGGTGTTGTACGAAAGCTACATCCACCCGCTGACCATTCTCTCCACGCTGCCGTCCGCCGGCGTCGGTGCCCTGGTGTTTCTGCTGCTGACGCATACCGACTTCAGCATCATCGCCTTGATTGGGCTGGTGCTGTTGATTGGCATCGTCAAGAAGAACGCGATCATGATGATCGACTTCGCGCTCGAGGCCGAGCGCCACGAGCACAAGCCGCCACTCGACGCGATTCGCGAGGCAAGCCTGCTGCGCTTCCGCCCGATCATGATGACCACGCTGGCGGCGTTGTTCGGCGGCGTCCCGCTGGCGCTCGGTACCGGCACCGGATCCGAACTGCGGCGTCCGCTCGGGATCGCCATCGTCGGCGGACTGCTCGTGAGTCAGTTGCTGACGCTCTATACGACCCCGGTCATCTATCTCTGGTTCGACCGGCTGGCGACGCGCTTCGCGCCGCACCGGCATGACGCGCAACCAGCGGGACCGGACCAGGCCGGTGCGCAACCGGCGCCAGCGAGCGGCACGTGAGCATTTCCGCACCGTTCATCGGCCGGCCGGTCGCAACGACGCTGCTGATGGCGGCGCTCGGTCTGGCCGGTGCGGTCGCGTTCGGATTGCTGCCGGTGTCGCCGTTGCCGCAGGTGGACTTTCCGACGATTTCGGTGTCGGCGGCGTTGCCCGGAGCCAGCCCCGAGACGATGGCGTCGGCGGTCGCGACGCCGCTCGAACGGCAGTTCGGCCGGATCGCGGCTGTCACCCAGATGACTTCGTCGAGCTCGCTCGGCGCGACCAGCATCACGCTGCAATTCGATCTCGATCGCGACATCGACGCGGCTGCCCGCGATGTCCAGGCGGCGATCAACGCGGCGCGAGGCTACCTGCCGGCCAACCTGCCCTCGAATCCCAACTACCGCAAAGTGAATCCTGCCGACTCGCCGATCATGATCCTGTCGTTGACCTCGGCGACTCTCACCAAAGGCGAGATCTACGACGCCGCCTCCACCGTGATGGCGCAATCGCTGTCGCAGATCCGCGGCGTCGGACAGGTCGTGGTCGGCGGCGGCGCGCTGCCGGCGGTCCGGGTCGAATTGAATCCGGCGATGCTGAACAAATACGGGGTCGGCCTCGAGCAGGTGCGCACCGCGATTGCCGGCACCAACGCCAACACCCCAAAGGGACAGGTGTCGGCCAACGGCCAGCGTTGGGAGGTGGGTGCGAACGATCAGCTGCTGAAAGCGGTGGACTACCGGCCGTTGATCGTCGCGTATCGGAACGGTTCCGGAGTCCGAATCAGTGACGTGGGTCAGGCAGAGGACTCGGTCGAGGATATTCGAACCGCGGGCTACGTGAACGGTCAGCCGGCGGTCATGGTGATCGTGTTCCGGCAACCGGGCGCGAACATCATCAAGACCGTGGACGGCGTTCGCGAGGTGCTGCCGCGTGTCAAGGCGTCGATTTCGCAGGCCATCGACGTCGCCGTGGTGACCGATCAGACGACGACCATCCGTGCCTCGGTTCGCGACGTCGAGCGGACGCTGATCATCTCGATCGTGCTGGTGATTCTGGTGGTGTTTGCGTTCCTGCGCAGCCCCCGAACCGCGATGATTCCGAGCGTTGCGGTTCCGCTGTCGCTGATCGGGACGTTTGGCGTGATGTACCTGCTCGGCTACAGCCTCGACAACCTGTCATTGATGGCGCTGACGATCTCCACGGGCTTCGTGGTGGACGATGCGATCGTCGTCATCGAGAACATCACCAGGTATCGGGAGCAGGGCAAGGGTGCGGTCGAAGCGGCGCTGATCGGTGCCGAGGAAATCGGGTTCACGGTGATGTCGATGAGCGTCTCGCTGGTCGCCGTGTTCATCCCGTTGCTGCTGATGAGCGGCATCGTCGGCCGCCTGTTCCGCGAATTCGCGGTCACGATGGCGGCGGCGATCATCATCTCGATGGCGATTTCGCTGACCGCGACACCGATGATGTGCGCCCATCTGCTCAAGGAGCAGGAGCATCACGGCCGCTTCTACGAATGGAGTGAGCGCGTCTTCAATGCACTCGTTCGTGGCTACGGACGGACGCTCGAAGTCGCGCTGCGATTCGCCATCGTCACGCTGGTGATCCTGCTCGGGACGATTGGACTCACGGGCTACCTCTTTCTCCACGTGTCCAAAGGCTTCTTCCCTCAGCAGGACACTGGTCGCCTCGGCGGGTCGATTCAAGCCGACCAGGACAGTTCTTTTCAATCGATGAACGGCCTGTTGCTGCGCATGATCAACATCGTCAAGGCGGACCCGGCGGTTGCGGACACCGTCGGCTTCAGCGGCGGGGGAGGCGGCACCACCAACGCGGCACGATTGTTCATTGCGTTGAAGCCGCTGGAGGATCGCGACGCGCGCGCGGATGAGATCATCGCGCGGCTTCGGCCGAAACTGGCGCGGGTGCCCGGCGCGACGCTTTACCTGCAGGCCTCACAGGATGTGCGGGTCGGCGGACGACAAAGCAACGCCCAATACGAGTTCACCATGCAGGGCGACAATCTCGCCGACCTGGCGACGTATGCGCCGAAGATGCTGGGTCAGCTCCAGCACATCCCGATCATCAACGACGTCAACAGCGACCAGCAGAACCACGGCCTGCAGGCGCTGGTGGATTACGATCGCGACGAGGCCGCGCGCTATGGCATCACCTCCGCGTTGATCGATGGCACGCTCTACGATGCCTTCGGTCAGCGTCAGGTGTCGACCATGTATCGCGGTCAGAACCAGTATCACGTTGTGATGGAGGTAGCCCCGCGGTACTGGCAGAGTGCGACGGCGCTCGACGATGTGTTCGTGATCTCACCGCAGGGACAGGAAGTGCCGCTGCGCGCGTTTGCAGCGTGGGCGCCGGCGACCGCGCCACTTGCAGTGACCCATCAGGGGCTGTTTCCGTCCGTCACGATCTCGTTCAATTTAGCGCCTGGTGTTGCACTCGGCGATGCGGTCGGCGCGATCGATCGGGCCGCGGAGACGGTCGGCCTGCCGGCCACGATCCACACGATGTTCGCGGGGACCGCCGAGGCCTACCAGCAGTCGCTTGGCAGCGAGCCCGTGCTGGTGGCCACGGCCCTGGCGGCCGTGTTCATCGTCCTCGGCGTGCTCTACGAGAGCTACATCCACCCGATTACGATCCTTTCGACGATTCCATCGGCGGGTGTCGGAGCGTTGCTGGCGTTGATGATCACCCACACCGAGCTGACGGTGATCGCGATGATCGGCATCATTCTGCTGATCGGCATCGTCAAGAAGAACGCGATCATGATGGTTGACTTCGCGCTGGCGGCCGAACGCAACGGTGGCAAGAACTCGCGCGACGCCATCTTCGAAGCGTGTCTGCTGCGCTTTCGGCCGATTCTGATGACGACCATGGCGGCGATGCTCGGCGCGCTGCCGCTGGCGATCGGCAGCGGCACCGGTTACGAACTGCGGCGGCCGCTCGGCATCACCATCATCGGCGGATTGCTGGTCAGTCAGGTGCTGACGCTCTACACGACGCCGGTGGTCTACCTCTACTTCGACCGGCTGCAGCAGTGGTGGCGCGGGACGAGCGCAGGACCGCTCCGGGCCAGGGAGTCAGGAGGAGCGGCATGATCCGGCGGTTGGTGCTGGCGCTGCTCGCGGTCGTCGCCACAGGGTGCGCGGTTGGACCGAACTACACCCGTCCGGCCGCTCCAAGCGCACCAGCGTTCAAGGAGGCTCCGCCCGAAGGTTGGAAGGAAGCGCAGCCGAACGAGGGCATTCCCCGCGGGCGATGGTGGGAGCTGTACAACGATGCGCAGCTCAACGCGCTCGAGTCCGAGGTGGAGGTGTCGAACCAGAACGTGATTGCGGCGATGGCGCGCTATCGCGAAGCGCGCGATCAGGTGCGGATTGCGCGTGCGTCGCTGTTTCCGACGGTGTCGGCGACGCCGTCGATCACCGTGGTTCACGGTTC